>NZ_JADYXD010000034.1:0-26241 GCF_015864475.1 Pseudoalteromonas sp. SWXJZ10B
CTAAGTAGGTTGGCTGTTAGAACTCAATCTGTACGAGTGCCCACACAGATGATTGCTTTATATTGTTAAAGAACGTTTTGAGTCGCTTTAGCGTCTCAAGGGATGCGAATAATACACCCTTTATTTTTCGAGTCAACACTTAGTTTTAAACTTTCTTTTGGAAGATTTAAAACCGAAGTTTTATTTAACTCTCTGAGTTGTTCCTGCCTCGCTATGCGTTGGCGTTTCCCGTCTCAGTGGGGTCGCATTATAGGGAGATCCGAAAACAGATCAACCCTTTTTTTAGATCTTTTTACTGTTCGAACAAAAATAGAACAAAACCATGTAAAACCATATGAAAACCTTCCTAAGATGATGCTTTTTTGTGCTCTTATTTATTATTTAATACAAATATCATTGCTATGTTTGATTTAGACGTTAAGATAGCAAGTTCACAATGTTAAATTAATGTTTATTTCCTGTTTATTGGTAGATCTAAAATGAAATTACCCGATCAAAAATCTTTTATCTTCTCTGTTATTCTTGCTGTAGTTGGTTTTGTTGTTGTTGAGTTTGCTTTAGGCGGCTTAGCTTTAAACCCTGCATTACTATTTGGTGCTGGTTTATTAATAGGTGCGATTGCTATTGCTGCAATGTCATCTGATGTGACTGAAGAAGCTGAAGTTAAAACAAAAACGCTTTATGTTGGTAACCTTCCTTATCGTGCAAACGAAGGTGTGGTTCGTGCATTATTTGAAGAACAAGGCAAAGTATTCAATGTTCGTTTATTAAAGGATAAGAATACTGGCAAGCGTCGTGGCTTTGGTTTTGTTGAAATGGCGCAAGCTGATGCAGACAATGCAATTGCTAACTTGAACGATAGCGAGTTCCAACAACGTACTTTAAAGGTACGTGAAGCAAAACAAAAACAAGAAGATGATTCTAATGCTCTACGTACTGAGACGGATCAGTCAGTGTAACTAGCTTTACCGCTAGCTTATTGCTAAACACATCAGCCGTTGCATAATATTGCAGCGGCTTTTTTATGTCTGTTAGTTTATTCACACACAAGTTAAGTTGGTTAAGTAGGTAGTTGACTCTGTTTGCTATCGCTACACCTGAATCAAGTAATTTTACATTCCCTTTAAAATACTGACTAATAGGCTCTGCTAATATTGGAAAGTGCGTACATCCTAATACAAGTACATCTATAGTTTTATCTATATGTAGGTCATCAAGCACTTGATGCAACTTGTTTGTATCCAAAGACTCTGTAAAAAAGTATTGCTCAGCTAAAGTTACTAACTCCACACTGCTATATAGATTAACGGTTACATTACGTGCATGCTCAGTAATTAATGTTTTAGTGTATGAACTGGCGACCGTTGCCGGTGTGGCTAATAAGCCAATATGATTTGAACGTGTTAACTCTGCCGCAGGCTTTATTGCTGGCACAACACCTACTATAGGAATATCTGTCATTTGGCGAACAGCGCTAAGTGCAGATGTAGAAGCGGTATTACACGCTATTACAATTAAATCAACGTTAAGCGTATTAGCTTTGATGAAATGAATAAGTGAGCATAATCGGTTAATGATTGTTTTTTGGGATTGAGCACCATAAGGTAGTAATGCATTATCCATAAAATAACTGTACTGAGCATTGGGGATACTTTGCTTTATATGCTCAAGTACAGTAGTTCCACCAATACCTGAATCAAAGACCATTATATGCGCTGACAAACTACCGTTCCCACTTTACTTTAAGAACGGCAGTTTGCCATGAGGTATTTATAAAAGAAAGTAGTTTAACTTTGCGTGGTTTCTAAATCAGCAAGCTCGTCGGCTGCCGAATTTAACTGATTAAGGTTTTCGAACATAGACTTTGTGTAATCCACTAACTTATCTATTTGCTCCTGATCTTGATTTAACCATTGGAGAATGCCAGCTAGCTGATTTTGTAATCCAAGCTCACCCGCTTTTTCAAAAGCATTTTTAAGGTCATCATTAAAAGGAGCTAAACCTTCCGCTACTCGTTTTTCTGGTGCTGGTCTATATTCTTCATAGCTTTTAACTGTTGCTATTGTTTTTGTTTGGCGTAAATCCATAGAAAAAGCCACCAGCTGATCGCTGTCTAAACTCAGCTCTTGCGCTTGTTCAAATGCTTCATCTAAATCACCACCAAAAAAGGTTTTACTTAGATCTTGTAAGTCTTCCATCATTGCATTAATAGCTTCTTGCTCTTGCTCATTTAAGTCACCATTAACCGACATCGAAAATGATACCTGTCGAGATTGCGATGATGAGCTTGCAAACGACTCGCTATTACTGTTTTGCTGATAGCCACTTGCCGACTGAGATTCAAATGCATCTGCAAAGCTAATACTTACCTCGTCACCCTCTGCGGTGGTAAATTTATACTCTGCATTACTCGTCATACTGACATATTGAGCCTGGCTTATATTTACGCTGGCAGGTTGTGGGTTAAATAACGACTCTTCAAACTTATCGAGCCCATTGTAAATTCCCTCTTTGGACTTATTAATCCCCTCTTCCATGTCATCATTAAATACACCTGTACCTTTGAGTTCATCAACAGCGTCGTCAATCCCTATTTGGACTCCTTTGCGCGCGTCGCCTAACATATCTTTGAGCTTTTCGTCATCAGCGCCATTAGCTTTTGCTTTATTAACAGCACGACTTACAAAATCGAGTACGTTTTTTACTATTTCATCAAAATCAAATAGTGGTTTATCTGCTTTTTTTTCTGCGATAGGCAATCCAAGCTGCTCAGCCATTTTATCGCCAAGCACCTTTGCGGCCAACTCTCGGCCTCGTTGTTGATAGCTATCTTGAGGAGACGTAATTGTAGGTTGCTGTATATCAGCTTTATTATTGAATTTATTGATGTTGTTGTTTGGCGTAAAGCCATAATTACCTATTTTCATGATTCGTCTCCTAAGCGTGCGTAGTTTATTATCGGCTATAACAACAAAAACTAAAGTACAATGTTCAATAAAACAGCATAAATGCTAGCCAAAACTAGACAAATACGCAGCGCTCCCTACAATAGCGCCGATAAACAGATCTTAGATAAGGTAGTAGCGTTAATGGCAGTTATTAAAATAGATACCACACAGTACCAAACGCAGTTAAGTGAAAAAGAGCAGCGTATTAGTGCACAGTTCCAACGTTTTGGTGTGGAGCAACTAGAAGTATTTAGCTCAGAGCCAACTAACTACCGCCAACGTGCTGAATTTAGAGTATGGCACGACGGTGACGATCTGTTTCACATTATGTTTGATCAACAAACAAAAGAAAAAATCCGTGTTGATACATTTGATCCAGCAGCGCCTCTAGTTGGTGAAATAATGCAGGTGATGATTGAGCATCTTAAGCCTTGTGAAATATTACGTCGTAAGTTATTTCAAATCGATTACCTATCCACGCTAAGCGGTGAAATTTTAGTAAGCTTGCTTTATCACAAACCACTTGATGATGAATGGTTAAGTGAAATTAAAGCGCTTAAAGAAAAACTAAGCAGTAAATACAAAATTGACTTTATCGGCCGTGCTCGCAAACAAAAAGAAGTGCTGGGTGATGACTTTGTAACTGAGCGTTTAACAGTTAATGGTCAAGAGCTTATTTATCAACAAGTAGAAAATAGCTTTACTCAGCCTAATGCAAAAGTAAATATTAATATGCTGGAGTGGGCGCAAGATTTATGTAAACCACTTAAAAATGATTTATTAGAACTGTATTGCGGTAACGGTAACTTTTCAATTGCGTTAGCGGGCTGTTTTAATAAAGTATTAGCAACAGAAATATCAAAATCATCTGTTCATTCTGCTCAATACAATATTGCTAAAAATAACGTAGAGAACTTAGATATTATTCGTATGTCTAGTGAAGAGTTTACTCAAGCAATGAATGGCGAGCGTACTTTCTCTCGTTTAGACGGTATTGACCTTAAAAGCTATGACTGCCAAACCATATTAGTTGATCCACCGCGCGCGGGCATGGATGAATTAACGTGTGACTTAGTAGCTAACTACGAAAGCATAATTTATATATCGTGTAATCCTGAAACCCTTGAGCGTGACCTTGATCACCTAACACGTACGCACAACGTTAAGCGCTTTGCTATATTTGATCAGTTCCCATATACACATCACATTGAGTCGGGTGTTTTCTTGCAGCGCAAATAAATACGCTCAGTAAACGTTACCCATAAAAAAAGCTCCTTGTAGGAGCTTTTTTAGTTTTAGCTAAACTTACTTGTTAGCTAAGTAATTAATCAGTTTGCTAATATCTTCTGGTTCAGTAATACCCGACTCACGACCTAGGTTTAATTTATACTTACCATTTACAATAAATGTAGGTACGCCACGTAGTGCGCCTTTTTCTTTAAAGTAGTCTTGATCGCGTTTCATTTTAGAGCTCAGCGTACGTACCGAGAAGCTTTTAAACAGCTTATCAAACTTATCGCCATCAACGCCCTGCGCTACAAATATATCTTTTACATCTGCAAGCTCATTAAAACTAGCGCGCTTTGTATGAATATGATTAAAGATTGCAGAGACAATTTTATCTTTTTGCGGAAGCACTTCTGCAGTAGCGAGTGCTTGGCTCATCATCTGTTGGTTTTCTGGGTCGCGTACACCTACAAAATCAACATGGCTCTTTTTAAATTTAACGTTTTTATCAAGCTTAGGCTTAAACTCACCAATTAGTGCTTCCATGTTATTACATGCAGGGCAGTAAAATGAGAAAAACTCTTTAATTTCTGGCTTTTTTGTTGCGCGCTCAGAAACAACGTCGTAATGCACGCCTTCTTCATACGTTGCTGCAAAGCTTGTTGCCGCCATAGGAAGTAGTACTGCAAGCAAACCTGCTTTAACTAATTTAATCATTATTATGCTCCGAAATTTATAGTGCTAATAAAAACGCTACTAACTCATCAAGTTCTTTTTGATTTTTGATGGTGTTGAGGTTTATTTTATATTTATCGTTAACAATAAAAGTAGGTACACCTGTAAGTGCGCCTAATTTTGAATATTTATTTTGTTTGTTTTGCATTGCTTGCTCAGCCGAAATAACTGGCATGCTTGCAATTTCTTGATCAAACGTTGCGCTATCAATACCGTTTACTTCAAGTAATTTTTTAACGTCTTTCATTTCAGTTAAAGGAGCACGCTGAACATGAATACTTTTAAAAATTTGATCGCTAATACTCTGCGCCTGACCATGCTGCTTAGCAATTAAGTAGGCAAAGCTTAAATTACTTTGTGCTTGTGGCGACACGCCACCTAAAAAGTTCACGTGGTTTTTAATAAACTCCGCGCCTTCTGGCAAGCCTTGTTCAATTGCTTTTGCTACTGGTTCAAACTTAAAGCAATGTGGACAGTAAAATGAGAAAAACTCGGTTACTTGTGGTGATGTACTTTTGTCTACATCAATAACAGTGTATTGATTATCAACTTCAAACTGTGCAGCAAGTGCTGCAAATGGTAAACATAAAAGTAATAAACTCAGTTTTAATTTTTTAAGCATTTGTATCTCGTTGTACTTGTCTTTAAATAAAATATTACGGCAATAACTTTAACGGTGCTTCTTGCAGTGCTGCAAGTTGCTCCTTCAGTGCTAAAATTTGTTGCTCCCAGTATTTGTCATCAGCAAACCATGTAAAGTTCCGCACAAAGGCAGGATCGCTCCATCGTTTAGCTACCCATCCCATATAATGGATAATACGCATCGCTCGCAGCGGTTCAATTAATTTGAGTTGAGAGTGATCAAAATCACAAAACTCTTCATACGCACTCACAAGGGTGTCTAACTGTAACAGTTGCGTCGCTCTATCGCCACTGAGCATCATCCATAAATCTTGGATTGCAGGACCTTGGCGGCTGTCATCTAAATCAACAAACATTAGCGCATCACCTGCCCACAAAATATTACCAACGTGGCAGTCACCATGTAAGCGAATACTTTGCACATCTTTATACTGTTTTTGCGCCTGCTCTATCACTAAATCTAAAATAGTATAAAAGGCAGTATTTATTCCCATAGGCACTAAGTTACTTTTTTGAAGATGAACTTTGGCTGTATGTAAATACTCCTCGCAAGTAACTGTTGGCCTATAAGTAAAAGGCTTTGTTTTAGCTACTTGGTGCATACGGCCAATTAAACGCCCCATTACATCAAGCTGGTCTAAGTTATCAACCTCAAATAAACGCCCGCCGACACTTGGAAACAACACAAACAAATAACCTTCGTGTTCAAACAAGCTTTGCCCATTATATAAAATAGGGGCAACAACAGGCACTTCCGCTTCTGCCAGTTCAAATGCAAAATCATGCTCTTCTTGAATTTGCTCTTTACTCCAGCGCTCTGGGCGATAAAACTTCACTACGTAACGCAGGCCATCATCGGCTTTAAATTGGTACACTCTGTTTTCATAGCTATTGAGTGCCAACAAACCAGATTCAGCGTACACACCTACGCTTTCTATTGCATCGAGTATTAGGTCAGGTGTTAAGTCAATAAAACTAAATTTACTCATACTCTTCTTATATAAAATAAAAAGCGAGTTATATACCCGCTTTTGTTAATTGCTATATCAACTTACCTATTTAAGGTAGGTTGTGATTATCGCGCTTTAAAAAAGTTACTCGACTGCGATATTGTTTCATCCGGCTCATCTACCGGTGAAAGCACAAAATTAAACTCTGTCATTGGCGCTTTTAAATCATAAGGGTCCATTACAAGCGACAATGGCACATTATGAGATTGCCCTGCCTGCACAGTAAATGACTGCTTACCAATATACTTAAAGTTATCTAACCCTTGTACTTTAATATTAAAGGTTTGCTCGTACTGCGCTTTATTAATTACCTTTAATGTATAGGTGTTCTCTACTAAACCATCAAAATCGACACGATATAATTGGTTTCGATCACGAATGATATCAAAGTCCATTGTTTTACGCAGCGCTATATTAGCTACAAGTGCTCCCGTAAGCACAACAAGTATGACCGTGTAACCAATGATTTTAGCTCGTAGTGGATTCGTTTTATTTTCTGGGGTTTCGAGGTTTCGCTCTGTCGTATATGAAATAAGTCCACGCGGGTATTCCATTTTATCCATTACGCCATCACACGCATCAATACATGCACCACAGTTAATACACTCAGCTTGCAGCCCATTTCTAATATCAATACCTGTTGGGCACACTTGAACACACAGGTTGCAGTCGATACAGTCGCCTAGCTCTAAATCTTCATGATCTACTTTACGTGAACGAGGACCACGGCTTTCACCACGGCTTTCGTCGTACGTTACAGTGTATGTATCTTTATCAAACATAGCTGATTGAAAACGTGAGTAAGGGCAAATGTGTAAACACATAATTTCTCGCATCCAACCGGCATTACCATAGGTACACGCAGCAAAGAAAATAATACTGACTAGTGCATAACCACCCACGTTAAACGTTACAAAATCAGGAAGTAACTCTCTGATTGGCGTAAAGTAACCCACAAAAGAAATAGCGGTATATAACGAAAACAATACCCAACTAGTATGCTTTGCCGTTTTACGCCAAAACTTATCAAAATTCATGGGTCTTTGATCGAGTTTTTTACGCTGATTAGCCGTGCCCTCAAGCTTTTCTTCAAACCAAATAAAAATAAAGGTCCAAACAGTTTGCGGACATGTGTAGCCACACCACACCCGTCCATAGAAGGTGGTCACTAAAAACAGCGCAAATGCTGCCAGCATAAAAATAAACGCTAATATGGTAAAATCTTGAGGCCATAGCGTTAAACCAAAAATATTGTATTTTTGACCAATTAGATCAAACAGCACTGCTTGCTGGCCGTTAAAATTAATCCAAGGAAGTAACATAAACGCAAGTAGGCCTAAAAAGCCAATGCGCTGCCTAAGTAATTGATGTAGGCCTTTTACGGCACGCACATAAATACGATTTCGGGGATTGAACCTATCATCTTGACGGCTTAAATCCGGTTTTTGGATTTTCACCTCTACAGGGATATTCTTTACTTTAATTTGTTTGTCCATCGAAGTTCCTCAACGCCGCTTGGAAATAAAAATCCAGCAATACTCAAGTACTCTATACTTAAAGCTAGCAAGTTACTTGCTAGGCAGATTTACTTTAATAAATTGCCTTCTCGAATACTTTCAGATATTTCAGAAATATCTGACTGCTGTTAACCATTATAACAATGTTGGTTAAAATTACTGGCATAGATCGCTAATAATTTATTCATCCCAGTTACTTGCTTTTAAAATGCAGTTTATTACACTGCATGGTAATTCAACCCTACTTAGATCAAGGTTTACGTATCCATGAAAAAATTTATTATTTTGGTAGTTGTGATCCTTGCCTTTTTTACAATCGATCATCCGCTTATAAAAGAACCTCGCGAAAGGTTATTAGGTGAAGGCATTGGTTTTTTAAGTGATGCAAGTAAGGTTAACAGAAGCCCTGCTGCAAATATGGCTAAAAATAGGATCAGCAGTCAACTTAAATTGTCTGAATCTGAGGGGGAGTACGTAGAAAAAACGTTTACAACAGATGACTCTGTTCAGTTATTTCACCTACGCTATTGTCGTGAACGTGACTTAAACCTTTATTTTTATGGCGATCGTTTAAATACAGTATGTAAAATAGTGACTGAAGCATTAGAGCAAAAGCGAGCAAAGTAGTGGATTTTTCAGGATTAAATAAAAAAGCAAGCGACTCATTTCATAAACAGCGCAACATGCTTAAACAATTAGCACAAGGCAAAACGTTAAAGTGTGAGAAATGTAATGGAGTTTTAACACTTGATTTAGCCACCTGCGAGCCTGGTAAAGGTATGGTAAAGTGTAAGCAAGGCTGTACTGATATTGTATTAGAACTAAGCGCTTAGATTACCTAAGCGCTTAAGCTAAAACTATTCGTCCCAGCTGTCATCAGTTATTAAACCACTGTTAATGGCAACAACTTCTATGAGCTCCGCAAAGCCTAGTGCAAAGTCACCCATTGATTCATATTGATACTGGCATAAGGCTTCTTTAGTCATACTATTTTGCTGAGCAATCTGAGTAATTGCTTGCTGATCAAGAGCAAAAAAGCTCAGTGTACTTAATGCACTCTCTAATGCTTCTTTAAATTCAGCATCTAACTCAGGTGCATTTAAAAGTGGCTCTGCATATGCTTTAGTAGCCACTAAAAAGCCTTCGCTCCATGGTTTACAAAACTCAATAGTAAACTCAACGGGTAGTTTGTATCCTGTTTCAAATACTTGCTCACTAATTTTATGGTATAGCGCCATAAACAAGAAAAGTACTTCTTCATCTAAATCATTAGCTGTATTTGGTAATATCTGCTCAAGCCACTCATGCACATCTAATGGATTGGGCGAGCAAATAACGCCAAATAAATAGCCTTGGCTTTGTTGAAGGGTCATTGCTTGAGATTGGGTATTTAAAAATGTGCTGAGCTGCTTTGCGTGCAGCTCAGTAAATTGGGGTATTTGCATTAAAACTCTTTATATTCAAACATTAAAAGTTGAGCGGGTAACGACCTTGGCTATCTGGTCGGCCTAAAAATTTAACCGCATCATGTACATCTTTAGGTAAGCTAGCATCTGGTTTTACATAACCTGCCACACTAAAGTCGAAATTAGCTTTAAGTGTAGCATCTGCCACAAGGCCAAGCGTATTATCTGGGTCAATTAATATAGCAATATCGCCCGACTTACAGCTTAACTTACCAGCCAGAGGGCCAATATTAAACCACCCATTTAAGCCTTGCACGTCAATATTAGGGCTCGCTATTTCACCTTTTAGTGAATCACAATAAGGTGCACCTGAGCTGTATTCATCAAGTTCTAAAATTACACGCCCTTTAGCGGTTACAGGTAGGGGAAGCTGCACGCGCTGCATTGCACGCTCTACTGTTGAGCGCACTAGGCCGTCAGTCACTTTAACTTCTTGATTAAAAAGCCCATAACTTACATCAGCATAACCCGAGATATCACTACGCTCTCGTGCATTACCAAACTTCACATTCGCATTTAGCTTGCCTGTAAATAACTTCCAGCCAGCAATGTCCCAGCGAACATTATTTAACTGTTCACCATCAAAACGAACTTGCATCATTTGACCTTGCCAAACAGTGCCTACAGTTTGCCCTACTTCTAATTGCTTTGGAAAGTACGGTTTTGCTATATCTAGTGCAATATGTGCTGGTAATTTAATAATACAAAACACAATAAAACTAATTAAAAAGACAGCCGATAACGTTATTATTTTTTTCATTAATTAATTCTCTAATACTAAACGGCTTACACGCACATAGCCTGATTTATCATCGCGGCTCAAATCTAAGTTTTCAATTTTTAAGCCGTGTTGATTCACTAGCTCATCTAACCACTCTATTAACTGATTAAATTCTACAGAGTCGAGCGTCAAACGAAGTGAACCCGTACTAGGCTGCATTTTACTAATACTTATTTGATGGCGCCCACGTGTAGAATTAACAATTTGGCTTAAGTTTGCATTGCTAGCAACACTGGTGTTACCCGCAGCCTTTAGCTTAACAATGCTTTCATCAACCCAAGCTAATAGCTCTTGTTGTTTAATTTGAGATTGCTGTGCCTTTTCTATCGCATTATTTAATGGTCGAAATATTCCCATTACTAAAACAAAAATAATAAACACGCCACCAGCGACCATTACCAATTGTTGTTCTTGCTCTTTAAGCGAGCGCCATTGTTGCATTAACTGCTTTTTCATACTGCACCTCGCAGTTTAATTTCACCAACGACATAATCACCGTCGTTATTTAAAGACCCTTGCTCAACAGTTAAACCTTGTTTTTCAAGTATGATTTTTACTTTACCAAAGGTTTGGAAGTCTTTAGCACGTGCACGAATGCGCAGCTCATTGCGACGTTTGTCATAACGAAGTGTTTCAGGTGTAAATTCGCTGACTTGCGAAAATACATCAACCAAATTAGTCGTTAAGTCTAAAAAGCCCGACTCACTTGAGCCTTGCACTTTATCTAACGCGCCTTTAATTTGGCTTTTAATTAGATTGGGGCGAACTTTAGTTCCTGGGAATGCTTTTTGGTATCTGTCGACTACTTGAGCTTTAGCTACTTCTACTTGTGTATTAAGTTGGTGTAACTCAATAGCTTTTATTGTAATAGTAGAAACCAATGCAACACTTGCTATAATTGCGGCGCCTTTCCAGTAACCCCACCATAAAGCGCTTTGTTTTTTAAGCTGATACATACCTTGGCGTAAGTTAAAGTTAACGCTATCTAACTGCTTTGCAAATAATGCTAGAGGTAAGTCGTACTCACTCGTTTGCGCTTGTAAGTTAACGCTTTCTGGAAACTGACTAGCTGGGCTAAAATGTTTAATATCAGGATTACCCATGGCTGTTAAGTAGCCATTTAACCAACTAGATTCAACCGCACCTATATGCCATTGCCCCTGCTTAAATAACCATTGGTTATTGAGCTCGATAGCGGTAACTGCGCCATCATCTGCAAGCGGTAACAACAAAGCATCGGGTAATATTCTGTATACTGATAGATTATGCTCTACAAATAATGCGAGCCATTGTTCAAACCATTCACGGTCTGTCATTGCTACACGAATTGCATGTTGCTCACCAAGCATTGTCGGCTGCGCTACTGCTATAAACAGTTCATCTACGTCACATGCTATATCTTCCTCCAGCATGTATGGCAATGCTTGCTCAAGCTTGCGATTCCATTTTGTTGGCAAAGCGACCGTTTTTAATTGCACTTGATCACTTGGTAACAACACGACCACTTCTCGGGTAAGTGCTTTTTCGCTTAGCTCACTTAAATGCTCTGCATTTGGTAACTCGCCACTGGCTATTATTTCTTGTTCTTGTGGTGAGTAAATTAACCAATTAAGCAATTCTTGCTCGGTTTGACCCGTGCGGATCAACAGTATTTCTGTCACTGTACGCCTCCAAATTTTCGCGCCAGTATCGTTACGTCACCGTCTTTAGCGTGCAGTAATGTGGTCATCGAAAAACGCAGGTCGACAAAGTTTGCCTGCGTTTGTAATTTAAAATATTCGCTTTTAATACTAAATAGACTTTTTATTGAGTCAGTATTAGTACCGCCTTGCTGCTTCACCTGTTCAAAAAATTCATCGATGGTGTCAAAGCCAGTTTGCGGTCTTGCGCCTAACACCGCTTCTGCGCCAGATAAGCTTAAGCTTTCTATTAAGGCACTGAGTATGAGTGCTTGCTCTGGGATTAATGTATTTACGTTAATAGATAAAAGCGTACTGCCTGGTATTACACATACATATGGCAGTACTTTTTCCATCACTAATGGGTTAAAGCCCTTAACCAAGCGTAATTCCGATGTTGATGCAAATAAACTATTGGCTGTCATATACGGAAAATCTCGTGATAAATACTCGTCTTCTTCTGCGCCTGAGCGATATGTAATACTGTCCTCGTCAAGCCAATCAAATACGCTATCTGCCATTGTCTCTTCTGATTCATCAGCAGGTAAATCTTCAATGTTTTCAAGTAATGCAAATAGTGCTTTATGTGCAGGGTTTGTTTTACTTGCGCTATTTTCTTCTGGCGCTATGGCTAAAGCATTTAAATTTAAACATGCTTGTAAATCAGTAACTTTGCCACTTAACGTGCCGTTATCAACAGGGTATGAAGCATCACCTTGAGTTGCCCAAACTTGATCAAGTGTTGTTTTATCAGCATCATCTTTTTTACTTTGTATTAGCCCTTTAATAGCAAGCTCTTCTGCACCGTAGGCGTACCATTTAGCTTGCTGATGACCTTGCAAATTAGTGCTTTTTTGCACTTGAACCATTAAATTAGCACTCATTTCTACTGCTAAAATAGCCGCTAATGCCACAATAAACAAAACAATAACAAGTGCTGCGCCGCGCGATGATTGCTGCTTAACCATTATTCACATCCGTACTTTGTGTAGCAACAACTTTGCCTTGCCCAGGAACTAAAAATACACGACGAATTGGCTCTGCTTCTATTTGTTGCAAAGTAACAGCAACCGCTTTAGGGAGAGCTTTAATTTCCCACTGTTCTTGCCATTCGTTTTTATCATCTAAAAACTCAAACTTAAGCTCTTCAACATTTTCTAGTATACGTTGAACTCGCGGTTCCATATTATCAAGCTGATCAACATAAACCCGATAAACACGCTCAAGGTTATCGTCTATCACTCTATAACCAACGGCTTGTAGTTCTGAACGTGGCAATAAATTAATTGGATTTATCCAGCCATCTCGTACAAACGCAATACCATCGTATTGGCTTTCTAAAACGTAACGACCAGCAAGTAAATATTGTTCTTGAACATCACCAGATTCGTTTCGTACTGCACGTTTAGTCATTTGGCTAAAATCTTGATCCATTAACCTAAATGTTGTTTGCAACCCATTTAACTCAGCAATTTTTTCATCGGAGGCATCTTTTGCTCTTGTTGTCGTCTCTAATATTTGATGAGTAGCAATAATAACAAAAGCTAAAATACCCAGTGCTACCATAACTTCAAGTAATGTAAACCCGCGCTGCTTCACTTACTTTTTGCCTTTATTTAGATACGTTGATAACTCATATGCCGAATGCTCATATTTTTCATCCGTAAAAACATTTATGGTTAACTTAACAAAGCTTTTGTCAGCAGTGGCTGTTACTTCTTGCTGCCAAAACCATTCAACACCGCCCATTACTTCGCTGCCTTTAAGGTTATTTTTACCTTGCCATTGTTCGCCTTTAGTACGCTGTTCAATAATAACGTTTTCGGCGACCCAAGATGCATAGGTTTGCTCTTCAATAGTCGTTAAGTGGTGTATGTGCTCGCTTGTTGCTTGCATTGCAGCTATACCCGCCATAGCACAAATACTTAATGCCACTAATACCTCTAATAAGGTAAACCCTTTAGTGCGCTTCATTATTCTGGCTCTCGGCGAAAGTTTACTGGTGCAGCAAATTCACCTTCAATGTAATACACAGGCTCGCTTTGCTCTTTTAACTCTAATATAAGTTGAAACGCGCTTACCTCACCTGATGACAAAATAAGCACTTGTGGGATTTTTAACTTTTTAAGCTCAAGTAAACTGTCCTCATCGCCGCCACTCATAAGTTCGCGCCAGTTAGATTGCTCTAAGAGGTTATCTTGCGCCCACGCTAAATCTTCTAAGTTGAGAGTGAGCTTTAATCTTTCATCTAACTCTATTGGTTTAAAAAGATCTTCACGGTCAAAGGTAATCCACTTTTCACCATCGAAAACTAAATACTCTAACGTATTTTCTTCTACTAATAAGCCCAATTCAACTTGGTTTAAAATGGCAAATTCCGATGCCATGTTAATGGTGGTATGCAGCCTTAATGCTTGAGTATCTAATTCTTCCTCAGCACCGCCTTCTAAGCTATATACCACCATTTTTGTAGCAAAAGCGATAATCACTAATACCACTAAAATTTCTATTAAACTAAAGCCTCTGCTTTTTGCATGGCGCTGCTTAAGGCTTGCTTTCATAGCAAGCCTCTAGCATTAACATGTTCATACAAAGCAGTGTACTTAAGCATTATTGTTTTTCTTCGTCCCAGTTACCGATATCATCATCAGTACCTACTTCACCATCAGGGCCCATAGAAAAAATATCAAACTTGCCAATTTCACCTGGGCTAATTAGCTGATATAGATTACCCCATGGATCTTCTGGTAATTCATTAATAAAACCACCGTCAGGGAAACGTTTTGGAACCGGTTCAATGCTTGTTTGAGTAACTAGCGCTTCAAGACCTTGCTCTGTGCTTGGGTAGCTCTTATTTTTAAGCTTGTATAAGCTCATTGCATCTTCTAATTGCTGAATATCTAGATGCGCTTTATCGATAGCAGCCTCTTCTTGCTGACCCATAATGTTAGGTGCAACAATTGACATAATCATCCCGATGATAACCAGTACCACCATCACTTCTAGTAAAGAAAAACCTGATTGTTTATTCACGTAATTACCTCATTATTCTAAAAACATTAAGTAAAAATGGTTTAGGTAAAACCATTAATATATTTAAAAATTTATTCTAACTTAAAGTCCAACAGCTTTATTCATCGCCATTATTGGCTGCAATATTGCCATTACTATAAATAATACAATAACCGCCATTGAGGCGATCATCGCAGGCTCTAGTAGTTTAAGCGATACATTAACCATGCTCTCAAATTCGCGATCTTGGTTATTTGCAGCACGCTCTAACATTTGCTCTAGTTCACCTGATTTTTCACCACTTGCTATCATATGCAGCATCATTGGTGGAAACAACTTAGTTTGCTGAAGTGCAGCTCTTAAGCTTGCACCCTCACTCACTCTATCGGATGCATCTGCAACCGCTTTTTTAATTTTTTCGTTAATTAATACACCGCCCGAGATACGCATCCCCTCGAGCAATGGTACCGAGCTTGACGATAAAATACTTAAAGTACGCGCAAAACGTGCGGTGTTAATACCACGAGCCACTTTACCTATACCTGGCATATGTAGCACTCGGTCATCCCACCAAAAACGTATTTTAGGCTGCTTAAGTGCATGCTTAATACCAATGGCTATAGCTGTAATCGCTATTAAACTAATAAACCAATAATTTTGCACAAAATGGCTGCCTGCCATAACCCATTCGGTTGTCCAAGGAAGTACTTGTTTCGTTTTTTCAAACGTTTTTAATATTTTTGGTACTACGGTGCCCAGTAATACCGACACAATACCAATTGCAAATACCACTAATATAATGGGGTAAACCATAGCCTGAGTTATTTGGCTACGCATATGTTGGCGCTGCTCGGTATAGTCGGCTAAACGATTAAGTACTTGGTCAAGGTGACCCGACTTTTCGCCTGCGGCTACCATTGCACGATATAAGTCGTCAAAAACATGAGGAAACTCACTAAGACCATCGGCAAGGGTGTAACCTTCGACTACTTTTGAGCGTACCGACATAAGCATCCGCTTTAAACGCGGCTTTTCGCATTGCTCAGCAACCGCCATAACAGCGCCTTCAACAGGAAGTGCCGATTGAATAAGTGTTGCTAATTGCCTTGTAATTAATGCTAAGTCTGAGGTTGAAATTGTAGGCTTAAAAAAGCCACCGAGTAAAGGGGCTTTTTCGCCTTTGACTTGTTTATCACTTTGCGCCGCAGGGACAACTTCAAGCGGCGTAAGTTTTTGATCACGTAAAGTTTGGCGAATTTGTTTAGCTGTATCAGCTTCTAAAATGCCTTTTTTTTCTTTACCTCGGCCATCTAAGGCACGGTATTCAAACGCCGCCATAGTTAACCTTCCTCACGGGTAACACGCAATACTTCTTCAAGTGTTGTTTTACCTACAAGTACACGGCTACAACCATCTTGGCGAATACTTGGGCTGCGCTTACGAATGTATTTCTCTACGCTTTGCTCGCCTTTACCGTTGTGAATCATTTCGCGTATTGTTTCATCAACTACAAGTAACTCGTGAATACCCGTACGACCACGATAGCCATTAAAGTTACACTCTTCACACCCTACTGCTCGATAAATTGTCGGTTGGCTTTCAAAAGGAACCCCTAACAGCTGGCATTCATGCTCATCAGCCGTGTGACCTTCTTTGCAGGTATTACACAATGTACGTACTAGCCGTTGCGACAACACACCGAGTAACGACGATGAAAGTAAGAATGGTTCAACACCCATATCTTCCATACGTGTAATTGCACCCGATGCGGTATTAGTATGCAGAGTAGACATAACAAGGTGGCCGGTAAGTGACGCTTGAACACCAATTTGCGCAGTTTCAAGGTCGCGTATTTCACCCACCATTACTACATCAGGATCTTGGCGTAATATTGCACGTAAACCACGTGCAAATGTCATATCAACTTTTGCATTAACTTGTGTTTGCCCAATGCCTGGAATTTCGTACTCTATCGGATCTTCAACGGTAAGAATATTGCGATCGCGTGAGTTAATTTGGCTCATACCAGCGTATAGAGTGGTACTTTTACCAGAGCCCGTTGGCCCTGTTACTAAAATAATGCCGTGGGGTTTACTAATTAAATCTGAAAACAATGCACGGTTATCTGCGGTCATACCTAAATCTTCAAGGTTTAAACGCGCGTTGTTTTTATCAAGTAAACGTAGTACTACACGCTCACCAAAGCTCGATGGCATTGTAGACACACGCACATCAACTGCACGCCCGGCAATACGTAAGCTAATACGGCCATCTTGTGGAATGCGTTTTTCGGCTATATCAAGCTTAGCCATTACTTTAATACGAGACACAAGTAACGATGCAAGTTTACGATTAGGCTTAAGTACTTCTTTAAGCACGCCATCGACCCTAAAGCGAATAACAAGCTCTTGCTCGAAGGTTTCGATATGAATATCAGAAGCCCCTTCTTTAATCGCTTCACTTAGCATGGCGTTAATAAGCTTGATTATTGGCGCATCATCGTCACCAGCCAGTAAATCTTCAGTTTGCGGAAGTTCATCAGCAAGTGAGAATAAATCAACCTCGTTGCCAATATCTTCCATCATTTGTTGTGTTTCAGAGCTATCACGTTGGTATGACGCTTCAAGCAATAGCTCAAATTTATCATCAGCCAATTGCTCAAGTGTAAAACCATGGCCTGCGATACGGCGTACTTCTAATAGTACTTCCACATCTAGCTCACCACGGTAGTAAACTATGCGGTGATCTTTGTTTTTGCCAAGTAACACACCTGCACGTCTTGCATAGGAAAACGGCAAACGCTTTGCTGGTAACTCAACTAACACATCACTCGTTAATAGCTCATCCTGATTATGCGTTTTAGGATGAACCACATCTTGGTTTATCTCTTGAATCGCATTAGTCATCTTTACGCTCTTGTGCATTTTGTTTACGCAGAGACTCTTCATACGTAGGGGGAAGTACTAATTCGTCATTCCACTCAGGTAAAATAGGCGTATCAGTCATTGGCATTAACTCAATACCGTCTTCTTTTTGTTTAAACTGCTCACCACGAATAAAGTTATATTTATTAAAGCTTAACTTATTCATGCTTACACCATCACGAATAATGGTTGGGCGAATAAACACAATAAGATTACGCTTACGGCGCGTTGTATTTGTTGATCTAAACAGGTGTCCTAAAATAGGGATATCGCCTAATAACGGCACCTTAGAAACGCTTTCTTGTACGTCTTCGTCAATTAAACCGCCAAGTACAACCATACCGCCATCATCGGCCATAACAGTTGTTTTAATTGAACGCTTATTTACTGAAATATCAACCGCAGTTGCACCACTTACGCTCGATACTTCTTGCTCAATAGTAAGCTGTACTGCTGAACCATCATTAATCTGTGGCGTAACTACCAGCTTAATACCTACTTCTTGACGCTCAACTGTTTGAAATGGGTTAGCATTATTACTGCCTGTTTGTGAGCCTGTAATAATAGGTACTTCTTGACCGACTAAAATAGAGGCTTCTTCGTTATCCATTGTAGTAATAGAAGGGGTAGCCAAAATATTTGAATTTGTATCAGTGGCAACAGCCTGAATAATTGCGCCCCAATCATTTTTAACAACGCCCAGCGCTAAACCATTAATGCCACTAAGTAAGGAGGCTAATGGACCATAGTCACCTTCTGTTGTTTCCGTATACGGCGTTACCGTACCAGATTCTGTTCCTATTATATTTTTAGTAACGGTTACATCTTGTGCTTGCTCTGCAGCAACAGCTAACGAGCCCACGGGAACCGTAGTGCCGTTGTTAAACTGCAGCATACCGCCCTGCTCAGAAATCCACTGCAGGCCTAAGTTAACCCCGTCGCCTTCCATTACTTCAATAATAATGGCTTCAACTAGTACTTGGGCACGGCGAATATCAAGGCGTTCAATTACAGATTCAAGTGATCGCATTGTGTCTGGCTGTGCGGTAATAATTAATGAGTTTGAGTCTGGGTGAGACTCTATACTGCTTTCATTATTGCTTCTGCTACGAGTTTTAGTAGTACCGCCTTGTGCATCTTCAACAAGTGACTTACTAACACCCTGCAATACTTTGACCAAATCTTCAGCTTTAGCATAATTTAGGTAAAACACCTTAGTATTACCTTGGCTTTCTAACTCACCATCTAAGCGCTTAATTAGTTCAATAGCACGTGTACGGGCTTGGCCTTCACCGCTTACAATAACGCTATTAGTTCGGCCATCAGCCACAACTTTTGGAATTAAGAATTCAGGTACACTGCCTTTACCGCTGTCTTTATAAATATTATCTACCACAGAGACAACATCATCTGCCGTCGCATATTTAAGCTTAACGATGTCTACACGCTTGTCACCCGCCTGATCAACAGAGCGAATAATCTCAACTAAGCGATTAACCGATGCAGCATGACCTGTTAGCATCATTACGTTAGCCGCATTAAAGTTAGCAACGTGGCCACCATCTTTTTGATCGCTAAATTGACGAACTAGAGGACCAAGCTCCTGCACACTTACATTTTTAACACGTACAACACGCGTAATCATCATGTCGCCGCTAGCTTCACTACCTTCGTCAATAAGTGGCACATTTGATTTTTTAGCGTCTGAACTTTTTTCTACCTTAATTATGCCATTGTCCATTTCAACAGCTGAGTAGCCATAAACTTCCAATACATTTAAGAAGAACTGATAATAAAGTGCTTCGTCCATTAACTCGTAACTGCGAACATTTACCTTTCCACGCACGTTAGGGTCAATAATTACTGTTTTATTAAGGTTTTTACCAACAATGTTAATGAACTCATTGATATCAGTTCCTTTAAAGTTAGCAGCATATTCAACAGCAGAAACAGACAAAGAAATACTTGCCGCCAAAAAAAGTGCTGCGTACTTAGCTAACCCTTTTTTAATTTTTTTGAGGTGTAGCACCTGAACCATCGTATTAAAACTCCAAAGCTAAATTATTGCAGACTAAATTGCACATCAATTTGTTCACCATCACGTTCTATAGTGATATTGGCATCTGTACTATTACGCAGCTCATTAATAGCTGACATAGCCTGTTTTAAATCTGTTAATTGATAGCCATTTATAGAAATGGCTAAATCGTTATTTTTTAAACCCATTTGCTTAAATAGCTCAGGCTCTTTACCTGGACTTAAGCGATATCCAATTAGCTCACCATCATTCATGGCTTGTGAAACACGTATATAGTCAAATAGCTTGCCCGGCTCTTCGAGTAACTCTTCACGTGTTTCTATAATTGCTTCTTTAACGTCCGGATCTGCAGTGGCATCTATTTGTAGATCACTTGGTTCTAATTTTTGCGGACCCATTTCAGAATCATCACGCGCAGCGAGTACTGGCATAGACACCTTCTTACTGAAATCGAGTCCATCAAGCATTAATGTTTCAAAGCGTCCATTAACACTCAAAATAATACGATCCGGCAATATTTGTGCAACTTCAGCACGCGTACCCGATACTACTTCATCAACAAGATAGCTTACTTGCTTACCTTGTGATTCAATAATTGCGATACCTGCTTTGTCATCGTTATTAACCGCTACAATACCGGTTAAATTGATACTTAAGCGCGTTTCTGGCGCATTATTTATAACCTGCGATTGCTTTGCAGTATTATTGTTGTTTGTTACAGTTTTTTTACCAAATAAAAATTGCTCAATAATATGCTGCGCTGAGTTGTTATTCGCACCAGATGACTGATTAGCATAATGAATAGGGGTAAGTAGAGTTACTGGTGGTTCCGGCCACAAAAGCCAAACAAGTTTTGATAATAAAAATGCAAGATAAACAACAACTAACAGTGTCACTAATGCACTTAACTTAGCATGCGGTAAACGAGTTAAAAATTGTTTTAGTTGTTGGATTTGCTGTTCCATAAATAGTGTTCTTATTTTAATTTACTGCGTTAGCGCGTACCCATAGTACCCTTTCATTTTTCTTTCAACAAGCACACTAATATTAAACTTTGTAAACAGATTAAATTAACTTTACATAACAGTACAAAAAGTAAACTGCCGTTGTAATACCTTCATCCTACGATGATTTCATGATAAATTTTAAGCTATAAAAACGTGGGGAAATACCTTATGAGTAAAAAAAGTAATGCTAATACCAGCTCAGACCCTGTAGATGGGTTAAAAGTTCGATTAGATAAATGGTTATGGGCTGCGCGATTTTATAAAACTCGTGCAGTTGCACGCGAAATGGTGCAAGGCGGCAAAGTACATTATAATGGGCAACGTACAAAAGCGAGTAAAATAGTAGACGTTGGCGCAAAAGTAAAACTGGCTCAGGGCGTAGATGAAAAGCTGATAACTATACTCTCAGTGCTTGAAAAACGTCAAAGCGCCCCCATTGCACAGACCATGTATCAAGAATCTGATGCAAGTATTGCTAAACGCGAAGAAAACAGCATCGCACGCAAAAATAACAGCTTTTTTGCTCCTCATCCGGATAAAAAACCGGATAAAAAGCAAAGACGCGAACTTTTAAAAATGAAATCAAGTTAGGTATAGCCGCTCATGCAACAAGATTTACTTCACCGTTATTTATTCAACGAACTAGATGTTCGTGGCGAACTCGTACAAATCGAGAATGCTTATAATGAAATGATTGCCGACCATAATTACCCAGACCCTGTTAAAGCATTACTAGGTGAGTTACTTGTTGCAACCTGTTTATTAACCGCCACTTTAAAGTTTGAAGGTGAAATTGCAGTACAGCTTCAAGGTGATGGCCCAGTTAAATATGCAGTTATAAATGGTGATGATAAACAAAACATGCGTGGTATTGCACGCCTGCAAAGCGAAATTACGGGCACAACTGTAAAAGAGCTTATTGGTCAAGGCTATATGGTGATCACTATTACACCAAGTAAGGGTGAACGTTACCAAGGTATAGTTCCGCTAGAGCATGATACTCTGAGTGAATGTATCGAAAGTTACTTTGAGCAGTCAGAGCAATTAAAAACACGCCTTTGGTTTGCAACCGACACAACAGAAGGTAGCGCAAAAGCATGTGGTCTATTTTTACAAGTACTCCCAGTTGATAAACAAAAATCAATTGAAGACTTTGCACACCTAGAAGCATTAAGTAACACCATTAAAGATGAAGAACTATTACACCTTGATGCTAATACTGTCCTTACACGCCTTTATCACGAAGATAATCCTCGCGTATTTGAACCTCAAGCGATTAAATTCAAATGTGGTTGTAGTCGTGATAAAACAATTACTGCACTTGTTAATATTGGACAAGAAGAACTACTCAAAGACGTAGCTGAAAAAGGGTCTGTTAATATTAACTGTCATTACTGTTTAAAAGAGTATGTTTTTAACGAACAAGATATAAAAAGCATTTTCAACTAAATGTTCAGCTTCATCTATATATAGTAATTAAAGCCGCAAAATATGCGGTTTTATATTATAAAAAGATGATACCGGTGTCATCTTTTCTGCTAATTTCATGACACCGGTATCATTGAAATTATTCATGTTTTTTCTTAAATATATGTGTTTTTAGAGGCTTTACGGGCTCGAATATCTTAAAACCTTCTGTTACTATAATTTCAGTTTAAGGGCACTGATAACCCCAGAGCTATCCGTTCAAACTCTCACACATAGTTAGGTATAAACATGACTACAGGCGCTACACGTTTTGTCGATTTAACCGCAGCTGAACTTGTCGAGCATGCGATCCGCCGTGGCGAAGGTACTTTAGCCGCAAATGGTGCTTTTGTTGCAATTACAGGAAAACGAACTGGCCGTTCACCAAAAGATCGTTTTATTGTACAAGAAGCAACAACTCAAAATGATATTCAATGGGGCAACGTTAATCGTCCATTTGATGCAGACAAATTTGACGCATTATGGGCTCGCGTAGAATCACATGTTCAAAGTAATGACCACTTCACCTCTCACCTAGAAGTTGGCGCAGACCCTGAGCATTATCTACCTGTAGTTGTAACTACAGAAACAGCGTGGCACCATATTTTTGCCAAAAACATGTTTATCGAACCGCAGAACTATAACGCTTCAAACTTACCACAATGGCAAGTAATGAACGTTCCTTCGTTTGTATGTGAGCCAGAACGTGATGGCACAAATAGCGATGGCACCGTTATTATTAACTTTGCACAGCGTAAAGTATTACTAGCAGGTATGCGTTACGCCGGTGAAATGAAAAAATCGATGTTTTCTGTACAAAACTTCCTACTACCAGCAAAAGGTGTATTACCAATGCATTGTTCTGCTAACGTTGGTGAAGCAGGCGATACAGCATTATTCTTCGGTTTATCTGGTACGGGCAAAACAACTCTTTCAGCAGATCCTACTCGCTTTTTAATTGGTGATGACGAGCACGGCTGGGCACCTGGAAGCGTGTTTAATATTGAAGGCGGTTGTTATGCTAAATGTATCGACCTGTCACAAAAGAATGAACCTGTAATTTGGAATGCTATTCGCTTTGGCACTATTTTAGAAAATGTAGTGTTAGATGAAAAAGGCGTTCCAGATTTTAACGATACTAGCCTTACTCAAAATAGCCGTGCAGCATATCCACTTGAACACGTTGAAAAACGTAAAGTAGAAAACCGCGCAGGCGAACCTAAGGCTGTTGTATTTTTAACTTGTGATGTAAGCGGTGTATTACCACCGGTTTCTATACTTAGCGAAGAAGCTGCTGCTTTTCACTTTTTAAGTGGATACACAGCAAAAGTTGGTTCTACTGAGATTGGTTCAACTAGCGATATTGAATCAACATTTTCGACATGTTTTGGCGCACCATTCTTCCCACGCCCTGCTGGTGTTTACGCTGAGCTTCTTATGAAGCGTGTACGCGAGTTTGGCGCTAAGGTGTACCTTGTGAATACAGGTTGGACTGGCGGCCCTTACGGCACAGGTAAACGTTTTGATATCCCAACTACTCGTGCAGTAATTGATGCAATTGTATCTGGTAAATTAGCGGGTGTTGAAACTCAGCACATTGATGTTTTAAACCTAGATGTACCGGTAGCAGTTCCAGGTGTAGATACTAACTTACTTAATCCTATTAATACGTGGGAAGATAAAGCTAAGTACAATGAATATGCAGCAAAACTTGCCGCAGACTTCACTGAAAACTTTGCTAAGTATGACGTATCAGACGATATAAAAAATGCAGGACCTAAAGCTTAAATAAGCTTCAAGTTTGTATTTTAACGCCAGCCAAGGGCTGGCGTTTTACTTTCTAAATACCTAATTTAATAAGTGCGACAAAATGCCGCACAACTCATATCAAAAAACCATATAATATACCGCGTAATTAATCATTCTTTAATGCCCAATAAACCTGCATTACTCATTACGACTATTTAATTAATGACACTAAAGCTTTCATGGCGAAAAATATTCAGGCGGTTACATTTATACTTAGGTCTATCGATAGGTGTTTTACTTGCTATTATTAGCCTTTCTGGCTCCGTATTAGTTTATTACCCACAAATAGACTTACTGCTAAATCCAGCAAATGACGCTATTACAAACATAAAAACGCCTAATTGGGATCAAGCATATAATACGCTAAGAGCCAATTTCCCTTCAAAGCAAGGGCCATGGCGATTAGAAAACACAGGTATAAACTCAGTAATTCCCGCGCGATACTACAATCCAATAGAAACAAAAGAGCAAGGCTTTGCCCCCTTAATGGTATGGCTATCTAGCAGTAGTGATAAAGTAATACGTAAAAACTATTGGGGAAAATACTTAGTAACTTGGATGTACAACTTACATTTTTCATTACTAACAGGAGCAACGGGCACTCTCGTTGTTGGCTATATAGGCATAGCCTCAATAGTTCTTCTTATCTCTGGATTCTTTGCTTGGTTTCCAAAGCCTGGGCAGTGGGTAAAGGCACTAAAATTTAAATCTCGTAGCTCTAAAATAGGTTTGCTATACGACTGGCATAAACTAATTGGTTTAACCTTCTGCATACCGCTACTAGCTTTAACTGTTACAGGTGTTATGCTCGCTATTCCAAAACAAACAGATCCTATATTAACCGCTCTAGTTAGCGATATAAACTCTCCACCAAAAACACAAATTCAACCGAGCAAACAAACCAATATTCCTTTATCACAAGCGGTATTAATAGCTGAAAAAGCATTACCGAATACGCGTTTAGCTTGGATTGAAACACCATCAAACTTAAATGCTATTTACAGATTAAGATTTCAAACTGTAAACGATCCTTCGTATCGCTTTCCACATAGCTATATAGAGGTTAATGCACTTACAGGAAAGTTAGAGAGCGTGTTTAATATAGATAAGCAAAGTACGGCTAGTAAAATAAAAAACTGGATACACCCTCTACATGACGGCAGCATTGGCGGTAACATTTTAAAAGTCATTTGGGTGCTGAGTGGCTTTGGACCTGCTGCATTGTTCTTTATTGGCGTATATAGGTGGTTAGTTAGAACCAAGAGAATATAAAAATAAAATAAACTTTACGCCAATCTACCTAGTTAAATGATCTATTTGAGGTCAAAAATTTCTTTATTTCGTTGTTCTCGCCTATTACTCCTAAGTTGCTCAACCTTCTGTATCCATGCAATCGTATATCAGAAATTTCTAACGCAATTAACGTCAAGTTCAATCCACCAAATTGATTAGGTATTATTGCCGATTAGTATAATTATCAGGTATGTGTATTTATTCTGCACGCGCTAAAACTACAGTTAGTTACAGATGTAATGCGGTAAATCACTTAGGTAAACTTAGCGCACAATAGTGCCCCCCAATTAATTGCTTACTAGTGTCTGTAAATAAGGCTATATACCTAATGGGAATGTCTAATAGGCTACTGAATAGTTAAAGCAAGGCTCTTTACAATGTGAAGCCTGCGTAATGTCACGATACCCACAGCGGTGGAGAGTCACGTAGTAAATGCTAATTTATTGGCCGAATGGGGTATTGAGGGTTTTTGTTGTGATTCTAGCGTCGGGAGTCGCTACGCTCGACCTACATGCTAGGTGTTGACGAGTGTACATTAATTGCGCACACTTCACTTTTCTGCAGACGTAAAAAAGCCCGAATCGTTAGATTCGGGCTTTCTACAATTTGAAGCCTGGTAATGTCCTACTTTCACATAGCAAATGCTACACTATCATCGGCGCTGTTTCGTTTCACTACTGAGTTCG
>NZ_JADYXD010000035.1:0-24400 GCF_015864475.1 Pseudoalteromonas sp. SWXJZ10B
CGAACTCAGTAGTGAAACGAAACAGCGCCGATGATAGTGTAGCATTTGCTATGTGAAAGTAGGACATTACCAGGCTTCAAATTGTAGAAAGCCCGAATCTAACGATTCGGGCTTTTTTACGTCTGCAGAAAAGTGAAATGTGCGTAATTAACACACACTCACATCAACACCTAGCCCGCAGGGCGGGCAAGCATAGCGACTCCCGACGTTAAAATCACAACAAGAATCCTCAATACCCCAGTCGGCCAATAAATTAGCATTTGCTACGTGACTTTCTACTGCTGTGGGCACTATGACATTACACAAGCTTCACATTGTAGAAAGCCCGAATCTAACGATTCGGGCTTTTTTATGCTTGTAGAAAAAGTGATTCAGGTATTCCTCTATAGCGGAGTGTCTCTTAGTGAATAATTCACTTAATTTAACGAGTTAAAGTGCTCGCTGATGCGAGCGTAGCGACTCCCAACGTTAAAATCACATCGAGAATAACTACAGTGTTCTTATTTCACGATCTGGATTATCCGCTACTGGGGTATTAGGCATTACATTTTTAGTAACGACAGCACCCGCACCCACAATACTGTTTTCACCAATACTCACACCCTCTAAAATAATTACACCTGTGCCAACCCATGCGTTATTGGCTAACGCGATAGGCGCTGCAAAGTTTTCTTACTAAGCCTTTTTGCTGGATTAGTAGCATGTGACACAGCTAAAAGCTGAACTTTCGGGCCAATTAAGCAGGCATCACAAATGGTGATTAAATAATTGGCCAGTGGCTAGTTGAGGTGTGTAATTAATATTTATAAAAGTAGGATTGTTAATGAAGGCTGAGATATTTAGTCGTTAATCGCTATTTAGTAGTTTTACCTAGTTGTCTTGTTCTAAATTTTATATAGATACTTCTAATAAAGTACTTAAGAAAACTGTACTATTACAGGTGTTTTAAAATAACTATAACGAGAAACATATGAAATTATTAACTGCAGCAACCTTAATAGTTGCTTCATCGACAGCTTTTGCACGCCCTGCACCGTTAGTGTCTATTCCTACTCATAATGCCTTTTTTAATAGTATTGCAGCGCATTGCGGTAAAGCTTTTGAAGGTGAAGTAGCGGTAGATAACGCGAAAGGGCCAAGCTCATTTACAGATAAAAAGCTGGTTATGCATGTACGTAAATGTAGCGAGACTGAGTTACAAGTGCCGTTTCATGTAGGAGACGATGCATCACGTACGTGGATCATAACTAAAACGGGGAGTGGCTTAAGTTTAAAGCACGATCATCGTCATAAAGATGGAACTGACGACGCATCAACCATGTATGGTGGCCATACGCTTGATGCAGGGTCTGCGCAAATACAGTCGTTTCCAGCAGACCAATACTCTAAAGAGTTATTTGTAAAACAAGGCATTGCACAGTCTGTAGGTAATACATGGCAAATGTATATTTACCCAGAAGTATTTACTTATCGATTAATTCGCCAAGGACGTGAGTTTAAGGTGGATTTTGATTTAACGAAACCGATTACTCCACCATCAGCACCTTGGGGTTATAAAGACTAAGGTTACTTACCCTTGTTTGTATCTTCTTTAGTTTCGCATTGTAGTAAAACATTTAAGGCTGGTTGGTAGGCTCGTGGTTTAGTTGGAAAGCGTTCGTATTCTTGCACGCCTTCTAGGACCTTTAACATAAAGGTTCTGCCACGACATAACCTATCTGCATGGCGCAGTAAAAACATACTTTGATTAGCGAAGTGTTTGTAATCGTCTGACTGTATTTCTATTTTATAGTTGTCTTCGCCAATTTTAGTTTGGTAGTAATGTACTTTATTATCAAAGTCGTATGATTTTTCTTTTTCGACAGTTTCGGCAAATACAGTGCCGACGCTCGAAAGGGCCACCAATGCGCTGCCAATAACTAAGCGTGGTGTATTTAATCCTTTCATAAAAATGTATCCTTTAATTTGCGAACTTAATACCCATTAACTACTCATACAAGTTCGATTTCTTTATCTTTAGTCTAACACCCAAAAAGGGATAATGTGATGTTCAAACAAATAAAGCAGCTTTTTGCTGTATTCGATGATCAGGAACCTAGTATAAAGCAGCATGATTTAAAAACAGCAGTTGCGGCATTGCTTATAGAGGTTATGCGTGCTGATACTAAGCTTGACCATAATGAACAACAAACCCTGACTGTAACCTTAAAAAAATACTTTAATTTAACAGATTCAGAAGTTGAAGAGCTAACCACTAACGCAGCAAGTAGTTTAGAAGGCGCTATTGACTACTTTCAGTTTTCAAAACAAATTAATGAGCATTGTAGTGCAGTTCAGCGCATTGAAATAATAGAACTACTATGGCGCTTGGCCTATGCTGATGGCGAAATAGATCCGCAAGAAGACTATGTAATACGTAAAGTAGCTGGGCTTTTATATGTAACGCATACAGACTTTATCGCCGCAAAAATAGCGGCGACAAAGTAATTAGTTATTTGGTAAGGCGTACTAAATTATTTTAATTTACTTGCTACGCTTACTAACTGATGAGCAAGTGCTGATACTTTTTCAGCTGTAACAGGTTCATTAATTTGGCCATTTTCATCAAGCAACGTGTGTACAGCGGGTATTGCAAGTTGATCTGCAAGTACTAACGACCCAATACCACTTAATATATCACGTACATGATTTAAACCGCGTAACCCGCCAAGCCCGCCTGGGGATGCTGAAAATAAAGCGACTACTTTATTGCGAAAAGCTGGAACCGCACCTTGCTCTGTACGTGAGGCCCAATCAATAGCATTTTTAAGTGCAGCGGTAATGGAACCGTTGTACTCAGGACTTGCTAGTAAAATACCATCAGCTGCACGTAGTTTATCTTTTAAAAGCTGTACATCGCTTGGTGTACCTTGCGCTTCAATATCTTCGTTAAATAGTGGGATGTTTAATTCGTTTAGTTTTATTACTTCTACTTCAGCACCTGTTTGTAGAGCAAAACGTGCTGCCTCATTAATAATTTTTTGATTAAAGCTTTCTTGTCGAAGACTTCCTGCTAGGGCGATAATTTTTGGTGCTGACATGCTAGTGACCTTTTAGTGTTTAAACTTACAACGCTAATGTAGCAAAATTTTGCTTGTAGAAAACCCCAATAAACGCAACACTTGTGTGCGTAAATGCACATAAGTATAAGGTAAGCAGAATGGCGATTAAATTTGAAGATTGGCAAGACGTTAAAGTGGCGTTTGAAGTGGCGCGTTTAGGTACGTTAACGGCGGCCGCAGAAGAGCTTAATGTGCACCACAGCACAGTGCTTAGACGAATTAATAATCTTGAAAAAAACTTAAATGCACGGCTTTTTCATCGCCATGCCCGTGGTTACAAGGTTACTGAAATTGGCACCAAGTTATTTGCAACGGCGCAAACTATTCATAGCTCCTTAGAGCAGTTACATAACGATATAGCAGCAGCCGATAGCACCCTTAGAGGGAGTTTATTACTAACGACGGTAAGTGGTTTTATGGATGTACTTGGTGATGTATGTGAGCAATTTCAGGCGCTACATCCGCAAGTGCAGTTAGAAGTTATTTTAGAACAAAAAAGGTTAAGGCTCGATCACGGACAAGCGCATATTGCAGTGCGTGCAGGCCCAAGACCTGATGAGGGCGATTATATTGCTCAGCATTTGGCGCAGCTTTCGTCTGGCTTGTATGCTAATAAGCGTTACATTAATAAGTACGGCATGCCTAAATTATTAAGTGATTTACAGCAACATAATTTTGTATCGGGTGTAGCGGGTTTTAATGCCCGCGTGCCTTATTTTGCATGGGCTGATGAACATATTCCTGCATCGCAAATTAAGCTGCGAGTATCTGAAACCGCAGAAGCGACTCGTGCAATAATTAAAGGGCTAGGCATTGGCGGATTACAGCATGACGTAGCGGCGCAATATTCTGATTTAGTACCTATATTACACAGTGAGTTAAGCTGGCCTACCGATGTATGGTTAGTCACGCATCACCTAGTACATCGCACTGCTAAAGTACAAGCTTTTGCAGGGTTGTTAAAAACACACTTTAGTAAGTTAGCTGCTAATCAATAGTTTTAGCAGCATTTTAGCTGTGTTTTAAATGATTATAGTGTTTTTTTTACTTCTATGCCTAGGCGTTTAGCCAAGCGTACTAAGTTAGCTCTATCTAATTCAAGTACTCTTGCTGCTGCTGACCAGTTGTAGTTATGCTTCTTTAATTGCTCGGTAATTACGTTGTATTGCAACGATTCTACAGCTTGCTTTAAAGGTTGGTTGATCAAGGTGTTGGTTGTACTTTGGCTTGCTACTAGAGAGTTTTGTGGCGCACTTGGGGTTAAATCACAGTGCTCGCTTGTAATGGTTATTATTGGATTTTGCCATTGGCTTTGTTTTGCTTTTAGGGCGCTGCGGCTAATGACATGTTCAAGCTCGCGAACGTTACCTGGCCAGTTGTACTGATTAAGCAGTACTTGCGCTTCAGGGCTTAGTTTTAATTGTTTTATCCCTAATTTACGGGCTGTTTGCTCAATAAAATAACCAGCTAAGAGTGTTATGTCGTGCTCGCGTTTACTAAGTGGTGGCACAGTAATAGGGTAGACACTGAGGCGATGGTATAAATCGGCTCTAAAGCGACCTTGAGCTACTTCTTCTTTTAAGTTTCTGTTGGTTGCAGCAACGACGCGTACATCTACGTACTTTGGCGTGTCTTCCCCTACCGTTTGTATTTCGCCACTTTGTAGCACTCGTAATAGTTTACTTTGCATGGCCAGGGGCAGTTCGCCTATTTCATCTAAAAATAACGTGCCGCCATCAGCTAATTGAAATTTACCCTGGCGCGAATTTTGTGCGCCTGTAAAAGCCCCTTTCGCATGACCAAAAAATTCACTTTCAGCAAGGTTCTCAGGAAGTGATGCACAATTTAAGTGAATAAGCGGTTGATCTTTTCGAGCTGAATTTAAGTGAATATTACGCGCTACAAGCTCTTTCCCTACCCCTGTTTCACCTAATATAAGCACGCTAAAGTTAGATGCTGCAACGAGTTTAATTTCGTTTTTAAGTGTTTGCATTAGCGGACTTTGACCAATAATTTCACCGCCGTCCCGTGTTAACGCTTCACGATTTAGTTCTTGCACTAATGCACTTGAGTGCTGTGCATGCTGTTTGTAATGGGCAAGCTCTAAAGCTGTTTTAAAGTGCGCACTACACAGCGTTTGTAAGGTATTGAGTGTATCAGCGCTTATGCTGTTAAATGCATTGGCGTTAAGGCTATCAAACGTAAGTACGCCAAGTAGTGCGTTTTTATCATAAAGGGGTAAACCTAAACATGCATGTACCGGTATGTCGCCGGTTTTAGCTAATAGCAATCCGTCGTATGGATCGGGTAGTGGGCAGTCGTGCGCAAATTGTAGCGCGAGTGTGCTTTTGCAAATAGCTTCTAGGCGAGGGTGCTCTACTATTTTAAATCGTCTGCCAAGGCTGTCGGACATTAACCCTTTAATTGCCAGTGGTTTTAATTGCTCGCCCTGAAGCACTAATAACGCACTTGCATCACTAGGAATCACCCGCTCAACCGTTGCTAGTAATTGATCAAAACTATGCTCGTGCAGTGTACTTTGAGCAAGCTCTAGAGCAACTTGGGTAAGGTTGAATTGCTGGTTCATGTCAAAATGACCTGTTTGTGTTTTTGTGAGTTAATTTATAGTAGGTCATAAAGACTTATAGTGTAAAGTGATTTAATTTAACTTATTGAATTTAAATGAATAAAATTATTGGCACAGTATGTGTAATAGCTAAGTAACGTAGTTAGTTACAGAGATCGCCATGAACACACTAATGCTGAATAATTTAAATAATCAAACACAGTTTAGTTCACTATACGAAACAGTATTATTTGCTGCCAATACTGCATTAGCTGTGAGTTTAGTGTGTATTACGGCAAGTATTTTAATTAGCTACCCGTTTGCTGAGTACTTTTCCATGGCGGTGCAAGTATCAGCTCATATTGGCACTATTGTTATTGCTGCTATTTTAAAAGTAAGTTACGTACTGCGCTGTGTTGCACAACATGGTTTAGGGCAAGAGGTACGATAATGCGCCCTATAAACTTAACTGAGCCAATGCCAGCCCGCGTTGCTATTCATCAAGTATCTCAATGGCCATTATGGATGCTCGCTTTTAGACCTTTCTTTTTAGGCGGTGGCTTATTGGCATTTTTTTCGGTGGGGTATTGGCTACTTATTTTAACAGGCCATGCAAGTTGGCACTCATCGATACCTGCGACATTATGGCACGCGCACGAAATGCTGTTTGGCTTTGCAGGAGTTGTAGCTGTTGGCTTTTTACTTACCGCTGCACAAACATGGACAGGCGTACCGAGCATAAGTGGGAAAGCCCTTATGTGGCTTACGTTTATATGGCTTGCAGCGCGCTTAGCCTTTTTTGTGATATTGCCTGATATTGCTCATTTTAATTTATATGCTGCACTTACATTACAAGTTATTTGGTGGCTAGGCGCCATAGCAGTACTGGCTAATATGTTATTAAAAGCCAATAGCAAAAGTAACTATCCGTTTTTAGCTATTTTAGCTGTGCTTTGTGGGCTCAATGTATTGTATTTAATACTTGTTTTAAAACAAAACATGCAGCTTGCACTTGGTGTGGTTGATACCGCAGTACTGGTCATTACTTTACTAGTTGGCATTGTTGCGGGTCGCGTTTTACCATTTTTTACCGCTAAAGGTCTAGGTTTAACCGCACAAGTTCGCACTCCTAAAATAGATAAAGCGGTGATGTATTTATCTATTTTGGCTATCACTTTATTTTTCATCAACAAGTTGTTTTTGAACACGATTAATCCTGCGTTAGTTGTTGCAACTGTTGCTGCGCTTCACCTGGTCAGGGCAGGTTTTTGGTGGGATAGCAAGGTATTGAGAGTGCCGTTGTTATGGTCTTTACATTTTTCCTACTTAGCGTTAGGCGTAGGGTTAATGATGGTTGCATTTAGCTTTTATAGCAGTGCAATACAATTTAAAGATGCGCTGCACTTAATCACTATTGGCACAATAGGTATGATGATTTTAGCAATGATGACGCGTGTATCACATGGTCATACAGGGCGGACACTCGCTATTCCTCATTACATGGCTGTTGCTTTTGCGTTTTTGCTTGTGGCCGCTATTACTCGTTCATTACTCCCTTTTATTATTGGGCCTCACCTTGCTTGGCAAATAAGTGCTTTGCTGTGGTTAGTGGCTTTTTCATTATTTTTAATTCACTGCACACCTATATTAACGCGGCGTCGTGTTGATGGGCGTCGTGGTTAGTTCATCCATAGGAAACACATATGTTATCTGATAAAACCATTGAGATTGTAAAAAGCACAGTTCCGTTATTAGCGCAGGCGGGTACGGTTGTTACCGATCATTTTTATAAGCGTTTATTTAGCCATAATCCTGAGCTTAAAAATATTTTTAATATGGCGAATCAAGATACAGGTCGTCAGCAATTTGCACTTTTTAATGCATTGGCTGCGTATGCACAAAATATTGATAATTTAGCCGTATTAAAAGAAGCGCTAACACGTATTAATCATAAGCATACAAGCTTGAATATTTTACCTGAGCATTATCCTATTGTAGGTGCGCATTTAATTGGTACTTTAAAAGAGCTTATTCCTGAGCAATTTACTCCCGATGTTGAATACGCTTGGCGCGAAGCTTACGGCGTACTTGCTGATATTTGTATAACCGAAGAAGCTGCTTTGTATGAGCACAGTAAAAATAAACACGGTGGTTGGGCGGGAACTCGCCAATTTGAAATAACCAACAAACAGGCTGAATCAGAACTAGTAACGAGCTTTACACTTACGCCAGTTGATGGCGAAGCTGTTATTACACATAAACCAGGGCAGTATTTAGGTATTAAAGTTAAGCCAGAGGGCGCTGAATATGAAGAAATTCGCCAGTATTCTATTTCGCAAAAAAGTAACGCTAAAAACTACCGTATTAGTGTTAAAAAAGAGCTACAGCCAAAGCCTGGCATGGTGTCTAATTATTTACACTCATTAGAGCAAGGCACTATTGTTGAGTTATACCCGCCGGCAGGAGACTTCTTTTTACGCAATAACACAAACCCAGCGGTACTCATTTCAGCAGGTGTTGGGCAAACGCCAATGCTGGCTATGCTTGAAACGTTATTAAGTGACAACTCTAATCAAGAGATTATGTATTTACATGCCTGCGAAAATACTCAGCAGCATTCGTTTTCAAAATATTTAAATGAGTTAAATGCAGTTTATAACCGTTTACAAACAATGACGTGGTTTAACCAAGCGACAGAGGGCGCTGACTTTACTGGGTTAATGAACCTAAACGCAGTACAAGCACAGCTACCATTGAGTAATGGTGACTTTTACTTATGTGGTCCTGCCGGTTTTATGGCATTTATAAAAAACCAGTTACTTGAATTAGGTGTTAAAAACGAGCAGATTCATTATGAAGTGTTTGGTCCGCATCAAGACTTGTAATAACGCTTTAAAATAGAAAAAGGCGCGCAGCGATATGCTGCGCGCCTTTTTTATTAATTTATAAACATTAATAAAGTGCCTTATAACTCTTTACAGGTAACACCTTCAAGTACTGTAGTAAGCTCTTTTTTAGGATAGTAAAGCTCGCATTGGTTATTACGTAGTTGCAAAATAAACTTCTCAGATTTTATATTATGCGCGCCCATAATTACTCTGCCATCAGACCCTTTACTCATTGCATGATCAATTAGCAGTTCGCTACGTTTAGTAAATACCGAATCGGCAAGTGTTACTAATGTGCCTCCCTTAGCTTGTTGAATTGCCTGTTGTAGTGTTGTAATAACACTGGGATTAACGCTCGTTAATATAGCGGGTTTAGCAGGCTCATTATCTACACTTTGGCATCCGCCTAAAGCGAGCAAGGTGGCTAATGGGAGTAATAATTTAGCCATTACCTTTCCTCACCCAGCGTTGGCCAAGTTAAGTCCATATTACGCTGGGTAAATTGTACCGGCATATTTAAAGGAATGAGAGATTCACGAGAGCTTGAAAAATTAGCTGGTTCTGCTTTTGCAGCAGCCGTTCTAACTGGACAACTGCCATTTTCAACATGAAATAATGCGGTGGCTAAAACGGCCTCGTCACTGTCGCCTAACTGATGATCAAAGTCGTCCTCAATTTCACAACCTTGAACATCAGCATCAAATTGTGGAGTAGGGGTTGGTGTAAAACCCGCAGCGTATTCGCCAAATCCTTTGCTATTTACGCCACTAAACTGAATAGTGTAATAGGTTGTTGCGCAGTTATGAGTTGGGGTAAAGCCATAGGGCTTACCGCAGGTTGTGTCGCCAATTAAAATAACTTCTGCGTCTATACCTTTTAAACCATTAATAAAAGCTTCTGATGCCGAACAGGTGCCTGATGTGCTTAATACATAAACCTTTGATAGGTTTAAATCAGGTAGGTTTTCACCTGTGCTAAAAAAAGTAGAGTAATCTATTTCTTCATCAATAAATGGAAAAGGCGAATCAACAGGTTGTTTATCGTTTTGTTGAGTTTGATAATAAAAGCGGTTGTTAACGTTGGCATTACCGGCAACCATATAAGCTAATTGTGCCGACAGTGCTAATAAACCACCACCGTTATATCTAAAGTCGATTACAAGCTCATCAATACCATCGGTTTTAAACTTATTTACCGCATCAATAAGTCCTTCTTGGGCAATGCTTATATGGCTATTAAATTGCATGTAACCCACGCTTGAACCATTTGCGGTTGTAATCGTTTTAACATTTTGAACAGGTGTTTGTTCAATATTACCAGCGGTTACATTAAATGTTTTTTCGGCGCCATCGTTACTGCGTACAACAATAGTATGTGAGTCGCCGTTAGTAGGACTAAATAAACCTTCGTTAAGCGTATCTACACCCGACTCTGTATTGGTATTAATGCTAACACCGTCAACTGAAAGTACAGTATCACCACGTTGAAAGCCTATTTGGCTTGCAGGTGAATCATCTTCAAGATAAGCGACGCGTAAAATACGGTCGGCTGTATCGCCAATAAACGCCCAATTTATACCGTAACCAGAAGTAACGCCCGATTGCGCTTCTTGAAAGTAATCTTCAGTAGGTTCTGAAAAATGAAAGTTATCTTTTTTTGCCCCTGAGTCGGTAAGCTGCTCTGTTTTTAATTGAGCGAAGTAATCGGCTACTGTTGTAAAGCTTTCAGGGTCGTTATCGGCAATCTCATCATACCAAAGGTAGGTTTCGTCGCTCCAAGAGCGAAGCCAGAGCTTTTCATAAAGGGCAGAACCCGCTTGATCTGGGTAGGGGTTGTTGTTATTAAAGGGATCGTTACCCGTACGAGGGGTTTCGCAAAAGTTTTTTAAATCGTTAGAGGGCTCAAATACCGCCGCTGTCCATGTTGGGCTGCTACTAACAGGTGTTGTAACTACAGGAGCAGAGTCGATACCGCCTCCGCCGCCACAACCCGTTAAAGCAAAGCCCGAAAGTGCTGCAAAAATGGCAAGCGAGGTTTTATTATTTTTAAACATAGTTAAGGACTTTCTGTAAATAAGTTGTTTAAAATATTACAACACTCGCTCGTTTATTCAACATTTATAACTTTGATTTATGTAAATGAGTGTTAAAGCTTAGAGCTTGCTCGCACTACTTGTATCTGCAAATGCTTGCTTTTTCCACGCATTAAATAACTTTTGCTGTTTATCAGAGATTTTTAAACCGTATGTTTTCTGCATGTAAGCGTAAGTGTCGGCTATACGTTTACGTGCATAGACAGGCGGTTCAACTACACGTTGCTTAAAGTTTACTTTTACTTCGCAGCGACCATACTGTGTGGCGTTTTCGCTAAGCATGCCAAAACGATAATTAGAGCGATCGGCATTAATTTCGCCAATAGCTGGCGCTAAGTTATTTATATCAGCTTCCATTTTTCTAAATTTAGCACTTACTTTACGGCAGTTTTTACGTCCGCCATCTTGCCAACATTGTAGCTGATGACCAAATTCCCACGCCGGAACAATATGTTCCCACTCAATGCGTAGTGCTCGCACATTTACTTTGCCTGAGCGGGTAAGTGTATTTCGAGGAATGTAACCACAGTTAGAAGGATCAGGAACGAGTTTTTTGCCTTCTTTTTTAATATCACAACCGCAGTAAATACTTTTGGCGTTGTCAGGGAGGGTTTTAATTAAATGTCTTTTAGCTGTTGAAAAACGGGTAAATTGTTCGGCTGATACCGAAACGCACACACAACAAGCCAGTAAGGCCAGAATAAATCGAGTCATATCCATCACAAATGTGAACTACAGGAACAGGCAGTTTAAAGCCTTGAAGATAAAAGATAAAGTTAACTTAAGGCCTGCACTTATATTACTAAAAAGTGTCCGATTAATTTTTTATTCAAAGTTATTTTCACTATTCATTTATTTCTTACTATTTATCGTATTTTAACCACACAAGATTATACGTTAAGGAGTATGCTTAAAGCTTACTCAATATGGGGATTTGGATTGCAAATGAAATTTGTTGATTATTATGCAGTGCTTGGAATATCGCCTGATGCAGACGATAAAGCGGTTAAAGTAGCTTATAAAAAGTTAGCCAGAAAATATCACCCAGATGTAAGCAAAGAGCCTCAAGCAGAAGATAAGTTTAAAGAAATAGCAGAAGCTTACGAAGTCATTCATAACAAAGAAGAACGCACTAAATACGACGAGTTACGTCGTCATCAACAAAATCGTGCTCGTCAACAGCAAGGTAATTATGGTGGTAACAATGCCTCATCGCAAAGTAATTATCAGCAAAGCGATCCTCAAACCGATCAAGAGTTTTCTGATTTTGTTAATTCAATGTTTGGCGGCGCCGGTGGATTCAATCGTTCCGGGCAGAGCAGAAGTAACGCCGCTCGCGCGCAAAAAGGACAAGATGTGGAAATAGAGTTCCCGATTTTTCTTGAAGAGACTTTAGTTGATACCGTTAAGCCTGTTGAGTTTATGTTACCGCAGCGAGATAGTAGTGGTCGTGTCTCTGAAATTAAAAAATCACTTAAAGTGAAAATTCCCGCAGGCTCAGTAAATGGCGAACGAATTCGACTAAAAGGGCAAGGCGGATTAGGGTCAGCGAACGGGCAAAATGGCGACTTGTACTTACAAATTAGTTTAGTGCCCCACCCATTATTTGATGTTGAAGGTCATAACCTAAATATAGTCGTCCCTCTTGCACCATGGGAAGCGGCTCTTGGTACAAAAATAAATTTACCTACGTTGGCAGGCAAAATCCAATTAACTATTCCATCTAATAGTCAGTCTGGCCAACGCTTGCGTATTAAAGGCAAGGGATTAATGAGTAAAAAAGCCAAAGGTGATTTATTTGCTGTGCTTAAAATTGTTAATCCAACATCTGTTGATGATACCAGTAAAAAACTGTGGGAAGAATTAGCCGAAAAAGCTCACTTTGATCCCCGTAATAACTGGAGCAAGCCATAATGCAAATTATCGTGACACAAAAAGATGATTTACTTACTAGCAAAGAGCTATGTTTGAGTAGTGATATTAGCGAAGCAATTTTATATGAGCTAGTTGAGCACAATATTGCGGTTCCAATTGAGGGGAAGCATGTTACGCAGTGGCAATTTACGGTATCTGCAGTGACCTTAGTTAAAAAAGCGGCCCGTATTCAACATGACTTTTCGTTAGATTGGTCGGCAATAGCTTTAGTTTTACAATTGCTGGATGAGCGTGATGAGTTGATTTTCGAAAACGAAATGTTAAAGCGACATTTGAGTCGATTTAAACACTTGGAATAAAATCTGCCCTTGGGTACTTCCTAGGGCTTATTTACTCTTTGGTGAGAGTGCGCTAGTTCTTAAAAATCAATATGACTACTTTGATTTATTCTTACTTTTAATTCGGATAAATCGTTTTAGTCGTATGTTTTGCATAAGTAGTAATATTCCACTTAGGCAAAAAAGTACGCTGGTTGCTGCAAAACTAATAAGCAGCGGATTATTAAAATCCTCTCGCTCATCGTAATCCATAATATGTAACATCCAAAAAAAGTCGAAAATTCGCCATAGTGTGCTGCGAACGGTGACAACTCTGCCGTTATTTTCTGACAAGTACAGTGTTGTGTTAAATGTGTCGTCAAATTGTACCTGCCAAACATTGGTTTTATATCCAACTTCTCGCATACCTTGCTTTAGCAGTACAGCGCTTGTCACTTGAGCATCAATAAGTAGGTGTGCTTTAGCATTTGCGGTAATTTGTATTTTAGTTGGCGGCTCAAAAGGCCGGCCTGTTATACCGTTAAAGCTTTGCTGTTCATCTTTATTTATTACTGTAATTATAGGTGTGGTTAAAAAGTTCTCAAAAATTATTTGTGTTGGATTAACCACCTGAGATGCAATATCGTTAAGGGAGGCAACATAATCAGCCTGCGTAAATGGGTTATTAAGAGTACGTGTTGCAAGATGCTCCCCATGAACTTTATCAAGAGGAATAGCGCTCATGACTAAACCGCCTAATAGCCAAGCTAAAATTTGTAATGTGAGCAAATAACCGAGCCATTTATGTAACTTGCGAGCATACTTAAATATTTTTTTATTCATGTTTTAGTCTTATTATTTTTAGAGGCTAGTTTATTACATTAATGGGATTAGTTACTGCGACATTTTGTCGCAGTTTAAACTATAGCTTACTGTAATCATTTAAAAATAAAAAAGATTACACTTAAATTGCTAACATGACTTATTTGTTTAATTGAGCTGAGTGTTTGATATCCAGCTAGCTTTAAACGCTAAAAAATACTTAAAAGCTGCGAAATATCTATATAAAGTGGTTAATAGAGCATAGTTGATTTGGTATAACGGTAAAACTGCGTTAAAGTTTGCAATGAAATTATTAGAGGATAAATACGAAACGATGTCGGAAATTCAATTTTTAAATGTAGATCTTGAGCTTGAATCAAAGCAAGATATTAGTTTGCTAGTGGCAGACTTGAAAAAAGTCGCGACGATTTTACATTATGACAAAGACGAATACCGTCAATTAGCGCGTATTGAAGCAACAGGTGTAGTAAACACGCCTGACAAAGCAATAAACCATATATGTGAGCTTATTGAATCGTGTTCGCGTAACGCGCTAAAGCAATGGTTAAGCTGTTCACGTAGAACGTTTGATATTGGTTTTGAATCAGGCACTTCCCCTAAGTGCTTTAATCAAGCCTTAGATGCAGATACATTACTACGTATATCTGCGATTGGTGCGGGTATGGAAATTACAATTTACCCAATCGAAAAGTAACTATCTTCGCTCTACGACTGCTGCGGTCATTTTTGATACGCAGCACAGCTCATTGCGGCTATTTGTAATTTTTATTTCCCACACTGAACTACGTTTGCCAATATGAAACGCTCTTGCCGTTGCTGTTAAAGTGCCGTTGCGAGATGCTTTTAAATGACTTGCGCTAATTTCCTGCCCCACGCAGTAAAATTTTGTAAAATCGACAACAAAGTTAGCTGCATAGCTGGCAACTGTTTCGGCAAGTACAACGTTAGCACCGCCGTGAACCATTCCCATTGGGTTATGATGCTCAGGAATTGCCGGCATAGTGGCTACTAAGTAATCATCACCAATTTCAGTGACTTCTATTCCCATGGTTTTCATTAATGTTCCTTGGCCATCAATGCCTTGTTCTAACTGCTTGCACAGCTCTAAAGTGATGGGCTGGTACCAAATACTCATAATGACTCCTTTGCTTTTTTAATCATTTATAAACCTAGCGTTAGTTATATCCCTAAAATGTACACAAGTGAAATTACTTTGGCTATTTTAAGGCTTAATTTAAATTTGCGATTTTTATTTAACTGTATATACTCACAGTTAAATGTACTGTATGGAAAACCAGTTGTATGCGACCATTAACGAACCGCCAAGCTCAAATACTCGAACTAATTAAAGTTTTTATTAAAGACACTGGTATGCCTCCTACACGTGCTGAAATAGCGCAAACATTAGGTTTTAAAAGTGCCAATGCTGCTGAAGAACATTTAAAAGCACTTGCTAAAAAAGGCGCAATTAAAATGAAACCAGGTGCAAGCCGTGGTATTCAGTTAATTGAAGAAGAAGAGCCAGAACAATTAGGTTTACCGCTTATAGGGCGTGTTGCTGCTGGTTCACCTATTTTGGCGCAAGAGCACGTTGAAAGTCACTGCAAAATCGATCCATTAATGTTTAAACCGGCTGCAGATTTTTTACTACGCGTTAACGGTATGAGCATGAAAGATATTGGTATTATGGATGGTGATTTACTTGCTGTACATCGTACTCAAACCGCTGAAAACGGGCAAGTTGTTGTTGCCCGCCTAGACGAAGACGTAACTGTAAAACGTCTTGAGAAAGCGGGTCGTAAAGTATTACTTCATGCTGAAAACGACGATTTTGAATCTATTGAAGTAGATCTTGAGAATGAGTCTTTTAATATTGAAGGCTTAGCCGTTGGCGTTATAAGAAACGCTGATTGGATGTGACTTTAAAAATAGCTTTTAAACAAGCAGTTTTATAAATGCGTACTAATTAGTACGCATTTTCTGTTTTAAATTCGCACTAAAAATAGGGCATAAATAGCTCACTGACAATTTAAGCTGTAAACTTTTTTGCACTTATATTTTCCCCCTCCGAATGCGTTAAACCCCTTTGTTTTGCTCATCTTTTGAACTTCCTGTTACCTAGTTGGTTACTGATTTTTTATTAATTACTCAATATCACCTGATTGTTTTTTATACTAAAACTTGCTTGTTGTTCATTTTTTAGCTAATTATTAATGTGCTGAGCTAATAATAACTCACAGCTTTTTAGTTTTGAGAACACACAATATACACAAACCCGTTGTTGGCGCAGCAAAACCAATCAATATTAAATGAGATTGACTAAAAAAATAAAAATAACGAATTGGCGTTTAAGCCGTATGCCTCTTCGCTTTGCATTCGCAATAGCATCAAAGGAGCCGTCACATGGGTAAACTGACCTCTACCTTGTGGCTTATATTATGTGTTTTTTCGCACCCAGTTTTGGCTAACAGCCAATACAATATGCGCAAAGGCGTAACCGATATAAGCAATAATGTATATCAGCTGCACATGACCATATTTATAATATGTTGTGTGATTGGGGTGATAGTGTTCGCAATTATGTTTTGGGCACTTATTCATCACCGTAAATCTAAAGGGGCTGTACCTGCCCAATTTCACGAAAGCACTAAAGTAGAAATACTTTGGACTGCAATCCCGTTTGTTATTTTAATTGCTATGGCAGTACCAGCCACTAAAACCCTAATTGCAATGGAAGATGCCAGCAAAGCTGATCTCACTATTAAAATTACAGGCTCGCAATGGAAATGGCATTATGAATATATGGGTGAAGATGTAGAGTTCTACTCTATTTTATCTACCCCGCAAGATGAAATAGCGAATCTTGCAGATAAAAATCCTAACTACTTACTTGAGGTTGATAAACCTCTCGTACTGCCAATAAATCAAAAAGTACGATTTTTAATGACTTCTGACGATGTTATTCACTCTTGGTGGGTACCTGATTTTGCAGTTAAAAAAGATGCGAATCCCGGCTTTATAAACGAAACATGGACGAACATAAACGAAGAAGGTACTTACCGAGGCCAATGTGCTGAGTTGTGTGGTAAAGATCATGGCTTTATGCCCGTTGTGGTGGTCGCTAAATCTGAGGCTGATTTTAAAACGTGGCTTGCAGATGCAAAGCAAGCTAAACAAAAAGCAGCATTAGCAGATGCCGCATTACTTGATAAAACCCTCCCAAAAGAAGAATTAATGACTTTAGGCGAACAAGTATATATGGCCAATTGTGCTGCATGTCATCAGCCTACTGGCATGGGGTTACCGGGTGTATTTCCTGCACTTAAAGGCAGCCCTATAGTGCTTGGCGATATAAAAGATCACATTGATGTAGTTATCCATGGGCGACCCGGTACGGCAATGCAAGCATTTGCCAAACAGTTATCTATAAAGCAATTAGCAGCGGTTATTACTTATAAACGTAATGCGTGGGGTAATGATACGGGTGATGTTATTCAACCGAGTCAAATACAGGCAGCACTTGATGCCAAAGTGGAGGCGAACTAATGAGTAGCATAGTAGAACAATCTAACGCCAATGAAGCTCATCATGCTCATCACCCAGCTAAAGGTTTTAAACGCTGGCTTTACACAACTAATCATAAAGATATAGGTAGTTTATATTTAATTTTTTCGCTGACCATGTTCTTAATTGGTGGTGGAATGGCCATGGTGATCAGAGCTGAATTATTTCAACCAGGTTTACAGTTGGTCGATCCTCACTTTTTTAATCAAATGACCACAGTGCATGGTTTAATTATGGTGTTTGGTGCGGTTATGCCGGCCTTTACAGGCCTTGCTAACTGGATGATACCACTCATGATTGGCGCGCCAGATATGGCATTGCCAAGAATGAATAACTGGAGCTTTTGGATTTTACCGTTTGCGTTTTTAATCCTATTGGCATCGTTATTTATGCCTGGTGGGGGTCCTGCATTTGGTTGGACTTTTTATGCACCACTGTCTACAACATACAGTAATGATAATACTGCATTGTTTGTATTTGCCGTACATATTATGGGGATTAGTTCAATAATGGGCGCAATCAATGTGATTGTAACCATAGTGAACTTACGTGCCCCAGGCATGACATGGATGAAGTTGCCCTTATTTGTATGGACGTGGTTAATTACTGCCTTTTTATTAATAGCGGTAATGCCAGTGCTTGCAGGAGCTGTCACTATGGTACTTACCGATAAGTATTTTGCGACCAGCTTTTTTGATGCCGCAGGCGGTGGCGACCCGGTGATGTTCCAACACATTTTTTGGTTTTTTGGTCATCCCGAAGTATACATAATGATTCTTCCTGCCTTTGGCATTATATCTACAATAGTACCTACCTTTTCTCGTAAAAAACTTTTTGGCTATGCCTCAATGGTATACGCCACATCCTCCATAGCACTATTGAGCTTTATTGTATGGGCTCATCATATGTTTACCACTGGGATGCCGGTCGCTGGCGAGTTGTTTTTTATGTACGCGACCATGCTTATATCGGTACCTACAGGAGTAAAAGTATTTAATTGGGTTGCCACAATGTGGAAAGGCTCAATAACTTTTGAAGTGCCAATGCTTTTTAGTATTGCGTTTATTGTGCTGTTTACCTTAGGTGGCTTTTCGGGTTTGATGCTGGCAATTACACCTGCTGACTTTCAGTACCACGATACTTATTTTGTAGTGGCGCATTTTCATTATGTATTAGTAACAGGGGCTGTGTTTTCGATAATGGCAGGTGCTTATTATTGGCTACCCAAATGGACAGGCAACATGTTTAATATCACGCTAGCTAAATGGCATTTTTGGCTATCGCTGGTGAGTGTGAACGTACTGTTTTTTCCTATGCATTTTGTAGGGCTTGCCGGTATGCCGCGTCGAATTCCCGATTATGCACTTCAATTTGCCGACTTTAACGCAATCATAAGTATTGGTGGATTTGCCTTTGGTTTATCGCAATTGTTGTTTGTAGCTGTGGTAATTAAATGCGCGCGTGGCGGTGATAAAGTGCCTGCAAAAGTATGGGAAGGGGCAGAAGGGCTTGAGTGGGAAGTTGACTCTCCAGCGCCATATCATACTTTTTCTACGCCGCCGGTAATTAAGTAATGACACACGCACCGCTACTCAAACGTTTGGTACTTATTTGCATAGGCATGTTTGCCTTTGCCTTTGCTTTAGTACCTTTGTATGACGTGTTTTGTGATGTAACAGGGCTTAATGGAAAACCTTCGCTTGAGCAAGCAGAGCAAAGTACACAAATAGTACAAAACCGAGAAGTCGGCGTTAGCTTTACTACTCACGCACAAAGTGGTGCACCGTTTGAAGTTAAATCAAAAGAATACAGTGTAGTGGTAAAACCCGGTGCAATGCGTGAAGTAATGTTTAGTGCTAAAAATAACAGCAACCTAGATAAAGTAATGCAGGCTGTACCATCAGTCTCGCCAGGTAAAGCGGCAAAGTATTTACACAAAATAGCCTGTTTTTGCTTTGATCAGCAACCTCTAAAAGCAGGGGAAGAACTTGAATTTAAATTACTTTTTTATGTTGATACCGCACTGCCGAGCGATATTGAAGAATTAACTTTATCTTATACCGTATTTGATATTAGTGAACAGCTGGTGGCAAGTAACAACTAGCTTTTTAAACTAGTGTGAAACTAGGAGTAAATAAAATGAATCAAGAATATGAGCATTATTACGTACCTGAGCAAAGCCCATGGCCTATTGTAGGTGCTGTTGCATTGTTTTTTATTGCAGTAGGGGCAGGCTTGACTGTTATGAGTGTAGGTAAAGAAGGTGGTAGCGGGGTTTATCTGCTTTATGCCGGTATTGCTGTACTTGTGTATATGTTGTTTAGCTGGTTTAAAAATGTAATTAATGAATCGGACCAAGGTTTGTACTCAGCACAAATGGATCGCTCTTTTAGACAAGGTATGAGCTGGTTTATTTTTTCTGAAGTTATGTTTTTTATGGCCTTTTTTGGTGCGCTTTTTTATGCACGCGTATTGTCGGTACCTTGGCTTGGAGGCGCAGGCAATAATGCAATGACTAACGAGGTTTTATGGCCAACTTTCGAAGCTGTTTGGCCGCTAGTTTCAACACCTGCTGGTGAAACTACTCAAGCTATGGGCTGGCAAGGCTTACCGCTTATAAATACCTTAATACTGCTTACTTCCTCAGTTACTTTACATTTTGCCCACGTAGCGATGGAAAACAATAAACGCACTCCACTTAAAGTTTTTTTAGGCGCTACTATTTTATTGGGCGTTTGCTTTTTAGGGCTGCAAGTTGAGGAGTACATGCATGCATATAATGACCTTAACCTAACGCTAGATGCGGGCATTTACGGTAATACGTTCTTTTTATTGACTGGTTTTCATGGCATGCATGTAACGTTAGGAACCGTACTTTTATTTGTAATATTTTTACGGATATTAAAAGGGCACTTTACTAAAGATAAGCATTTTGCTTTTCAAGCAGCTGCTTGGTATTGGCACTTTGTTGATGTGGTGTGGCTGTGTTTGTTTGTATTTGTATATGTGCTGTAGCGTTTATTGGCGAATTATTTGCTTTAATAAAACCAAGTTTAAGCGCTGCAATAACAACAACTAAAACAACGACCGAAAACAATACGCGACGACCTAAAAAGTGAGACATAGGTCGTCCCCCAGTTTTCCCTGACACCATAATAAACAATGCTCTAAATAAGTTAAAAAGTATAAATATTAACAACAGTACGATAATAATTTTAATAATCACTGAGTTGACCCTTTATGCAGTTAGTTTTATGGCACAAACAAAAGCTTAGTTCACTAATCACACTTTGTATGGTTGTGGTTGTTGTACTTGTGTGTGTGCGACTAGGATTTTGGCAGTTGGAGCGGGGTGAGCAAAAACAGCAGCAACTAACCGCTATTGCTAAGCAACAGACTCGTGGTGTGATGAGTTGGTCTCAATTACATAACCTGCCTGATAGCTGGAACAAAACAGGTGTATTGGTTGAGTTAAAAGGGCGGTTTGTACAAAACCAATATTGGCTTTTAGATAATCAAGTTTATAACGGACAAGTAGGGTACGACCTACTTGCTTTACTAAAGCCAGCCAGCGAAGAAAAAGTGATTTTAGTTAATTTAGGATGGGTAAAAGCGCCTATATCTAGAGATACACTGCCAAAGGTTACTCTGCCTACAGGTGTTTTTATTCTTAAAGCGCAAATAAAAGAAAATAACCTAAGTAGCTTTACGCTTGAAGATAAAACTATAAATAACGACTTACCTACAAGAATCCAATCTATCGACTTGAATATGCTGAACACTCAAAGCCAGCAATCATTAATTAATTTTATGGCTTACAGACAAGGTACTGGTGATGAGATTGCAACACCTCATTATGAGGCAGTTGTTATGAGCCCTCAAAAGCATAATGCCTACGCTGTGCAATGGTTTTTAATTGCTATTGCATGTGCTGTTGTGGCTATTTTTGCGAGTAAAAAAAGGACACATAATGAAAAATAACCCCCTTGTGTTGTTTGTGGGCTGCTGCGCTATCCCATTAATTTTGGCATATGGCGCATTAAAGTTTGATTGGTTGCCTACTGCAATTACTAATAATGGCGAGTTTTTAAGCCAAGAAATAAAACTTAAAAATTGGCCGCAAAATAATCCCAAGCAATGGACTATCGCACTTAATTATTCAAACGAATGTAACACCCCATGCAGCGAACAACTCAATGCACTTAATAATTTATATGTGGCACTTGGTAAAAACCAAGGCAAGGTTGATATGGCTGTAATGGGAAGTCCCGACAATAAAAACCTACCATGGAAAATTATTACCGAGCAACAGAGTTTAAATCCTGCAAGTTTGTATTTGATTGATCATATGGGGTTAGTGGTACTTGAATATCCCTTTAAGGTCGAGCCACAAGAAAACCGTTTAGTACAAAAAGGGTTATTAAAAGATCTAAAAAAATTACTTAACTATTCTCGTTCTAGCTAACTAAGTTGAGCTTAAGTTGGAGTATCTGATGTATAAAAATTATAAAAACTTAGTATTAATAACAGGATTACTCGCTTTGATTGTAGTTGCTTTAGGTGCGTACACCCGCTTAAGTGATGCAGGTTTAGGGTGCCCCGATTGGCCTGGTTGTTATGGTTTTTTAACGGTACCTAAGCATGAGGCTGACATAGCCTTAGCAACTCAAAGCTACCCCGATATGATGTTCGAAACCGCAAAAGCGTGGAAAGAAATGATTCATCGCTACTTTGCAGGTGCTTTAGGCTTACTTATTTTAGGTTTATTTGTGTTGGCTTTTTTAAAACGCCAATATCCAACTACGCCAGTTAAATTGCCTTTGGCTTTACTTCTACTAGTGGTGTTTCAGGCTGCTCTTGGTATGTGGACAGTAACCATGAACCTTCAGCCGCTTATTGTAATGGGCCACTTATTAGGTGGCTTTAGTATTTTGTCACTTATAACGCTTTTATATTTACGGCTAACCGCAAAACCTATTATGGGTGGCGATAGCGGCGCAAAACGCTATTTCGGTTTAAGTTTAGTAGCGCTCAGTGTATTAATTATCCAAATTGCACTTGGTGGTTGGCTGGCTGCAAATTACGCCGCTCCACATTGTAGTGGTTTGCCATTGTGTAATTACGCACAACCGTTTTCATTGAGTAGCGTATTTCAATTACCACTTGAGCACAGTAATTATGAGTTTGGTGTGTTATCGCAGCAAGCGCGTATGTCTATTCATTTATTACATCGCATTTGGGCACTCGTTACTTGCATTGTTCTGGCGTTAATTATGTGGAAAATATACAGCCAAGCGTACTCTAAAAAAATTAAAAATTGCGTTGTGAGTGTATTACTTGTTCTGCTTTGCCAAATTAGCTTAGGGCTTATTTTAGTACATTGGCATATTCCGTTGGGAGTTGCACTGGCGCATAACTTGATGGCAGCCATACTGTTATTAAGCATGGTTAGGTTGTGTTATTACCTAAAATCACGCACATAAAGGGGAAATATGATGGCACTTATAATTGATAAAAAAATACTGCTACCCGTTAATACTCAATCGCTAATTTCGCGTACTCATAGTTTGCTGCAAGACTACTTAGCAATTAGTAAATTTAAAGTGGTAGCCATGCTGGTACTAACAGCTTGGGTTGGTTTAGCGCTGGCTCCCGATGTAGGGCGCGGTATGGTCGTACAGTTTATTAGCTTGTTAGGTATAGGGCTACTTTCTGCTGCTGCAGCGGTTATTAATCATGTGGTTGATAGCGAGATAGACTCAAAAATGGCGCGGACTCGTCATCGCCCTGTGGCTAAAGGGCGTTTAAGTAAAACACATGCGCTTAGTTTTGCAGCTGTTATTGGGGTTGCGGGTTTTATTATGCTGATGGTGTGGGCTAATACCTTAACCGCTATATTAACGTTATTTGCATTGGTAGGTTATGCATTTGTTTATACATCATTTTTAAAGCGTGCAACGCCGCAAAATATTGTTATAGGTGGGTTGGCTGGCGCAATGCCTCCATTATTAGGTTGGGTGTCAGAAACAAACCAAATGGCAGCAGCCCCTTGGTTACTCGTAATGATAATATTTACCTGGACCCCACCACACTTTTGGGCGCTGGCTATAGCACGAAAAAGTGATTATGAACGCGCTAAAATCCCTATGTTACCAGTAACCCATGGTATCGATTTTTGTAAAACGTGCGTCGTTGCTTACTCTGTTTTACTCGCTGTTGTTTGCGTATTACCTTATTTAATCGGTATGTCTGGATTAATCTATTTGATAGGTGCATGTGTATTAAATGCCGTGTTTATATATAAGGCGGTCAATTTAAAAATTGCTGGAAATGATGAGACTGCAATGGACTTATTTCGTTTTTCGATTATTCATTTAATGGTACTCTTTGTAATCTTATTTATAGATAAATGGCTCACTTTATGAAGCAGTTATGGCTTGGATTAATTGTTATTTTAGTTTCGTTTTTATCAGCATGTTCAAATGAAAATAGTCCACCAGATGTAGATGCATTAGTTTACGAAAATGCAAAGCCACTGTCTGATTTTACGCTAAACGATCAGCGCGGTGAATTAGTGACTAAGCAACAATTTGTAGGACAGTGGAATTTAGTATTTTTAGGCTATACAAGCTGTCCAGATATTTGTCCATTAACACTTGCTAAGTTAAATGCTGTTTATAAAAACTTACAAGCAGATTATCCGCTGCAAATTTGGTTTTTATCGGTCGATCCAAAACGCGATACACCAGCTAAACGAAAGCAATATATAGATTACTTTAACCCAGACTTTTTAGCTGTATCAGGGGAACATAAACACCTTTTTCCTGTTGTTCGAGAGCTTGGTTTAATTTACGCCATTAGCGATAGTAGTGAATCAGAATATGCTGTTGATCATAGTGCCTCGGTCGCTATGGTTGATCAAAATGGAGCCGTTAGAGCTATTTTTAAACCAGAATTTAAACAAGGTAGTGTGCCATTAATTAATGCGACGACTTTAACTGAAGAGTTTAAAAAAATAGCTGATTACTATAAAAACTAGTTTTTTACTTTTTACCAATTTTAAAGGAGCTTTAGGCTTAATGCCAGTCAGTTAAGCTGACTGGCATTTTTCTTTTTATGGGGATACTTAGATGGTTTTGGCTTAACCCATCGGG
>NZ_JADYXD010000036.1:0-20635 GCF_015864475.1 Pseudoalteromonas sp. SWXJZ10B
CCCGATGGGTTAAGCCAAAACCATCTAAGTATCCCCATAAAAAGAAAAATGCCAGTCAGCTTAACTGACTGGCATTACCGATTAGGTGCCTTTATTCATAACTGAAAGTTAATTTCAATTATTTGATAAATGCGAATGCATCTGCGTACATGTTTTCACGAATTGCACCATGAGTAATAAAGTCATCACGGACAATACCTATCATGTCAAAACGACCGGCCATATAAATATCGTATGGTTCAAGTGATACAATATCTTGCATTACCGCTTTATGTACATAGCCAGTGTGACCTTGCCAATTAGCAGATGGATTTTCTACCACAGGGATAAACTCAAAGTTTTTGTGGCTATCGGCCCATGTTTGCATTTCTGTATGTGCGTATAAAGCTGACTCTTCTTTTACACCCCAGTAAAATAATACAGGACGGTCGCACTTAATTTCAGCTAAGTGATCAGCCATTGATTTTGCGTATGAAAAACCAGTGCCACCGGCAAGTAAAATAATAGGGCGCTCACATTGCAGGCGCAACTGTGAAATACCCAAGCCAGCTTCAATGTCTACTAACTGCCCAGTGGTATGCGCGTTTCGTAAATGTTCCAGCGATTGCATTGCATACGAATCGGCACCTGACGCGCCAATATGCAGTTCTATTGCATCGCACTGTGAAGGGCGACTAGCTATAGAAAAAGCACGTTTGTCTTTTTCGCCCAATACGAGTTGCATGTATTGGCCAGCTTCAAAGGTCACAGGTTGTTGTGGCTTTAAAATTACTTTGTGAACAAATTCTGTAAGTGGGCTGATAGCTACAACTTCAGCTTTTAATGTTTGCATTTTTTACCTTTTAGCAGCGCTTTAAACAGCAGATACGCAATCGAATGACTCGATTCTAGCATATCTGCAGGGTTATTTTATAGCCTGTTATGTACTTACATATAAACACTTAAAGAATATTAAGGCTTTCCCAAATATCATCTACGCGGTCTTTGGTGTCTTTATCCATAACAATAGGCTCGCCCCATTCGCGGGTGGTTTCGCCAGGCCATTTATTGGTGGCATCCATTCCCATTTTTGAACCCAGGCCAGAGACTGGCGATGCAAAATCGAGATAATCAATAGGTGTGTTTTCTATTAATGTTGTATCGCGAGCAGGATCCATTCGGGTTGTTATAGCCCAAATAACATCTTCCCAATCACGGGCATTAATATCGTCATCGCACACAATTACAAACTTGGTATACATAAACTGACGTAAGAACGACCAAACCCCCATCATCACGCGCTTGGCATGGCCAGGATATTGTTTTTTCATTGTTACAATCGCCATACGGTACGAGCACCCTTCAGGCGGCAGATAAAAGTCGACGATTTCAGGAAATTGCTTTTGTAATATCGGCACAAACACTTCATTAAGTGCTACACCTAAAATTGCAGGCTCATCAGGCGGACGGCCAGTAAATGTGCTGTGATAAATAGGATCTTTACGATGCGTTAAGTGAGTTACCGTCATTACTGGAAAGTCATCTACTTCATTATAGTAACCGGTATGGTCACCATAAGGGCCTTCTGGCGCCATTTCACCTGGCATAATGTAACCTTCAAGTACTATTTCTGCACTGGCAGGGACTTGTAGGTCATTTGAAATAGATTTTACAACTTCGGTTCTGCTACCACGTAATAAACCAGCAAATGCATATTCGCTTAATGTGTCGGGTACAGGTGTTACTGCACCTAATATAGTAGCTGGATCGGCACCTAGTGCTACCGAGACAGGGTAAGGTTGCCCTGGGTTTTCTTTACACCATTCCTGAAAATCAAGCGCGCCACCACGATGCGACAACCAACGCATAATTATTTTATTTTTGCCTAATAATTGCTGGCGATAAATACCTAAATTTTGGCGCTTTTTATAAGGCCCTTTAGTGACTGTAAGGCCCCAAGTAATTAATGGCGCTGCATCACCTGGCCAGCAATGCTGAATAGGTAATTTAGTTAAGTCTACATCATCACCTTCTAAAACTACTTGTTGGCAAGGCGCTTTTTTAACTTCTTTTGCAGGCATATTAAGCACTTGCTTAAAAATAGGTATAGCACCTAGAGCTTCTTTAATACCCTTTGGTGGATCAGGTTCTTTTAAAAAAGCGAGTAGCTTACCCACTTCGCGAAGCTCGCTAACATCTGTTTGGCCCATGCCCATTGCTACGCGTTTTGGTGTACCAAATAGGTTGGTAAGCACCGGCATATCGTAGCCTTTTGGATTTTCGAATAATAACGCAGGGCCTTTTGCACGCAATGTGCGATCAGATATTTCGGTCATTTCAAGATACGGGTCGATTTCTTGGGTGATACGTTTAAGTTCGCCTTTTTTTTCAAGCAAATCGATAAAATCACGTAGATCTTTATATTTCATTGTGGGCCGCTATTAAGCAAAAGAGTTGAAGTATTATACCCATTTCATGCAAGCCAAGTCATTACTTGCACTTAAAACTTAAAGCGCTCTACGGCACTTGTTAAGGAGTGTGCAAGTTGATTTACGTCTTCACTTTCGCTTGCTAGGGTTGTCGCGTTTTTGGCATTCAAGGTTGCTTGCTCTGTCACCTTGGCCATTATTTTTTGAATGTCGTTACTGTTAGTCAATTGCTCATGTGATGCATGAGCAATCTGCTCACTCATCTGATTAACAGACAACAATGTGCTTTTAATACGCTCTACGGCTTTATTTAGTTCAGTGCTGTTTTTAACACATTGCTTGGCTTGGTGTTGGCCATCGGTAATGTGTTCTTGAGTTGTTTGAGTGTGCTGTTGCAATGTTTGGATCATGGTGTTTATTTCGCTAGTCGAGGTCTGTGTACGTGCAGCTAATGATCGAACCTCATCAGCAACTACAGCAAACCCGCGTCCGTTTTCACCCGCTCGCGCTGCTTCAATTGCAGCATTGAGTGCCAATAAGTTGGTCTGCTCGGCAATGCTGCTAATTGTTTCAACAATGGCTTCAATAAGCTGAGTGTGTTGGGCTAGTTCCTCAGTGCTGCCTACTGCTTTATCAAGGCGCTGTAATAAAGTTTCTATACTTAGACTATTTGTATTAGCAATCTTGTTTACGTCATTGGCAAATTGCGATGCATTGGTTATTTCACTTGATGTTTTATCTGCTTGTTCATAAACCGCTTGTGAGTTAGTTAGCATATTTTGTGCAAGCGATGTTGCCTGTGCGCTTCGCTCCAACTGCTGTTGTGCAACAACCGTCATTTGCTGACCTTTTTCACTGGTTTTAATAGCGCTGCGGTCTAGTTCATGGGCGTCGCTACTAATTGCGCCAATTAACTGGGTAAGGTCTTCACTGAGTTTATTTATGTTATTTAGCAAAGTACCAAATTCATCTTTACTGCGCGGATGGCTTCGCTTTGATAAATCACCTGAGGCGATTCGGGCTAAATCGCGGTTTACTTTTTTAAGCGGTTTTAGCATTGCGCGAGTTGTAAAAATAGAGATAGCGATAATCAATATAATTAAAACAAGCGTAATAATTACTACAGAACTAATCCCAGTATTTATGGCGGCCTTTGCATTAGTTTGTAAGGCATTAAAGCGCTCATCAGCCAATTTATTAAGTTCAATAAGCTGACCTTCTGTTGTTATAAATTGCTGTTGAAAGTGTTCAAAATTTTGAGCCGCAGCAATAGTACTTTTGAGTACTTTATTTTGTTGGGCATAAATTCCTGTATCGTTGTTAAGTAACTCTCTTAATTGATTAAATTTAGCCGTTAAATTTTTAGCATTAAACGCATTATTAAAGGGTAGCGCTTGTTGCTCTAAATAGGTGAAATTAGGTTGGATGTTATCTAGTAGAAATAGGGTATCTTGCTGATGGCTATTTAAATCATTGATACTTGTAGTTTGAGTAATGCTTTTTATATTATTGCTTAAGTTAAACAATAAATCATCTATACGGGTCGCTGTTCCAAACATCGCATTAAGTAGCGCCTGCTGTTTTGCAGGCACTTCTAAAAGTTCTATATCAAGTAAGTTAGAACTTAAATTGTAAAGTTGCTCGTTAAACGTTGCTGATAATTCTATGGTGGAATTTTGCGCTACAAACTTACTCTCTTTAGCACTAAACATTGCGACACTTACTTTAGTCAGTTGCTCGAAGCCTGCGTTGGTACTGGTGAGTAAATTTTGCATTGTTATTTGTTGATTTAGTTGAGTGCTTAACGAATTGAGCATATCGCTAAATTGTTGTTGCTCAGCTTGCGCCTGTTTTTTATTTTGTTGAAGTAAATCAAGGTTTGCTTGGCTGTAAGCTAAGGCGTTAAATTTAGTAATAGACAGTAATGATAGCCTTAAATCTTTACTGAACTGTTGTACCGGAACTGCTAATTTTTCGGTTCGGGTATTGTTAACGCTAATTTTGTTTAATGACCAATAAAAAAACACACTACTTGTTAGCACCAATAAACCAATGGCTGTAAAAGCTAAAATTATTTTATGTTTGATCGCAATTGAACGCATAACTTCATCACAATAATGGGTCTTTAATTATTGTAGCATTACTGTAATTTATTGGTTGGTTTTGTGTTAAACCTTGATGCACTGTCTTTTTTTACCAGCAATGATTAGCATGGCCTCATTTCCCTTACCCCAAAACAGTACCTCTTCACTTATATATTTATTCCCTGATGCACTTTTTTCGTGATTAAGTACATGCACTTTATTGTTAAAGATAATTTCGGCTTCAGAATTATTAATAATATTGAGTTTTACGCTCTCATCATCGCATTGGTAAGCAGTACTGGTTTGTAAATCACTACATGCGGTTAAGCTTAGTAAAATAGCGATTAATGCTAAATATACTTTCATTTTTTCTCCCATCTTCTTTAAAAGTAAGTTAAAACGCAGGGCAAAATTTTAATCTAATGTAAGAATAACAAAGCAAAATTAACCGTTGGTGAAAGTAGCGCTTTACGTTATGTTTATAGCAATATTTTTTGAGCTCGGAAGCTTTATGGCAGGCACTAACCTTTTAACGTTATTAGACGATATAACCACTTTACTTGATGACATTGCGACAATGAGTAAGGTAGCAACAAAAAAAACAGCGGGTGTATTAGGCGATGACTTAGCACTCAATGCACAGCAGGTTACAGGTGTTGCAGCAGAGCGTGAATTACCGGTTGTTTGGGCTGTGGCAAAGGGCTCATTTTTAAATAAAGCGATACTCGTACCCGCTGCTTTATTAATAAGCGTATGGCTGCCTTGGTTAATAACACCGCTTTTAATGATGGGTGGTTTGTTTTTGTGTTTTGAGGGAGCTGAAAAAGTATTTGCTAAGTTTTTGCCTCATCACAATGAAGTGGTAGATGAAGATGAAAAATTAGATTTAGTTGAGTATGAAAAACAAAAAATAAAAGGGGCAATAAGAACCGACTTTATTCTTTCTGCCGAAATTATTGTTATTACTTTAGGCACTGTGGCAGGCGCTACGTTACTTAACCAAGCTTTAGTGCTTTGTGTTATCGCAATTATAATGACGATTGGCGTTTATGGCTTAGTGGCCGGTATTGTAAAGCTGGATGATGCCGGGCTTTATTTACTCAACGAATCTAAAGTGTCAGCTAATAAATTTAAAGAGTTACTTGGTAAAGGCTTACTCGCAGCAGCGCCTAGGTTGATGCAGTTTTTAGCATTTGCGGGCACCATTGCAATGTTTTTAGTAGGCGGCGGGATTTTAGTGCATGGTGTTGAGTTATTGCATCATACTCAAGTGGATGTAACGAGCTATGCTCAGTCTGTTGCTGGCGGCACAGGAGAAGTATTAGCGCCTCTCTTGTTTGATGGTTTGCTAGGTGTTATTGCCGGCTTAGTTGTTGTGCTTATACATGTAGGTTATACAAAGTTATTTAAAAAATAGTTTATAGCTGGCGTACTTGTTGCGCCAGCTATATTTAAATTCACTCATTCACTCATTCACAGTTAGCTATTTTACAAAGCGATTCTAATTCAAATTGTGCTTTAGTATTTTTTTGCTCAATGGCCTTTTTATACCAATAAATAGCCTGTTGATAATTTTGAGCTATTCCCTGACCATCACGATACATTTGCGCTAAATTTAATTGCCCCCATTGAGAACCCGCTTCAGCAGCTAGCTTAAAGCTATTAAATGCTTCAAAAAACAACTTATCTTTAAAATAAATAATGCCTTGTTGATTGTTTTTATCGAGTTTTAAACCTTTATATAGTGGCTTAGGTTTGGGAGGAAACATCACAAACCCGCCATAAAGGCTGTTGGCATAAGGTCGCAGCACGTCATAAATAGCTTCGTCTTTATACAAACGCTTTACTTCATCACGAGGGAGGGTGATTGTTTTAGTGGAGAAGTAATTGTCTTGAATTAGTTGGCTGGTACGCATTGCCAAGGTAATACTATTATTACGTTTATAGCTGTAGTTGCTTATCTGAAAGGTAATAAACTGCTTATCAAAACTTAAAACTTGAGCAATTCTTAAATTGGTTAGGGTCCAGGGTTCGTGTGTAAATTTGTCGGCGTGTACTAAGTAGGTGTCATATATTTTAGGTGTATTCAAATAGCTTTGCTTTTGAGTCTCGGTATCAAGGTGTTGTTGATAAAAAAACGAAACAATCCAAAGCAATAAAAATACGCCAATAAAGTATTTAGGTAGGCTTAGTTTTTCTATTAACGGTAGTTGCGGTATTTTAACAGGTTCGCTTTTTCCGCATTGATAGCACTCGCGTTTATAGCTTAATTTTAAGGCAAGCATAGGTAAAATGCTAAATCGTAAATAGCGGCTTTTATTTACTAAATGGTAGGCGTCGCTTTGGCAGTGAGGGCAGCGTGTTATTTGTGCAAAATGTGGAAATGATTCACTTGTGTTGAAAAGTAACATAAAGCACGCTCCTTGTTTAATTACCTAAAGGTAAAACAAGAAGCGTGTTAGTTAAAGCTACAAACTGTAAGTAAGTATGTCTGTTATTACTTATTTTGAGCTTTAGGCTTGATAGTGGTTTTTGCATCGGCAGCCATTAGAGCAAATACAGCATATGCAGCGGTATTTTGACGAAGCTTAGCAGGTGTCACTTTATCAAGCGTATCGTCAGCTGTATGGTGGTAATCAAAGTAATCTGTTCCATCTTGAGCAAGTTCAAAAATAGGCGCTGACGTTGCTGCTTTAAGTGGAATTAGATCGGGGCCACCATTCGCTTGGTTTTTACCAATGTGCTCAATATTTAACGGCGCAAGTTCTTTTGCTATAGCGCGAACTACAGGAAGTGACTCTGCGCTTACGTTCGACTCAAAAGCATATACAACATCGGCGCCAAAATCAGACTCAGCGGCTGCAACAATATTGCTTAGCTCGTTTTTATGCTCTGCAAAATAAGCTTTTGCACCCCAAAGACCTAGCTCTTCAGCTGCAAAAAGTACCACACGAATACTGCGCTTAGGGCGTTTTACATCGCTAATATGTTTAGCGGCTGCCATTGTTAGTGCAACGCCTGCGCCGTCATCTAATGCGCCAGTCCCTAAGTCCCAAGAATCTAAATGCCCCCCAATTAATACATATTGCTCAGGGTTTTCGGTACCATTAAATTGGCCAATAACGTTATAACCAGTGCCTTCACCAAGGCTTTCGGTTTGCACATTAATATTTACCGACACTTCTTTATTTAAAGCAACTAAGCGTGCTATTTGATCTGCATCTGGGTTAGCAATTGTTACGTTAGGTATTTTTGTAACACCTTCTTTGTAGTAACTACCGCCAGTGTGTGCAAAGCGATGATGACCGGTACTAACCGAGCGCATCATGTAGGCAACAGCGCCTTTTTTAGATGCTTCTATAGCGCCTGTACCGCGTGCTTTTACAGCAGGTCCGTAACCATTCCCGTCTATGTCGCGGTTCATACGGTAATTAATATACGCAATTTTACCTTTTAAACTGTTTGCCGGTGCGGCTTTTAATTCATCAAGTGTTTCGAATAATACAACCGGCGCTGTAATCCCATCTTTTGGCGTGCTTATACTGTTACCTAATGCAGTTAAGTGCAGTGGTTGCTCGCTTGGTGTTAGTATTTTTCCGCTTTCGCTATAACGGCGCCATTCAGGAAATGTGGCTTTTTCTAACCATACTTTATCAAAGCCCAGTTCATTAAATTTGGCTTGAGCCCATGCCACGGCTTTTTTATCGTTTTCGGTACCAGGAAGGCGTGGGCCTACTTCAGTTGTTAATGACTCTAGTAATTTATAACTTAAATCACTATTTAGTGCAGAGGTGCGCACTTTGTCTACTTGTTGTAATTGCTTTTGGGTAAATTCGGCGCTGTTAGCGTTTGCAGCCATACTGCTAGTAAGCAGCAGTGCGGTAATTAATTTTTTCATTTTGGTAGGCCTTTTTAATAATTAGCGCTATTAGAGCATGTAACAAACATGATAAAAAATAGATGAGATGAATAGGCTTTGTAATAGGTTTAATGCTGTTAGGTGTGAATATTTAGATATAAAAAAGCCCGCGTAAATGTACGCGGGCTATATTTTAAAGCTGTTATTTAAGGCATTTATTTAAAAGCTAAATTGCGCAGCTAAACGAAGATTTGTGCCCTCGCCAACAGTTACATTATTTGTGCCGCCACCACCTAAATAGCTTTTATCAAATAAGTTTTCGATGTTAAGGCGTAAGTTAATATCGGTATTACTTAAGTTAAACTTATAAGTTGCACCTACATCAACACGCGTATATGCATTTTTAGTAATTGTATTGGCGCTATCAGCAAAACGTTCACCTTCGTAAAAAGCACCTGCATTAAGTGCAATTGCATCGTTTAATTCATAACGAGTCCAAAGTGATGCCGACCATTTTGGTGCATCGGTAGGGCGTTTGCCTTCAAGTTTTTCATCGCGTTCAAAATTAGCATCTAGGTACATAGTTGATGCCATTACAAATAAACGGTCAGTAGCGGCACCTTGTGCGCTTAGCTCAAAACCTTTATGGCGTTGTTCACCTACTTGGTTTGTTTCACTTGTGAATGACCCAATAGGAACTTCAAGTTGCTCGCTAACAAGAGTACCTTCTTTGCTAATATCAAAAATAGCACTGGTAAGCATTAGGCGGTCATCAAATAATTGCCATTTAATACCAATTTCTCTTTGCTCAGATGTAATAGCATCTAATTTCATACCGTTATTTACATCTGTTTCATCAATTAATGTTTCGCTGCCTTGAGGCTCGAAACCTTCTGAGTAACTAGCGTATATAGTTGCAGAAGCATTTGGGTGATAAAGCACGCCTACTTTTGGTACAAATGATTCGTTATCTGCATCTTCTCGTGTTTGTTTATCGTAACGGCCACCTAGCGATAATTGCCACTCTGGTGAGAACGAAATTAAGTCTTGAACGTAAATACCGTAGTAGTCGTATTCAGTTTCGCTTATTGTATCATCTGTTTTATAGCTTACTGATGGACGAGATGGTTCTGCTTGTCCTGCAGAAAAATCAAAAGAGTCGGCAGAGGTACGACGTTGCCCGTAGTAATAATTAAGCGAGTTTGCGCCAATTAAAAACTGATGTTGTAAACTTCCCGTTTTAAATTCACCAATAAAATCAATAAATGCAGTTTTAAATTGCCAATCATCAAAGCGATCATAAGGATTTGATTGATAGCTATCACCCTCAACAAAGTCACTTGGCATATTCGGTGCTGATTCAAAGCGTTGGCGCTCAAATGTTTGTTCGTTATAGCCAAGCTTTACTTGCCAGTTATCGGTTAAAAATACTTCTAGGTCTACACCTACGTTTTCTACTGTAATATCGGTAAACGCCCAAGACATATCACGGATTGTTTTATCATCACCAATTACATTGGCATTATCGTCTATCCATGCGCCAGTATCTAAACCTGCTTCGTCGTCTGTGCGGTCGTAATGCACACGTACTAATGCATTGTCGCTAATATCGTAATCAACAACTAAAGCACCTAAAAAGCGGTCACGTTCACGGTTTTCACCATTTTGGTATTCACGCCAGTAATCAACATCTTGTTTAACTAAAATACCGCGAGCACGTAAATCTTCCGATTCTGTTAATGCGCCTGCAGCATCAACCATAAAGCGCGTTGAACCATGTTGGTCTACATCGGCACTGGCATTAAATAATGTCGTTGCAGTTGGTTTTTTGGTTACCATGTTAACCAATCCACCAGGGCCTGACTGACCATATAAAATACTTGATGGGCCTTTAATTACTTCAACTTGTTGCAAAATTTCGATTGGTTGCTGGTAGTGCGACCAATGCTGATGCCCGTCGCGTAAATAACCTGTCGATGAGCTTAGCTCAAACCCACGTAAGTTAAATACTTCACGGTTTCGTTGCTGTGAGCCTGCCGTTAAGCTGGCATCATTTGTTAGTACTTCGCCAAGGGTAGTGGCAAGTTGTTCATTAACAATAGTGTCTGTAATTACGGTTACAGATTGTGCGGTTTCAAGTAATGAAGCTGACGTTCTCATTGCGCCATTAGCGTTATCTACTTTGTAATCATTAAAGTAGCTACCTTTTACTTCTATACGTTCAAGGTCGGTAGAGTTTGCATATGCGTTTGTTGTAATGCTTGCTAATAGTGCTATGTAAAGAGAATTCAGTTTCATTGATTGCTTCCAGCAGTGATATGTAAAAAACAATCGAGATCTTAATGCAAACTACTATCATTTTCAACATCTTTTATTAACATGCTTTATAGTGTGTTTGTTAATGGTTGCCAATTGCGAATTCTGCTATTATTAGCAGCATATTTAGTGGGGCTTTCCCCCACGTTATTTTTATTGCTATGGAACTTACTGTGACTTCAACTGCTTTTTCATCTTTGGCTTTACCAGCTGGACTCGTTGATAATTTATCAACACTTGGTTATGCGCATATGACACCTGTACAAGCGCAAAGTTTACCGCCTGTACTTGCTGGTAAAGACATCATTGCTCAGGCAAAAACCGGTTCAGGTAAAACTGCTGCGTTTAGCTTGGGTGTGTTAGCTAAATTAAACGTAAAACGCTTTCGTATTCAATCTTTAGTCTTGTGTCCTACTCGTGAGCTTGCCGAGCAGGTTGCGGTTGAAATGCGTAAATTAGCGCGCGGTATCCATAACATTAAAATATTAACGTTATGTGGCGGTGTATCAATTGGTCCACAAATAGGCTCGCTTGAACATGGCGCGCATATTATTGTTGGTACACCTGGGCGTGTTGATGACCATATTCGTAAAGGTACTTTACGTTTAGATGATGTTGAAACATTGGTACTTGATGAAGCCGATCAAATGCTTGATATGGGTTTTCAAGATACACTTGATGCAATTATTGAGCGCATTCCACAAAATCGTCAAACATTGTTATTTAGTGCAACATTCCCAAGAGCTATTGAAGCAATTGCTAAGCGTGTACTTAAAAATCCAGAAATGGTTAAAGTAGAAGAAGAGCAAGCCAAAAGCACAATTAAGCAGTACTTCTACAAAATGGATAATAATAAGCAGCGCTATCCAACGCTAAAATTATTATTACTTAAATTTACACCACAAAGCTGTGTTGTGTTTTGTAATACTAAAGTAGAAACACAACAAGTGTGTGACGATTTAGCTGATGAAGGCTTTAGTGCTGTTTCGCTACACGGTGATTTAGAACAGCGCGATCGTGAACGTACGTTAATTCACTTTTCAAATAAAAGTGCTTCAATACTTGTTGCAACCGATGTTGCTGCACGTGGTTTAGATATTGACGACATGGATATGGTGATTAACTACCATTTAGCACATGACACGCAAACACATGTGCATCGTGTTGGTCGTACTGGTCGCGCTGGTAAAAAGGGCATTGCATGTTCTATTTACGGTGAAGCAGAAGCGTTTAAAATTGCTCAAATAGGCGAACATTACGAACGTGATATTACTCCAGAGCAAATGCCACCATTTAATTTATTAGACAAGCCACCGTACCGCCCTGAAATGGTTACTTTGATGATTGATTCAGGTAAAAAACAAAAAGTACGTGCAGGTGATATTTTAGGTGCCTTAACGGGTAAAGATGGGGTTGCAGGTCGTCAGGTGGGTAAAATTAACGTACTTGATAACGTAGCGTTTGTTGCTGTTGAGCGTAACTCATTAAAACCTGCGCTTCGTAAATTAACCGAAGGCAATATTAAAGGGCGTAAAATACGCGCACGTCGCCTTACTCGTTAATTTAAACTTCTAAATTAATAGATTAACGAGCAGCTACCTTTAGCTGCTCGTATTGTGTTTGTATTTTTTTAAACTCAACTTCACAGCCATTTGGTTTATCTGGGTGCACTTGTAATGCAAGTTGTCTCCAGCGCTTTTGAACATTTTTAAGAGTGAAATTTTCAGGTAACTTCCATTCTAAAGCCAATGCTTTAAATTCATTTTCATTTAAAGCCTGTTGTGGTGATATCGTTTTAAACTGACGCCAAAAGCTATTTAAAAGCTCATCAATCTGCTCTTCTCTGGTATCGTAATTATGCCAATCTAAATAATAATCTCGCAAATTTTCGCTTGTTGTTACTAAACTATTATCTCCTTTTTCTAAAAGCTCGATATGCAGAGCTGAAATGAGTAAACTCTGAGGGCGTAATTGTGCCTGCAGTTGGTACAGTGCATTCATAATTAAAAAGTTACGTTTAAATAAATCACGTTCAGGACTTTTATCGAGAGTGGTCATAGCGCTGCGGTTTGTCAGTTCTGCTGCTAAAGTATGAACTTGCCAAACCTGCTTTGTTAGTATTAGCTCAAAAATCTCATCAATCAGTGGGTTAAGCATTGTTTAGGTCCTAGTAGTTGGTGTATCTTCAATAAAGATTACACTGATATAAGTAACGGTTTGAAGGATTAAAATTATGCTGGGCAAGTTAAAATGCCTCTTATTTACTATATGCTGTGTACTAATAGCTCCTAGCTATGCCCAAAATAATGATTCGTTATTTGAGCAATTCAAAAACGAAGTGCAGTGGGAGCCTAAATTACAATTAGCAAACATGCTACTTGCTAATAAAAATGCCTCCAAAAAAGAGCGTGTCGCTGTTTATTCGGCATTGGGTAATACTGCGTTATCGGTTGATAATTTTAAAGACTCATTACATTACTTTAAATTACTTGAACAACATACTTCGGATACTTTCTTCCCTGATGAGCACTTTCGTGCAATAAAAATGCAAGGTGTTGTACTTTTTTATCAAGGCTTATTTCAAAAAGCGATTATTGAATATACCCGTACCCTAGCATTAGCAGAAAAGAATAAGCAATTACTAGAGCAGGCAAACTTATTAAATAATATTGGTTTGGCCTATTTTAATATGAATAAGCTAGGCGATACCCTAGAGTTTTATTTAAAAGCAAAAGCTATCTACGAGGCGTACGGCAGCGAGCAAGATAAAACCGATATACTACTTAATATAGCAGGCGTTTATATACGCTTATCACGCTACGATAGTGCGTTTGGTCTTTATCAAGATGTACTTAAGGTTTATCAACGATTAGATGATAAAAGCGGTATTGCGCAGGTATATAACAATATGGGTGTTGCCCATATGGAGAGTAATCAATTTGACTTAGCACTGCATTATTACCAGCTAGCGCTACGCTATTATATTTCAGCTAATGATTACAATAAGTTATCTACACAATATACAAACCTAGCAAATACTAATTTAGTATTAAAAAAAGTGGATGAAGCGTACGAGCAAGCTAAATTAGGTGAGTACTACGCCCTTAAAATAGATAACCATAATTTAGAGCTTAATGCGCTACATGCGCTGGCTAAAATTCAGTTTGTTAAGGGCAACTTAGAAGAGGCGCAAATAAATTTAGATAGAGCAATTTTACTTGCTCATGAATATGGTAGTGAGCGAATAATTAGAGAGAGCTTGGGGGCCAAAGCACTTCTTGAAGCCAGTAAAGGCGATTATTCAAGCGCAATGGCTTTGCAACAAAAATATATTAGTGAGTTGCGAAAGCTCAGAAGTACGGCAATTATAAATGCACTAGCGGTACTTCAGCATCAATTTAAAGCAACGCAATTAAACCAAGAGATAGAAAAACTTAAACAAGATCGCCGTGTGCAAGAGCTAAAAATGTCGCAGCGTTCTCAGCTTACTTTATTCTCTTTTTTACTATTACTTTTAGTTGTCGTAACTGGTATTGCGCTTTATCGCCGTGGTGCAGAAAAACGCGCTAAGCAGCAGTTAACAGAACAAGTTACGCAACGTACTGCAGAATTGCAGGCAATTGCACAAGAGCTGAGAGAAGCCAACGATGTTAAAAGCCAGTTTTTGGCTAATATTAGTCACGAAATTCGCACTCCACTAACGGCTATTTTAGGGCAAACAGATGCTTTAATTAATGAATTATATGAGCCTGAGTCACTTAAAGATGAATTAAGAGTAATTCAGCGTCACAGTGACCATTTAAAAAGCTTAATAAATGATGTACTCGATTTAAGTAAAATTGAAGCCAATAGATTAGAGTTAAATATTTCGTGCTTTGATATTGTAGAGCTCGTAAATGATGTGCACGCAATGTTTATCACCCAAGCAAAAGCAAAAAATCTACATCTTATTTTAGACAATCAAGTGGGTAATGAGTTTTACACTAAGCTGGATTTAATACGCGTAAAGCAGATTCTTATAAACTTATGTGCAAATGCTATTAAGTTTACTCATTCAGGGCAGATCATTATTGCATTAAATAAGAGTGAGCAAGGACTAGTTATTATTGTAAAAGATACCGGTATTGGTATGAGCTCTAAACAGTTAAAGCTTATTTTTGAATGCTTTAGCCAAGCTGATAACAGCATTAGCCGTCGCTTTGGTGGTACAGGGTTAGGCCTTAGCTTATCGCAACAATTAGCTGCGATGATGGGTGGTTATATCAGCGTACAAAGCGAATACAAAAAGGGCAGTCAGTTTTCGTTCTTTTTACCGTGCGCAGAAGTAAATAAATCTCAAAGCATGATTGAAACTCAAAGTGCTCCTAAGGCAAATAAGCAATTAGCAGGGCGTGTTGTACTTGCGGAGGATCATCCTGATAATCGTAGGTTAATAAGTCGTTATTTACGCTCAATGGGACTCGAGGTTATTGCTGTTGAAAATGGTGAGCAAGCGGTAGAGCAGTGCTTAAAAGAATATCCAGATTTGGTATTGCTCGATATTCAAATGCCAGTGATGGATGGGCGTTCTGCTTTTCAGCTATTAAAACAATGTGGTTTTGAGCGACCTATTTTTGCTTTAACAGCAAATGCTATGAGTCATGAAGTGGATGGTTATTTAGAGTTAGGGTTTACTGGTTACTTAGGTAAACCGATAGACAAAGAGTCATTTTATAAAGCGCTTTCTAGTCACCTACATAATGCAGAAGATCAGCCAATTACAAAGCAAAATGAAGTTGATATGAGCGATCTTGTGATTAGTTTCAAGCAGAGCTTTGCTTTGGAGAGTGAAACGATTACGCAGCATTTTATAAGCGAAGATTTAGATGCGCTACAAAAAGATAGCCATCGCATTTTAGGGGCTGCACAAATGTTTGGTTTGGATGAAATTGCGCAATCGGCTAAAAATTTAGACAGAGCACTTCTACGCAGAAGCCAAAAAATCAGTGCAAATGATTTTAAAGCGCTCGTTGATACGCTGCAGGGTGTACTTAAAAAGTATAATGAAAGTTAAACTGTATTTAATCCAGACACAAAAAAAGCGCCTAAGGCGCTTTTTTATTCAATTAAAACGCTTTTATTGGCGTCTCATCGAATCAAAAAATTCATCATTGGTTTTGCTCATCGATAGTTTATCGATTAAGAATTCCATTGCATCAATTTCTGACATGTCATGAACAATTTTACGTAAAATCCAAAGCTTTTGAAGTTCATCTGGTTTTGTTAGTAATTCTTCACGACGAGTACCTGAGCGGTTAAAGTCGATAGCTGGGAATACACGTCTTTCCGCAATTTTACGGTTAAGGTGAAGTTCCATGTTACCAGTACCTTTAAACTCTTCGTAGATAACTTCATCCATTTTAGAGCCAGTATCGATAAGAGCTGTAGCTATGATTGTTAAGCTACCACCTTCCTCAACGTTACGTGCAGCACCAAAGAAGCGCTTAGGTTTATGTAATGCGTTAGCGTCAACACCACCAGTAAGTACTTTACCTGATGAAGGAATAACGGTGTTATAAGCACGTGCTAAACGAGTGATTGAATCCAATAAGATAACAACATCTTTTTTATGTTCAACTAGGCGTTTTGCTTTTTCGATAACCATTTCGGCAACTTGTACGTGACGAGAAGCTGGTTCATCAAACGTTGATGCAATAACTTCACCTTTAACTAGGCGTTGCATCTCTGTTACTTCTTCCGGACGTTCATCAATAAGTAAAACCATTAATGTTACATCAGGATGATTGTGCGTAATTGATTGTGCAATATTTTGAAGTAGCATTGTTTTACCCGCTTTTGGCGGAGCTACTAACAAACCACGTTGGCCGCGGCCAATAGGAGATGCTAAATCAAGTACACGGGCTGTAATATCTTCTTTACTGCCGTTACCACGTTCCATGCGAAAACGTTCGTTTGCATGTAATGGAGTAAGGTTTTCAAAAAGAATTTTAGTTCGAGAGTTTTCAGGTTTATCAAAGTTAACTTCATTTACTTTAAGTAAAGCAAAGTAACGTTCACCGTCTTTAGGTGGACGAATAAGACCTGAAATTGAATCGCCAGTACGCATGCTGAAACGGCGAATTTGGCTAGGTGAAACATAAATGTCATCTGGGCCAGCTAAGTAAGAGGCTTCTGATGATCTTAAGAAGCCGAAACCATCTTGTAAAATCTCTAATACACCGCCGCCGAAGATATTCTCTCCGCCTTTGGCATGGGATTTAAGAATGGCAAAAATGATATCTTGCTTTCTTAAGCGGGCTACGTTTTCGAGCCCCATGGACTCAGCTAAGTCTACAAGCTCTTTAATGGACTTGTCTTTTAATTCGCGTAAATGCATATTGGTGGGTTCTTTATTACAGTTGTCATACTCAAAATCGCTTTGATCGTTGAGTGAGGTTTGTTGAATATAACTAAGGATTAGTTGGCTTTATAAACTAGCAGTTCACTGGCAAAGCGTCCAGTCTTTATACAAAATAAATTTAAAAAAGGGCAAAAAGCCCTTTTTATTGTTCTAGCTTACAGTTAGATGTTGTTTTCTAAAAACTCAATAAGTTGAGTTTTTGAAAGAGCACCTACTTTCGTTGCAGCTACTTGACCATCTTTAAAAAGAAGTAAAGTAGGAATACCACGAATACCAAATTTTGGCGGTGTGCCAGCATTTTGGTCAATGTTTAATTTAGCAACAGTCACACGGCTGTCGTATTCATCAGCAACTTCGTGAAGAATAGGGGCGATCATTTTACAAGGTCCACACCATTCAGCCCAGAAATCTACTAGTACTGGTTTGTCAGATTGTAATACGTCAGCTTCAAAGCTATCGTCAGTAATTTGGATTATTTTCTCGCTCATTGCGCTCTCCGATTTAGTTAGGCGAAATATTTAGTGCGTATTTAAACACTCTTGTTTCTTATTGCAAGTTTAAACGTTATGCTTAAACGCTATGACTAAGACACATTTAACCGATAAAAAGTTTTCAGACTTTGCTATCGCACCGGAAGTGGTTGCCGGTTTAACCGAGAATGGGTTTGAATATTGCACACCTATTCAAGCAAAATGCCTACCTTTTATTTGTGATGGACGCGATATCGCGGGCCAAGCTCAAACAGGTACAGGCAAAACGTTGGCGTTTTTAACTGCCACGTGCCATCGGTTATTACAATCTAGCAAAGCACCTAGTAAACATCCAAGAGCCCTGATCATGGCCCCTACTCGGGAGCTTGCGATTCAGATACACAAAGATGCTAAAATTTTAGCGCCGCACTGTAATCTTAACTTAGGTTTAGTATATGGTGGCGAAGATTACGAAAAACAACGTGCACAACTAGAAAAAGGCGTTGATATTTTAATTGGTACTACAGGTCGTCTAATTGATCTGTATAAGCAAGGCTGTTACACCCTTAATGAAATTGAGGTAGTCGTGCTTGACGAAGCTGATCGTATGTTCGATTTAGGTTTTATCAAAGATATTCGCTATATGTTCGATCGTATGCCAGATACATCAAAGCGTTTAAACTTATTATTTTCTGCCACATTATCGTATCGCGTACAAGAATTAGCTTTTGAGCACATGACAAACCCAGAACATGTTCAAATTGAACCTGACGTTAAAACGGGTAAACGTATTCAAGAAGAGCTATTTCATCCTTCGCAAGAAGATAAAATTAAGCTGTTGTTAAGCTTAATTGAAGAAGAATGGCCAGAGAAAGCAATCGTGTTTGCAAATACCAAGCACAGTTGTGAAACAGTATATGCTTGGCTTAAGTCAGACGGTCATCGTGTAGGTATGCTTACTGGTGATGTTAACCAGAAAAAACGCCAAACTATATTAGCGCAGTTTAGCAAAGGCGACTTAGACTTTTTAGTTGCGACTGATGTTGCAGCGCGTGGTCTTCATATTCCAGAAGTAAGTCATGTATTTAACTTTGATTTACCTGACGATTGTGAAGATTATGTTCACCGTATTGGTCGTACTGGCCGCGCTGGTGCATCAGGCCACGCAATTAGTTTTGCATGTGAGCAATATGCATATAACCTGCATGAAATTGAAGAATATATAGAGCACAGCATTCCTTTATCACATTATGATAAAACAGCATTGCTAGATGATTTAACTCAGCCTATCATTCAAAGAAAGCGCAACTATTCAACAGGTCCACGTAACCGTAGTAATAACAGCGGACGTCGCCCAAATAATAGTTACCAAAAAGGACGGTCGTAAACGACCGTTTGTATAAGTAGTAGTAACTAGAGGTTTTTGAACGGTGGGGCAACTTAAACCGCAAAAAAATGTGTACGCAGTTATTGATTTGGGCTCAAATAGCTTTCATATGCTTATAGCCAAATCAATTGCTGGCGGTCTACAAACAATTGGACGTGTTAAACGCAAAGTCCGATTAGCCGCAGGGCTTGATAAAGATAACGTATTGAGCACTGAAGCAATGCAGCGAGGCTGGGAATGCCTTGCCCTTTTTGCTGAGCGTCTACAAGATATCCCAGATAAAAACATCACCATAGTAGCAACAGCCACCTTACGGTTAGCAACTAACGCCGAAGTATTCAAAAATCATGCAGAAAAGATTCTTGGCCATAACATTAATGTTATTAGCGGAGAATTAGAAGCGCGTACAATTTATAAAGGTGTTGCTCATACTTCATCTTGTACTGGCAAACAGCTTGTTATTGACATTGGTGGTGCAAGTACCGAAGTTGTAATTGGTAAAGCATTTGATGCCTTACATTACAAAAGCCTCAATATGGGGTGTGTTACCTATCTTGAACGCTATTTCAAAGACTGCCAATTAAGTAAGAGTAACTTTAACGCAGCCATAAAAGCAGCTCGTACAGTCATTGATGAAATTTCTCCAGAATATAAAACAGCGGGATGGCAAATTGCATCTGGTGCTTCTGGCACAGTGCAAGCAATTCAAGAAATTATGGTCGCTCAAAATCTTGACGATTTACTTACGCTTGAAAAGCTCAACACTATAAAAGAGCAAGCAATTGCATTTAGCACTATTGCAGCGCTAGACCTTCCTGGATTAAGTGAAGACCGTCGACTGGTATTTGTATCAGGGCTCGCAATCTTAATCGCACTATTTGAATCTCTTGAAATAGAAAAAATGGGATTGGCGGGTGGAGCACTGCGTGAAGGCGTTTTATATAGCATGGTTCCGGAGTTTCATAATAACGACATTCGTAAACGCACAGTTGATGGGTTTATGAGTCGTTATCACGTTGATCAAAAACAAGCGTGTCGGGTTTCAAGCTTAGCTATGCAGTTAGCGGTAAGTATTGATAAAGATTGGCCAATTGAACGTTTAAATGGGTTACCACTATTAAAAGCGGTAGCGCAGCTTCATGAGATTGGATTACTAATAGAATATAAGCAGTACCATAAACACACCGCTTATATTTTGGAAAATACCGATATGCCTGGTTTTTCACAGTCAGAGCATAAATTAATAGTAGCGGTAGCAGATGCGCATCGTTCTGATTTTCCAAAAGGCTGTTTTAATTCACTCGGCGTAAATAGTCTATTGGCGCAATATATAGTGAGATTACTACGGATAGCAGTCATCTTATCAATGCGCAGACAAGATGATGTACTGCCTATGTTTGAGTTAACTGCTAAAAATGAAGTGTTAGACCTTAAGTTTGAAAGTAACTGGTTAAAAGATCATCCATTAATGGCCAGCGAGCTACAACAAGAGTCTAAACAGCAAGGTAAACTTGGGTGGAAGCTCATAGTAAACTAATTAAAAAGGCCCATCAGGGCCTTTTTAGTGTTTAAAGTAACCATTTCGATGCAAATATGTGCGAACAGCACATTATTTCAAGTTTTCTTCAAAAAAAGGTTGATCTGTTTTCGGATCTCCCTATAATGCGACCCCACTGAGACGGGAAACGCCAACGCATAGCGAGGCAGGAAC
>NZ_JADYXD010000037.1:0-18398 GCF_015864475.1 Pseudoalteromonas sp. SWXJZ10B
GAGCTGGATTCGAACCAGCGAAGGCTGAGCCGTCAGATTTACAGTCTGATCCCTTTGGCCGCTCGGGAACCCCTCCACGATAATTCTCTACTAATTCACTTCCGGTAAAAGGAAAGTGGTGCCGACTAACCGAGTCGAACGGTTGACCTACTGATTACAAGTCAGTTGCTCTACCAGCTGAGCTAAGTCGGCACTGCTTTAGTACGGGGCGAGATATTAGAGTAAGGTTTATTGGGATGCAACAATAAAATTAAAAAAAGTGTAAATTTTTAGTTTAAATGCTCAATATTCACGCGAAAACGCGTTTTTTGCACTTTTTTATACTGTTTCGGTTAATTCGTACCAATAATTCAATCCCTTCATTACGAGCAATGAATCAAAAATACTTCCTGCAAATTGCTGCTGCAATAGTGAGCCATAGCCACCAGCAAAAATAATTTGTGTTGCTTGTTCTGTTTTTTGAGCCGTTAAATTCAGCTTAGCTTGCTCAATTGCCCCGATGGTTGCCACTAAGGCACCGTTTTTTAAACCATTTGGCGTGTTTTTACCCAATTCATTAGTAAACGGTGTTTTACCGTCATCAAAAACACGTTGGGTGTTTTGTGTAAGCGATGAGGTCATTAAATCAAGCCCGGGTAAAATCCAGCCACCTAAATGTAGGCCTTCACTATTGAGCACATCAATTGTTGTCGCAGTACCCGCATCAACAACAATACATACTGTGTTTGGATATAACATAAAGCCTGCAATAAGCGCAAGCCACCTGTCTATGCCTAAGTTACCCACATGCTCGTAAGCGCATACAAGATCTCCAAGCGTTTTGGTTACCTTGGCCTCAAAGCTAGTAATATTATTACTAGCCGCTTGCGCGAGAATATCGTTTAGTAAATCACTGCGCCCTACGCACGCATAAATCACTTCGGTTATTTGTAACCAAGGTAGGTTATTTATATCTGCTGGTTGTGCTTGCTCGTTATGCCACAGCACAGCTTTTAGTGATGTATTTCCTACGTCGATCAGTAATCTCATACTTGCGCCTTTCTGAGGGAGACTTCCCCACCGTAATAACTTTTTACTTCACCATCTTGGCGAATTCGTATTCCACCTTGTGGGTCAATACCTTCGCATATTCCACGCCAGCTTCGGTGTCCTGTATTTAGCTCAACATAATCGCCAGCAAACGCATTAAGCGAATTCCATTGCTCATACATATCTTGTAAGCCAGTTTGGCGATACTGCACTAAACGCTGCTCTAAATGATAAGTAAGTGACGCCACCAGCTGGTTTTTATCAAGCTTTTGAGTATGTTGATTTAAGTCGGTCCACGCTTGGTCTATATGTTGGCTAAAACTCTCAGGCATTTGTAAATTAATACCTATACCAATCACTAACTGACAAGGTCCTTGCGGTTGCCCATCTAATTCAACCAATACACCTGCAAGTTTTTGTTTATTTATATAAATATCGTTAGGCCATTTAAGCTCTACGTCAATTTGGTATAACGCTTTAATTGCATCATAAACAGCAAGGCCTACCGCAATTGATACACCCATTGCAGCTTGAAGCCCGTCATCTAAACGCCAAAAGTAACTGTAATACAGATTAGCGCCAAATGGGGATTGCCAAACACGGCCGCGTCGGCCGCGCCCTGCTTGCTGCATTTCGGCAACAATAACAGTGCCAGACTCAAGCGCTGTTTTAGCCTGTATACGGCGCATAAGCTCGCTGTTGGTCGAATCAATAATAGGGTGTACTTCTACATCGGCAGTATTAGCACCTAGCGCTTTGTAGTGCTGATCAATTTGTGTTTTATTTAAAAGGCCCACCTGACTATTCAAACAGTAGCCTTTGCCAGTCACTTTAAAAATATCCAAGCCCATTTCTTGTAACGTTTTGATATGTTTACTCACCGCAGCTCGGCTAATTCCTAGCTTTTCACCCAAGGCTTGGCCAGATACAAAGCCCCCTTGGTTAAGTGCATTTAAAATAGCGAGTTTGTTTCCATCAGGTGCTTTCATTGCTCAGGCTCCGCGTTAATATGGCATTCGCTGCGCGCATCCATTAAACGTACTTCGTGCTCTAACATAATGTTGTAACGCGTATAAACAACTTGCTGAATGTGTTTAATCATTTTTATTAGGTCACCACCTTCACTATTTCCGTGATTAACAAGTACTAGTGCTTGTTGTTGATGCACTTCTATACCTGCCTCGCGGTGCCCTTTTAAACCACTTTGATCGATTAACCAACCTGCTGCGACCTTGTGATGACTTTGCCCATATTCGTAATGAGGTAAATCTGCAAATTGCTTTAATAGCTCAGCTAACTGCTGGTTGGTTATTATTGGGTTTTTAAAAAAGCTACCCGCATTGGCAAGTGTATATGGGTTAGGTAATTTGCTATTGCGAGTTTGTATTACTTGATCGAATACTGCTTGCGGGGTAATGCTTGAGAGCTGTTGCAGGGGGCCATAACTTAATACTGGTTGCCATTTTTTTGGGAGCGCTAAATGCACTTGCGTGATCACCGCTTTATTTTTGAGAGTATTTTTAAATATTGAGTCTCTGTAAGCAAATTCACATTGCTCGTTATTTAGTGAATGCATAGTTTTAGTGGTTATATCAAAGTACTCTACCAACTCAACAAATTTAGCTATCTCAACGCCATAAGCACCAATATTTTGTACCGGTGATGCGCCAACAGTGCCCGGTATAAGTGCTAGATTTTCAAGCCCGGGTATATTTTTCTCTAATAAATAACTGACTAGTTGATGCCAGTTTTCGCCTGCAGCAATACTTATTAGTGTGTCGCTCTCACGCTCGGTGATTTTAATACCTTTTAAGGCTATTTTTATAACCGTACCCATGTAGTCATTTAAAAATACGGTATTACTGCCCTCGCCTAGCAAACAAAACGGTGCACTAAAACTTTGCGTTTTAAGTTGCTCAAGCTGAGTAATTTCAACAAAATTTTGGCATTGGCTGTTTAATGCGAATGTATGTAAGGAGTGTAATGAATGCGCCACAAAGCTCTCTAAAAATACCGGTAACTAATCGCAATAGTTTACCTCATCGTCGCAAATGTGGCACTAGATTGTAAAAATCACTCAACCCACCGTGTCAATCGTGATATAAAACCAGCACTTTTTTATTTGTGTTCAGAGTAATGATGAAAATTAAACCTCTTTTTTTAAGCCTCGCTATGGCGGGTATGTGTTCGCAAGCAATGGCTAATGCGATTGACCAAAACTCGTATGCTAACCTTGATGATGTTGTTACTACTCACTTAAACCTTGATTTAGATGTCGACTTTGCCGACAAGCAGTTAGAAGGTTTTGTTGAGCATACTCTTCAGTGGAACAACAGCAAAAGCAGAACTCTCGTACTTGATACCCGCGACTTAGACATTGATAAAGTAATGTACAAAGATCAAAGTGGTAACTGGAAAAAGGCGACTTTTGATTTAGCTAAGCGAGATGACGTTAAAGGTTCAAAGCTTACTATTGTGTTTAAAAACCAAGCTGAATTAGTTCGTATTTACTACAACAGTCGTCCAGAAGCATCTGGCCTGCAATGGTTAACACCAGAGCAAACGGCAAGTAAAACGCATCCATTTATGTACAGCCAATCGCAAGCAATTCATGCACGTAGTTGGATCCCAGTGCAAGATACACCCGCAATGCGTGTAACTTACTCTGCACGAATTCATACACCAAAAGATATACGTGCTGTAATGAGTGCCGATAACAAAGATGCGCTTTATAAAGATGGCGACTACATTTTTGATATGCCACAAGCAATTTCACCTTACCTAATTGCTATTGGCGCAGGTAACTTAGAATTTAAAGCAATGTCGCACCAAACGGGCATATTTGCTGAGCCTACAATTTTAGATGCCTCAGTTGCTGAATTTGACGACACTCAAGCCATGATCGACAAAACAAACGCCATGTACGGCGAATATGCATGGGGTCGCTACGACTTATTAATGCTACCGCCAAGTTTTCCGTTTGGTGGCATGGAAAACCCACGCTTATCATTTATAACCCCAACGGTTGTTGCCGGTGATAAAAGCTTAGTTAACCTTATTGCCCATGAGCTTGCTCATTCTTGGTCAGGTAACTTAGTAACTAACGCAACGTGGGAAGATTTATGGTTAAACGAAGGTTTTACCTCGTACGTTGAAAACCGCATTATGGAAGAAGTATTTGGTCGTGACCGTGCGGTTATGGAACAAGCACTTGATTCAGCGTCTTTACGCGCACAAATTAAAACAATTGATGCACCAGATACACGCCTTAATTTAAAGCTTAATGGCCGCGACCCAGACGATGCGTTTAGCTCAGTGCCTTACACTAAAGGTCAGTTATTTTTAATCTATCTAGAAAACAAATATGGCCGCGATAAGTTTGACCCGTTCGTAAAAGCGTACTTTAAAGAGTTTTCGTTTAAATCACTTACTACCGCGCAATTTGTTACTTACTTAAAAGCTAACTTAATTGAGAAGTACCCTGGTGTTGTAAGTATGGATAAAGTAAACGAATGGATTTTTGAGCCTGGCTTACCAAGTGATGCGCCAAACCCTACTTCTGATGCATTTGATAAAGTAGATACTGCAACAGCAGCATGGTTGAAAGGCGACACAACAGCAGCTCAACTACCAACGGCTGATTGGTCTGTACATGAGTGGCTACACTTTTTAAATAACTTACCACGCGATTTAAGCATAGAGAAAATGAGCGAGCTTGATAGTGAATTTAACCTAACGCAATCAACTAACGCTGAACGTGCGTTTGCTTGGTTTATGCTAGCAGTAGGTAATGGTTATCAACCAATTTATCCTGCGCTTAATAAGCACTTATCAGGTATTGGCCGTCGTAAGTTAATTGTGCCGTTATATAAATCACTTATCACTAACGGTAAAAAAGACTGGGCACAAAGCGTGTACTTAAAAGCACGCCCTGGGTATCACCCTCTTGCGCAAGGTACTATTGACGCATTATTTGAATAAATAGCGTTAACTAGAAACTAAAAAGGGCCAAATTTGGCCCTTTTGTTTTTCTGTTATTTTACTTTGTTACTTTTTCTAAAAAAGCTTTACGCTCTGCAGTTGTGGCTTGTTGCCACCAAAAATCAAGCATTTGCGGCGCACTTGGCATTCCTTTACCTGTAATTGGTGCTATCGGCTTTATCGGCTGACTAGGACGTGAAGGTCCTGCAGGCAATGTATTTTGCATTACCGGTTTATTGCTTGCTAGTTGCGTGTTAGAAATAACACTTAAAGGCTTAGCAACAGCGCTACTTTTTGCTTTTAAACTAACTTGTGGTGCTTCTGCAAATACTTTTGCAGATACTGCATTTTCAGCACGATTAAACACTAAGGTATAATCTTTACCTGCTTCAACAGTTACACTTACCCAAAATGGTTCCGACTCCACAACTTCGTGCGTGTCATAATCATCTTCATATAAATCGGTGTACTTTAGCCTAAGCTGATAAGTTCCGGGAGCAAGCTCTACATCATCAATACGACTAAACAAAGAGCTTTCTAGCATTTTATCGCCCACTTGCAGTGGTACAAATTCTTCTGGAAAGTGAATATTCTCAGCATTAGCCGAAAAACTAAGTAGTAATGCAACTGCACTACTTATTAAAATTGGTTTAAGCATATTAACTCCTTTATTTGATTTCAGTTTGACACTGCTTTGAAAGTTTGTCATTAGTGAGCTTAAAATTCACAACACTTAATTAGGAACACACTATGAGCCAAGAAACTATTTTTACCAAAATCATTAATCGTGAAATCCCGGCAGATATTATTTACGAAGATGAAAACACTCTCGCATTTAAAGATATAAACCCACAAGCGCCATTTCATGTGTTAATTATCCCAAAAAAAGCAATTGCTACTATAAATGATATAAATCCTGAAAACTCACATTTAGTAGGCAACTTATACGTAGTTGCAGCTAAATTAGCTAAGCAACATAATTTTGCTGAGGACGGATACCGCGTAGTTATGAACTGTAACGAACATGGTGGGCAAACTGTTTATCACATACATTTACACATGCTTGGCGGTAAAGAAATGGGCTGGCCACCTTATCAAAATGTAAAAAAAGTAAAATAATTAAAAGTTTTTATTAAATTGTTCCACTCAATTAATTAGTTACAAATGTTATGATTTTTCATAGTTATAAAGAATAAATAGTTACTTATTTGCAACATTTTGTGTTTAAATAATCGTAATATCGTATTTGTTATTGAGTACATCAGCGATTTTCTAATACAAAAGGTGTGGAAGTCGTGGTAAACTTAGTCAGTCAGCTTTATAAAAGAGTATAAAAAACATGAGCAGTTCAGCCTTTTTGTTATTAGATCAAGAGCCAATTAACACTATTGGTATTAACGTTTTAGAACCTTTGTTAAAAACGCAAGGCCTTGACGTAACCACAGGTACTAATATTTTAGACATACCTGAAGGGACTCGACTTTTGTTTATTGAAACATCAAGCAAGGATGCATGGGGAAAACTAAAAGAACAACTAGTAAACCTACGTATTAAATGCGATATCATATTATTTAATTTAGACGAAAACCCTGAGCTTGCTAATCGTGCATTGTTAAGCGGTATTCGTGGCGTATTTTACACAACAGATAACGCCGATGTATTAATGAAAGGTATTCGCTTACTACTTGAAGATCAACTTTGGTACCGTCGCGATATTATGTGTAATGCATTAAATCGTATGCTGCAATTTAATAAAGATGCGCTGCATAAACTAACCGAAGGTGATATTGAGCCTGTTAAACTTACTAAGCGAGAAAAAGCAATAATCTCACTAATGAGTAAAGGTTCCAAAAATAAAGAGATCGCAGAAGATTTAAGTATTAGTCCACATACTGTTAAAACACATTTATACAGCGCATTTAGAAAAACCAAATGTCGTAACCGTATTGAACTTCTATCGTGGGCACAACAAAATATCCCTGATGAAATTCGTTAATCAAATATTTAGTTTAAATTTAAAAGCAGACACTTAGGTGTCTGTTTTTGTATGTGTTACACACTTATTTAATACCAATTTGCTTGCCTAAGTGATCTGTTTTGATAATTGGTATAAGTGTATACTTTTGATAATCTTAGTTTAATAGCTACTTTGCTGGAATATTAATGCTCGACTCCTTCACTCTTTATTTTGCCAGCATCGCCATCATGGTCGTAATGACCTTACTTAACTTTTTGACATGGCGAACAAACAAACAAATATCGGGCACGCTGCTATACATTTTTTATCCCATATTGCTATTAGGCTCTGTTATTGGCTTTACTCTTGTTGGTGATACACATAATTTAGTAATTATTAGCGCTGCCAGTAGCATGATGTTTGCCGCATCAATAGTGCACTGCCTTTCACTTAGTCAATTTTTAAATTATCGCGGTATTGGTTTTAAATTACTCTGCTCAGTGACCGCTTTTTGCACTGTAATGCTTGGCTATTACACCTTTTTTGACCCATCTTTACACGAAAGAGTGATTGCATCCGATATACAACACATAGCAGAAGCCGGTTTTTTACTGTTTATATTTATTAAGTGTGCACGCAAACCCTATCCTAATGGCAGTATTGTATACATAACCATTTTAACGCTTGTTGCTTTAAGCTTTATTGGCCGCTCGTTATTTATGGATAACATTGAACAAAAAAATCTTTTAGTAAACGGCTGGTTTAGCTCTTTGCTATTTTTAAATGGCGTGATTGCACCCATGTTTTATGCTGCAGGTATGGCGTTATTATGTAATGAGCGCAGAGAGCAGCACCTCAATAAATTAGCCGATAAAGCACAAAAAGATTTAGAAATACGCGGGCTCTTTTTATCAACTATAAGCCACGAAATTCGCACGCCGCTAAACGGTATTTTAGGCAGCGCCCAACTTGTTATGAACCAAACAAGTGATACCCGCAATAAAGCCTATTGCGAAGCGATTATAAATTCTGCCGAATCACTTAACTTATTGGTAGATAAGGTCCTTGATTACGCGAGCCTAGATCAAAGTGACGAAGCGCTTTACGAAGAAGATGTAGAGTTTAAAACATGGCTTAATAATTTATGTTTATTACTAAGCCCTCTCGCCGAGCAAAAGCAACTCAAGTTTGAACTAATATGTAATATTCCTGAGCAAGCCTGTTATTACTGCGACCAGCAAAAACTTAGGCAAATAATTATTAATTTAGTGGGTAATGCCATTAAGTTTACAGACCACGGAACCGTTAAAATTCAGGTTGATTTAGTATTAGAAAAACAACTTGAGCACACTATAAAAATTAGTGTCAAAGATTCAGGGCCAGGTATAGAAAATGATGAGATAGCCTACTTAACAGAACCTTATGTACAAAGTAGTGCAGGAAAAGAGAAAGGCGGAACCGGCCTTGGTTTAGCTATTACCAGTCGCCTGCTTGAAAAGCTCAGTAGCCGACTCGAAATAGCCAGCCAGCTTGGTACTGGTAGTGTATTTAGCTTTACCGTTACTTTTACTTTAGGTGAATTAAGCCTTGTAGAGCAGCGCCATCAAACTAAAGATTACTTAACAGGTCTTAATGTACTACTGGTTGAAGATTTAGATTTAAATCAAAAAATTGCTATAGAATTTATGGCCGACGATGAACACAAAATTAAGCTCGCAAAAGATGGGAAAAGCGCCATAGAGCTCATGCAAGCTCACCACTTCGATGTTGTTTTGCTTGATATGAATCTACCTGATTTAACAGGCCAAGAAGTACTTAAACGTCTAAAACGCATTGATCATAAAAATCAACGAACTCCAGTACTCGCATTTACTGCAAGCCTTAGCCCAGACGAAGTAAAAGAGTATTTAGAATTAGGAATAAAAGACATTGTAGGCAAGCCTATTAAGCACGAAAAGCTTCGCCAAGCACTTAGCGACTCTCAATCTAATCAAACTGCGAGTATTGCAGTAGAGCTTATTGATACGTTGTATGACAAAACAGCGGCCGAAACACTCACCAGCTCGTTTAGTGAAGATGAAGTATCGTCGATTTATAATGAGTTTGTGCTTTCGGCGCGTAACAAGCTAATTCGCTGTCAAAAGCTTATTGATCAACAACCAGAGCAATGCATTAAGCTTTTACATCGCCAAGCAAGTACCGCTCTGCAACTTGGTTTTAATCGCTATGGTATTGAGCTGAAAAAAATAGAACGTCGTTTACTCGATAAAAAGCCACACAACGATATGCTTGATGAAGCGTTAGATCTGTGGCAACGCAGCTTAGAGCAATATTTAAAGTTTGTGCGTGGGCAGTTAGAGTAATAGTGAATTAGCTTTAAAAATAGCTAATTATTAGCCTCTTCCATATTTATCATCAAATCGCTCTATATCGCTTTCATCAAGTACAGCACCGGTTTGCACTTCAATGACAATTAACGGCTCTTTTTGATTATTAGCCAAGCTATGAATTTGTTTTGCGGCGATATAACACGATTGGTCGTGCGTTAGCGTATGCGCTTGCTCATTAATACACACATCTGCAATACCCGAAACCACAACCCAATGTTCAGCACGATGCTGATGGCGCTGCGTCGAAAGCTTAGCACCGCTATTAACAGTAATTTTTTTAACTTTAAAGCCAGTGCCTTCAACCAAAGTACGGTAATTCCCCCATGGGCGAAAAACCACTTGATGATGGTTAAGTTTATCGGCCTGTGTTGTAGCAATTTGCTTAAGCAACAAAGGCAAAGAATCTAGCTCATTTTGGTTTGCAATTAACGTGGCATCATGAGTATGAATAATTGCTAAATTGCTTACTCCAAGCGTGGCAATAGTGTGTTCAGTCTCGTTAATAACTAAGTTATTAGTGCTTTTTTGAGCCATATAATTAGCATTTAAGCTATTACCGTTTTCATCTTTTTTTGTAAGCGCATCAAGGGATGAAAAACTACCTACATCACTCCATTTTAAATCAACAGGCATAACAACTACGTTATTACTGCGCTCTAAAATAGCGTAATCAATTGAATCGCTTGGGCAGTGCTCAAGCGCACTATTGCTTGGGCGGGTAAACCCTAAATCTTTAGTAAATTGTGTTGCTGCAGCGACACTCGTTGCTATTTTTGGCGCAAACCGCTCGAGCTCTTTTAAATAGGTCGCTGGGGTAAATAAAAACATGCCGCTATTCCAGCTATAACCACCTTGAGCTAAATAACGGTTCGCTGTATCTAAGTCAGGCTTTTCTTTAAATTGAGCAACATCGTAACAACCCGTTCCAGCAATAGCCGCGCCTTGTTTTATATAGCCATAACCAGTATGCGGTTCTGTAGGAGTAATCGAAAATGTAACTAGCTTTCCTTGCGCAGCAAGTTTTACAGCTTCAGGGAGCTTAGCTGTTAATACATCAAAGTTTTTAATATGATGATCGGCAGGCATCACTAATAGCGGACCGGTAATCCCATTTTGCAGTGCATAGTGGGCGGCTAATGCGATGGCAGGAGCGGTATTTTTACCTTTGGGTTCGAGTAATAATGCAGTAGGAATTGAGCTTGCAGCTTGCTCGGCGGCAATAAATCGGTGCTGCTCATTACACACTAAAATAGCATTATCAAACAACTCATTAGAAACACGCGCCAATGTACTTTGCAGTAATGACGTGTTTTCATTTAGTAGTGGTAAAAATTGTTTAGGCATTGCTTGGCGAGAAAGCGGCCACAAGCGAGAGCCTATGCCACCAGCTAAAATTACAGGAGTGATTAAAGTGTTCATAATGTATATTAGCCGCCAACAAAAATATCTGCGACTATTTTAACACTTTATTGGCTCTGCGCTAAATTAACGTGTCTATATTAATGTAAAAGGGTCTGCATCTAAATAGGCAGGAAACGCTGCTTTAAACTCATCCAGTGGTGCTTTTTCAAGTGTGATAGTAACTAGTTGCTCTGCGTCATCTTGCGCTTTAGTTAACGCATCGCCTTTGAAGTCGTATACTGCGGTACCGCCATTGTGCGCCACACCATTACCGTCGTCACCCACACGATTAACGCCTACTACGTAACACAGGTTTTCCATTGCACGCGCCATAAGTAACGTATCCCAAATATGGCGGCGCACAGCAGGCCAGTTTGCTACGTTTATCATTACATCGTAGTCGTTATTATTACGTTGAAATACCGGAAAGCGCAGGTCGTAACATACCTGCGGTAATAGTTTAAAACCATTGATTTCAAAAACTTTGCGTGCTTGCCCTGCTACAACGTAGTCACCCTCACTGCCTAAGCGAAATAAATGGCGCTTATCGTAATAACTCACCTCTCCATCGGGTTTTACCCAATAAAACCGATTTGCTTTTTTATCGCCTTGTGCAACAAGTACCGAACCCGCAATAAACGCATTATGTTTATGAGCCTGCGCCTTTAACCACGTCAGTACTTTACCGTTTTCGGGCTCTGCACAATCTAAATTAATAGCAAAGCCAGTCGAGAATGTTTCGGGCAATAAAATAAGATCGGGCTGATGCGTAATTGACTCAAGCTGCTTATTAAACATGGCTAAATTAGCATCTTTATCAAGCCAATAAAGCGAGCTTTGCAATGCTGTAATGGTTAAAGTTGACATAATATTTGCGCAGCCTCTATGAGAGTGTTGTCGTTTTTAGCAAAGCATAAACGAATGACTTTGTCGGTTGGTGGATTTTGATAAAAAACACTTAACGGAATAGCCGCAACAGCGGCTTGCTCAACTAACCAGTGGCAAAAATCAACATCGTTTAAATCCGATACATCGCTGTAATCTAACAATAAAAAGTAAGTGCCCTGGCTAGGTAAAATTTTAAAACGGCTGTTACTTAAATGACTCGCTAATAAGTCGCGTTTTTGCTGATAAAACCCACTTAGCTCATCTATATGCTCGCCTTGCTGCTCGAGCATATCGGCAAGCGCATGCTGTGCGGGGGTAAAACTTGAAAACGTAACGTACTGATGAATTTTTCTAAATTCGACAGCTAAATCTGCAGGTGCAATACAGTAACCCATTTTCCAGCCCGTGCTGTGAAACGTTTTACCAAAACTCGATACAACAAAGCTTTTGGCAAATAATTCATCATCGCGTAATACGCTTAAATGCGGTTGTTCATCAAACGTAATGTGCTCATATACCTCATCGCTTATTACATACAAATTGTGAGTACCAACTAACTCTTTAAGCGCTTTTATATCTTGTGGCTGTAATATTTTACCGCTTGGGTTATGAGGCGTATTAATAATAATTGCACGGGTATTTTTAGTAATTGCTTGGCTTACTACTTGCCAATCAATAGTGTAATTTGGCGCACTTAAAGCAATGTGTACTGACTTTCCACCAGCGAGTTCAATTGCCGGTTGGTAAGAGTCATATGCAGGGTCAAATACAATCACTTCATCACTTGGGCGCACAATTGTTTGAATAGCCACAAACAATGCCTCTGTTGCACCTGAGGTAACAGTAACTTGATCAGCTGCGTTGATATCAGCTGCATATTTGCGCTTTGCTAAATCAGCAATTTGTTGCTGTAATCGTGGTACACCACTTGAAGGTGAATATTGATTAACGCCCTGCTGCACATAATAATTTAACTGCGTTTTTAAAAGATCAGGAGCATCAAACTCAGGAAAGCCTTGAGAGAGATTAATTGCCGAAAACTCATTAGCCAACCCGCTCATTTGGCTAAATATACTAACGCCTAAATTTGGTAATTTACTTTCAAACACGTGATGCCCTTAATGATGGTTTTGCGCTTAAAGCGATGCTATCATTGCTTAAAATAGAAGTATAGCCGTCTAAAAACAATTAACTTTACGCTCATTAGTGAGGAATGTATGCAAAACAATACCGCTATTTCACAACTTATTGAAGCCGGAAAATGGGTTAGCCAAAAAGGCTGGGTACCCGCAACAGGTGGAAACTTTTCAGCTCGTACTAGCACTGGCTTTGTTGTTACAGCAAGTGGGCACGATAAAGGCTCACTGACGCAAGAGCATTTTTTGCAATTAGATCACCAAGGCGAGCGCCTAGCAGGAGCTGTAAAGCCATCGGCAGAAACACAATTACACCTAAGTTTGTATCAGCTTATACCTGATGCACAGTGTGTTTTGCATACTCACTCTGTAGCCGCCACCATACTGTCGCAAATTACCCAAAGGCATCAGCTTGATTTAACAGGCTATGAAATGCAAAAAGCACTGAGCGGCTTTACTTCGCATTTAGAAACGCTGAGCATTCCTATTTTCGATAACGATCAAGATATTGACCGATTAAGCCTGCTGGTCAGTGACCATCATTTACATACACCAATAGAGCATGGCGTACTTATACGTGGTCATGGCTTATATGCTGTAGGGCGCAATATTGATGAAGTTCGCCGCCACCTAGAAGCCTTAGAGTTTTTATTTAGTTGCGAACTAGAGCGCCTAAAAATAATAGGTATTCAAGCGGGAGTAACTAAATGATTAAAGCCATTTTAACCGACATCGAAGGTACAATAACCCGCATCTCGTTTGTTAAAGAGGTGCTGTTTCCTTACGCGGCAAAGCAATTACCTACCTTTGTACGTGCCAATGCTAATAAGCCAGATGTAGCTGAGCAAATTAGTGCCGTAAAAGCCCTTATCGAAAAGCCAAACGCCAATATAGAAGAAGTCATTACCACCTTACTTACCTGGATTGATGAAGATAAAAAAATCACTCCACTTAAGCAGTTACAAGGCTTAATCTGGCAAACAGGGTATGAACACGGTGATTTTAAAGGTCATTTATACCCAGATGCATTTGATTTTTTACAAGCTCAACACAACAACGATATTACTTTGTATGTGTACTCGTCAGGGTCGGTAAAAGCGCAGCAGCTACTTTTTAAATACAGTGATTATGGCGACATTCGCAGCTTGTTTACTGACTTTTTTGACACCAAAGTTGGCGCAAAACAAGAGCAAACAGCCTATAACACTATTGTTGATCTGTTACCGTTTAAAGCAGCAGAAATACTCTTTTTAAGTGATGTAGCCGGCGAGCTTGATGCCGCGCAAGCTGCGGGCATAAAAACATTACATTTAATTCGTGATGGGCAAGCAAACACCAAAACACATCCTTATATTAATGACTTTAGCCAATTTAAATTGGAGCAATTAGTATGAGCCAATTAACAGTGTATGCCGACAACAATGCAAACAAAGCACTTGTAAGCACATCAAATGCTGATGATATTGCAAAGCAACTAGCTAAAGTAAACGTACGTTTTGAACAGTGGCAAGCAAATGCAGATATTAATGAGCACACCACCCATGAGCAAATTATTAGTGCGTACAAAAACGATATAGATCGGTTAAAAACTGAAAATGGCTATCAAACAGTAGACGTTATATCTCTAGCTAAAGGTAATCCTGCCTCATCAGAGCTGCGCAAAAAGTTTTTATTTGAACATACTCATAGTGAAGACGAAGTACGTTTTTTTGTAAAAGGCCAAGGGCTATTTTGCCTACATTTAGACAATAAGGTTTATCAGGTACTTTGCCAACAAGGCGATTTAATTTCAGTGCCTGAACTTACCCCGCATTGGTTTGATATGGGAAGCGCTCCTGAGTTTACTGCCATTCGCTTATTTAACAATACAGAGGGCTGGGTAGCAAAAAGTACTGACTCGTCTATTGCAGAGCAATTTCCCTTACTCGATTAATAAAGCTCAGTGCACGCATGCCTAAACTATATTTTCTATAAGCGTATTTATGCAATTTGCAGGATGACTTCAATCACTTAACTCTGTAATATTATTTTAGCAATGCAGCTGATAAAGAGTAACTTTCCAATGGTGAACGAACAATATCAAAAGTCTAAACAACAACTAGCCTACTCACGTAAGCAAGTTGAAAAGGCTGGTCGTATTTTTCGTAAAAATGAAGGTGATTTTGACTTTGCAATAGAGGTTGTACAAAACTATCGTGCAGCACATTTATATCCGCTGACTATTATTAAAAACCTCGTATGGAAACATGTAAAAAAGCTTCATTTGCTAGAATCGGCGACTATAGTTAGACGCTTAAAGCGCTTGCCAACTATTATAGATAAGTTACAAAGAGCCTCGTTGGATGGTAAAAGTGAAAACGCAATAAATCTGAAGCGAATGCACGACATAGGTGGCTGCCGAGTAATCTTAGATAATCTAGAGCATCTATATCAACTCAACGCAAGTTTAGATTCGAGTAGAGCAGTTCATAGCGTTAAATCATATGATTATATTGAAAACCCAAAAGCGACAGGCTATAGAGGTATTCATCGTGTTTATAAAAGTTATAACAATTTAAAATCTCACGATTATAAAGGCTTTCAAATTGAAGTACAGTTACGCACTAGGCTTCAGCACCTTTGGGCTACTACTGTTGAAATTGTAGATATTATTGAAAAAGAAACACTAAAAACCAATCCCCAAGCAGCCGACACAGATTGGAAGCGATTATTTTTTATCATGGGTGAGTTTCTTGCAGTCAAAGATGGTTCAAATCAATTAAGTTCACAACAATCGCAGACCTTTGTTGATGAGCTTTCGGCACTAAATAAAAAGCTAGCCGCATTTCATAAGCTTGATGCATTTAATCGCGCATTCCAAGTTGACGAAATTAAAAATAAATCGAAAGATACAGGCTTTGCTTTACTCGTTCACAACACAGAAACACAAATGGGTCGAGTCTTTTTATATGCAGAAAATAAAAAGCAAGAAGCTCTAACGCATTACGCCGAACAAGAAAAACAAACTCACAATAACGTGCTTCTAGTTGCAGGGAGCGACTTGAAATCAATAGAAAAAGCCTACCCCAACTACCTAAATAGTACCTCTGAGTTTCTTTCAGAATTCAGTCGCATATTATTGAGTTAGCTCTTTAAGTTTACCCATTAATACTTGTTGCTGGTTATACACACCCGTATCTAACACCCACCCTGTGACCAGTTTTGCCGGCGTTATATCAAATGCAGGGTTATACACATTAGCATTAGTGGGCGCCCATAAAGCCTCACCAAAGCTACCGCTAACTCCGCGCACTTCTTGAGGATTACGTTGCTCTATTTCTATATCATTACCACACGCGGTGTTGGTATCAAGCGTGGTAATAGGCGCAACTACATAAAATGGAATGTTATGGAAATACGCAAGTACGGCTAAATTATAGGTGCCCACTTTATTGGCAAAATCACCATTGGCAGCAATACGATCAGCCCCTACCACTATTTTATCCACCTTACCTGCAGCCATTAAACTCGCCGCCATATTATCGCAAATTAGAGTGTAAGGTATTTTCCAGCGCTCAAGCTCAAAGGCAGTTAAGCGACCGCCTTGTAATAATGGTCGTGTTTCATCAACCCACACATGTACGTTGCCATATTTTTGCTGCGCTTTGTAAATAACACCTAGTGCAGTACCAATACCAGCGGTTGCAAGCGCCCCTGTATTACAATGGGTTAATATGTTGTCGCCACTATTTATAAGTTCGGCGCCACGGCTTGCCATTCGCTCACACAGCTCAATATCTTCAATAAACAACCGCTCAGCTGTGGTAACAATACCGGCAACATAACCGCTTTGCGTTAAAGCTTTACGCAATGCAGCCATACAATGCATTAAATTAACCGCCGTTGGGCGAGTGGCTTCTAGCTCATTGATTGCTTTTTCAAGCTCACCTTTAACTACCCCTTGCTCAGCTAAATACGCCACTAACAAGCTCGCGCTTAAACCAATAAGTGGAGCTCCACGTACTTTTAAACTAATGATCAGCTCTTTCATGGTTTCTACATCATGGCATTGATGCCATACCTGCTGGTGAGGTAGTAAATATTGGTCGAGCACACTAAGCGACCCGTTTTCATATTTTAAACTGCTTGCGATTAAATTTTGCATAATGCTTAAGGTATTAAAAATGCGTAACGTTATTTTACACCACTTTGAATAACTCTCAAGTTGGACTTGTAGACATCTAAACATTTAAAGGTATAGAATGCTTAAAAGCTGATTTTTGAGATTTAAACCATGACTAACTATGTTGCTTTTAATGCACAGCGCGCTATCGATTATGTATCGACATTAATTGAATCTAAACAATGTAATTTTTTTGCTCCCGGACAAGCCTTATCGGCATATGAGTTTGGTGATGGCAATCTTAATTTAGTATTTAGAATTACTGATGAGCAAAACAATAGTGTTATTTTAAAGCAAGCTCTGCCTTATGCGCGTTGCGTGGGTGAGTCGTGGCCATTAACGCTTGATAGAGCTCGTATAGAAGCACAAGTTTTGCTTAATCATGGCGCTATTTGCCCAACTTATACTGCTAGGGTTTTACATTATAGTGAAATGCAAGCACTGACTATTTTAGAAGATTTAGGTAATTTACAAATACTGCGAACTGCACAAAATAATGCTGAGCAATTTCCTAAATTAGCGCAGCACGTAGCGACCTACTTAAGCCATACTGGTTTTTATAATTCAGATTTTTATTTAACCGCACAAACTAAAAAAGCGCTCGTTAGCCAATTTACTAACCCTGAGCTTTGCCAAATCACTGAAGACTTATTTTTTAGCGATCCGTACATTGAGCACGAACGCAATAACTACCCAAAGCAACTACAAAGCGAAGTTGATGCAATACACAAGAACAGCGCATTAAAGTTAGAAATAGCAAAATTAAAAGCTAATTTTTTATCTAACCCGCAAACATTACTCCATGGTGATATGCATAGCGGCAGTATTTTTGTTGATTGTAATAATACAAAGATGATCGATCCTGAGTTTGGTTTTTTTGGTCCTACTGGGTTCGATATTGGCTCTTTTATTGGTAATTTACTTTTAAATTACTGCGCACAATACGGGCATATTGAAGATTTTTTGACTCGTCGTAATTATCAAACCCACTTATTAAGCACCCTTGTTGAATGCTATACCTTATTTGAACAACATTGGCTTACGCTTATAAATGAGCACACTACTGAAGTTGCGCTAAAGGTTACAGGCTACAGTGAATACTTTATAAAAGGGGTATTACAAGACGCCATTGGTTACTGTGGTGCTGAGTTAATTAGGCGCACCATAGGGCTCGCACATGTAACCGATATAGATAGTATTGGTGATGATAAGGCGCGTCTTATAGTGCAAAAACAAACATTAGCACTAGGCGAGCAACTTATTTTGAATGCCCACACGTGCAACAACAAAGAAGCATTTTTTAGTTTATTAATAAGCCAATTAAATTAAAAAACACTAAAAAAGGCGCTATTAGCTGTCTCTTGATCACAAGTCTGGCTCAAGAGATTTTGCTAAATCGTAGCCTTCCAGGATGGCTTGTAACTTAAGCCATCCTTGCCATAACACTTTCACAG
>NZ_JADYXD010000038.1:0-15985 GCF_015864475.1 Pseudoalteromonas sp. SWXJZ10B
CTGATCATGACATTGAGATTTAGTTCAAAAAAATCCCCGCTAATTTCTTAGCAGGGATTTGTGTATAAGAGACAGCTTTAAAAGCGCCTTTCTTTATGAGCTAAAATTAATTATTCAACAGTTTGTGTAGCCGTTGGTAAGTTAAGTTCAGCATTGGCTTTAAGCGCTTCAATAAATACCATGTAGTTTTTATTAGCTTGCGCCATAGTAATGCTTTGTTTTGCTTGAGGGTCAATATTAGCTGCAACTTGTGCATCTTTTACCGACTTAAGCGCAACAATTGCTGCATCACCATTATTTAAATTAACAAGCTCAACTACCGCAGAATCTGCTGGGTGAGCCATTTTAAATGCTTGAGTCACAATAGCAGGTGAAACAGTGTAGCTTTGACGTGTTAACTGCGCTTCTTGACGAACCGTCAAGCTTTGCTCGTTTGCTACATCGTTTAAGCTCTTACCTGCTTGTACCTCTGCAAATAAGCTACGCGCTTTTTCTTTAGCAAGCTCAGATGATTTTTCATTAACTAAACGCGCTTTAATTTGCTCGCTTACTTCATCCAGCGCTTTAGTAGCAGCAGGTTTATGCTCGTTAATACGAACAATAATTGCATGCTCCTCACCAAGCTCAATAACTTCAGAGTTTACTTTATCTTCAAGTAAATCAACTGATGTTAGTGCTGTTACAACTGCAGGGCTGTTTAAAGGCTCTGGTAGAGCATTAAGTGCTAAAAGAGGTGTAGATTTAACTTCCACTTCAGCAACTTCTGCAGCGTCGTCTAAGCGGTCTGAAATTTCAAATGCAAGTGCGCCCATTTCTGTTTGCTTTTCGTAAAACGCATCTACTTTTTCGGCTTGTTCTAATTCAGCACGTAAGTCAGCTTTAACATCGTCATACGCTTTAACTTGTTGTGGTTGAATGTCTGTAAGTTTAATTATGTGATAACCAAACTCAGAAGCAACAACCTCAGAAATGTCACCTTTGTTTTGCAGTGCGAAAGTCGCGTCTTCAAATGCAGGGTCCATTACGTCACGTTCAATCCATTCAAGGTCGCCGCCCATTTCGCCACTAACGATATCGTCAGATGATGATTGTGCTAACTCAGCAAAGTCTGCACCTTGCTCTAGTTGTGCATGAAGTGCATTGGCTTTTTCTTTTGCTGCATCATCGTCTTCACTGTTATCAATTAAGATATGTGATACGCGACGTTTTTCAGGTTCTATGTACTGCGCTTTGTTTTGCTCGTAATACGCTTTAACGTCATCCTCGGTTACCGATTCAACATTAATATCTGCTGCTTTAAGCTCAATATAACTTACTGAAATAAGCTCTGGAGATAAAAATTGTGATGCGTTTAGCTCATAGTAATCAGACACTTCTTGCTCTGATACTTCTACGTCCGCGGCAAGCGCTTCTTTATTAATGACTAAGTAGTCAATACTACGAGTTTGCTGCTGCAGAGCAATTGCGCTTTTAAGCTCACTCTCTAGGGCAAAGTCTGTACCTGCAACAGCAGATACTACCTGACTACGTGTCATATCTTTACGTAAGTATTCACGAAAAGCATCTGGTTGAAAGTTCATTTGACGAATTACTTGTAAGTAACGATCGTTATTAAACTTTTCACCAATTTGAAAGTACGGTAGTTCTAAAATTGTTTTACGTACACTTTCGTCGCTTACGCGAAGGCCTAAATCAGCCGCTAGCTGTGATTGCAATTCTTGTTGTACTAAGCGGTCAACTACACCTTGGCGAATTTGCGCCATGTAATTTGGATCAGCGGCAATTTGTGTAAAATATTCACCAAATTGTTGCTCTAAACGGCTACGTTCATTTTGGTAAGCACGGTTAAAATCGGTTTGACTAATTTTAATTCCATTTACTTCAGCAACGGGTTGTTCTGTGGTTTGACCTAAGTAACTACCGATCCCTGCTAAGGCAAAAGATAAAATCACCGCGCCTAAAATTATTTTGGCTACAGGTCCTTGCGAACCTTCTCTGATTTTCTCAAGCATTTGTTTATCTCTTTTTGATCAAGGTATTTTACCTTGTCACATGTAAAAAAAGCGTATCTTACCAGATACGCTTTTTCACTTGAAGTAACTGGCGGTAAAGTTACTTAATTCATCTGTTGTGGTGAATCAGTAACTTTGCACTCGCCATAACTAATGTGTTTAAAACAGTGATTAGTTTACTGCGTCTTTAAGCGCTTTACCGGCTTTAAAAGCAGGAATAGTTGCAGCAGCAATTTGGATTGTTTCACCAGTTTGCGGGTTACGGCCTGAACGTGCAGCACGGTCACGTACTGAGAAAGTACCAAAACCAACAAGTGCAACTGAGTCGCCTTCTTTTAGCGCGCCAGATACAGATTCGATGAATGAATCTAGTGCACGACCTGCAGCCGCTTTAGAAATGTCAGCATCAGCTGCGATTTGATCGATTAATTGAGATTTATTCACAATATCATCCTCTTTCATTGTTATTATCAAGAGCGATGGTTTTTTAAACTAACATCACTTTTTTGAAAATTGTAGAGCAAACTTTTAATGCTCACATGATTATATTTTTCTTAAGCCTACGCCCCATAAGGGCTAGGCTTGAAAACCAGTGCTTAACTTATCATACCGTTTAGATTTGAAAAGCCCTAAAAAGCACTTTTTTTAGCTTTTTTCTTGGTTTTTAGGTGTTTCGACCGAAAAACTCTCAACAGGATGCACTAAAGCAAGCTTTAACACCTCGTCAATCCAAGTAACTGGGTGAATATCAAGACCTGCCAGCACGTTCTCTGGAATCTCTTTTAAGTCACGTTCGTTAATTTTTGGAATGATTACTGTTTTAATTCCACCACGATGCGCCGCCAATAATTTCTCTTTTAAGCCACCAATAGGAAGTACTTCACCACGTAGCGTAATTTCACCGGTCATTGCAACATCTGCTCGTACAGGGTTACCCGTTAAGCTAGATACAAGACCTGTTACCATTGCTGCGCCCGCACTAGGACCATCTTTAGGTGTTGCGCCCTCAGGTACGTGAACGTGAATATCACGTTTTTCGTAAAAATCGCTATTAATACGAAATGTATCTGCGCGATTACGTACTACCGTCATTGCCGCTTGAATCGACTCTTGCATTACATCGCCCAGTGAACCGGTATAAGTAAGTTTACCTTTACCTGGTACAGCGGCACATTCGATTGTTAGCAAATCACCGCCAACTTCTGTCCATGCTAAACCTGTAACTTGACCAATACGGTCGCCATCTTCAGCTTTACCATAATCAAAGCGTTGCACACCTAAAAAGTCTTCTAGGTTATCTTGATTGATAGTCACTGTTTTAGTGTCTTTTTCAAGTAAGATATTTTTAACTGCTTTACGGCATAGTTTTGAAATTTCGCGCTCTAGGTTACGTACACCCGCTTCACGTGTGTAGTAACGGATAATGCCAATAATTGCACTATCTTCGATAACTATTTCAGACTCTTTTAAGCCGTTACGTTTTACTTGTTTAGTAATTAAGTGCTCTTTTGCAATGTTTAGCTTTTCATCTTCGGTGTAACCCGATAAGCGAATAACTTCCATACGGTCCAGTAATGGGCCAGGAATGTTGAAGCTGTTTGATGTTGCTACAAACATGACATCAGATAAATCGTAATCTACTTCAAGGTAATGATCGGCAAAGTGGCTGTTTTGCTCAGGATCAAGCACTTCTAATAGTGCTGATGCTGGGTCGCCACGCATATCTGATGACATTTTATCGATTTCATCTAACAAAAATAATGGGTTTTTAACGCCCACTTTTGTCATGTTTTGAATTAGCTTACCTGGCATCGAACCAATGTATGTACGACGATGACCGCGAATCTCAGCTTCATCACGTACGCCGCCAAGCGCCATACGAACATACTTACGACCAGTTGAACGTGCAATAGATTGACCAAGTGATGTTTTACCAACACCTGGAGGCCCAACTAAACATAAAATTGGCCCTTTAAGCTTATTAGTACGCTGTTGTACCGCGAGGTACTCAATAATGCGTTCTTTTACTTTATCTAAGCCGTGGTGATCGCTATCAAGAATTTTTTGCGCGCCCGCTAAGTCTTTTTTCACTTTAGAGCGTTTTTTCCATGGCACATTAATTAATGTATCAATGTATGAACGCACTACAGTCGCTTCTGCAGACATTGGCGACATCATCTTAAGCTTATTAAGCTCTGTCGTCGCTTTGTCTTGTGCCTCTGCTGGCATACCCGATTCTTCGATGCGTTTTTTAAGTGCTTCAAATTCATCAGGTACATCGTCAAGCTCACCCAGCTCTTTTTGAATGGCTTTCATTTGCTCATTGAGGTAATACTCGCGCTGAGACTTTTCCATCTGCTTTTTAACGCGGGTACGAATTTTCTTCTCAACTTGCAGTAAGTCTATTTCGCCTTCCATTAATGCCATTAAATATTCAAGACGTTCTGTAACGCTTGAAATTTCGAGCACTTTTTGCTTTTCAGGTACTTTAAGCGGCATATGGGCTGCCATTGTATCGGCAAGGCGTGCTGGCTCATCAATACCTGAAACTGAAGTTAGTACTTCAGGTGGAATTTTTTTGTTTAGCTTTACATAGCCTTCAAACTGGCTAATTGCGCTACGAATAAAAATATCTTGTTCTTTCTCATCTACCGAATCAGATTCAATAAATTGAGCATTAGCAACAAAAAAGTCATCGTTATCTACAAATTCTTCAATTTGTGCGCGCTGTGTACCTTCAACTAAAACTTTAACTGTACCGTCTGGTAATTTTAATAACTGAAGTACAGTGGCAATAGTACCGATACGATAAATATCATCTTGCTCTGGTTCATCTACAGTTGCATCTTTTTGTGCAACCAAGAAAATTTGTTTGTCTTTGTCCATTGCCGCTTCTAGGCATTTTATTGATTTTTCACGGCCAACAAAAAGCGGGATCACCATGTGCGGGTATACCACAACATCGCGCAGTGCAAGGACTGGGATTTCGACTCGGTCGGTTCTCTCAAGCGTCATTATAGTTTCTCTTCGCACTTCATTTATTTTAAAGATTACTCAAGTATATGGGGATAACCTAATTAAAGTTCAACAATTTTCCCATACTCGATTAAATTAATTATAAAAAAAGGAGCCTAAGGCTCCTTTTTTCATTCAAATAGCTTAAAAACTATTCTGATGCAGCTTTATCTTGTTTATTATTTTCATAAATCAAGATTGGGTCTGACTCACCTTTAATAACGGTTTCATCAATAACCACTTTGCTTACGTCATCCATTGAAGGAAGTTCGTACATAGTATCAAGTAACACACCTTCAACGATTGAACGAAGACCACGTGCACCTGTTTTACGCTCCATTGCTTTGTGGGCAATCGCAGCTAAGGCATCATCGCGAAACTCAAGTTCAACGTCTTCCATACCAAACAATACTGAGAACTGTTTAGTAATCGCGTTTTTAGGTTCACTCAATATTTGCACAAGAGCAGCTTCGTCAAGTTCTGTTAACGTAGCAACTACTGGCAAACGACCTATAAACTCAGGAATTAAGCCGTATTTAACTAAATCTTCTGGTTCTACGTCTTTAAAAGTTTCACTTAAAGAACGACTCGCCGCAGATTCTTTTACGCTAACGCCAAAACCGATACCGGTATTTTTATGGCTACGTTGCTCAATTACTTTATCTAGGCCTGAAAATGCACCACCACAAATAAACAAGATTTTAGACGTATCTACTTGTAAAAACTCTTGTTGTGGATGTTTACGACCACCTTGCGGTGGAACAGAAGCAACGGTGCCTTCAATCAGTTTAAGTAGCGCCTGTTGAACGCCCTCACCCGATACATCACGTGTAATTGACGGGTTATCTGATTTACGAGAAATTTTGTCAATTTCATCAATGTAAACAATGCCACGTTGCGCTTTTTCAACATCGTAATCGCATTTTTGTAAAAGCTTTTGAATGATGTTTTCAACATCTTCACCTACATAACCTGCTTCGGTTAATGTAGTGGCATCGGCCATAGTAAACGGCACATCAAGTAGGCGCGCTAATGTTTCTGCAAGTAATGTTTTACCACTACCTGTTGGGCCGATAAGCAAAATATTACTTTTACTTAATTCAATGTCTTGCTTAGTCGATTGGTTACGTAGGCGTTTATAATGGTTATAAACGGCAACAGACAATACTTTTTTAGCATGATCTTGACCAATAACATAATCGTCTAAGTGTTTACGAATTTCTTTTGGTACAGGTAGTTTGTCAGACGTATCATGCTTAGGAGCAATGTCTTTGATCTCTTCCCTGATAATATCGTTACACAACTCTACACATTCATCACAAACGTATACTGAAGGGCCTGCAATTAATTTACGCACTTCATGTTGGCTTTTGCCACAAAAAGAGCAGTATAACAATTTATTACTTTTGTCGCCGTCTGTAGGAGTGTCAGACATTCAGCTACCTCATTTTATTACGTTGGCCACCAAAACTGTTGGCGGCTATTTCAATACGCTTTAACTATACCAAAATTTATTGGTTTTCGCATAGTAACTCAAAGTGGCAAACAGGCAATCCTGTTCGCCAAGCGCTTACTTTTTGTCGCGATTTGTAAACACAGAGTCTACCAAGCCGTAATCTACAGCTTGCGTGGCACTCATAAAGTTATCACGATCTGTGTCTTTAGAGATAATATCTAATGGTTGGCCTGTATGCTCAGCCATTAAGCGGTTAAGCTTATCTTTAATAGACAGAATTTCTTTAGCATGTATTTCAAAGTCAGATGCTTGACCTTGGAAACCACCTAATGGTTGGTGAATCATCACACGTGAGTTTGGTAGGCAAAAACGCTTACCTTTAGCGCCAGCAGTAAGTAAAAAAGCACCCATGCTTGCAGCTTGACCTACACATATTGTACTTACATCTGGTTTGATGAAGTTCATTGTGTCGTAAATAGCCATACCCGCAGTTACTGAACCACCTGGTGAGTTGATGTATAAAAAGATATCTTTATCAGGATTTTCTGATTCTAAAAATAGCATTTGCGCTAAAATCAGATTTGCCATGTTGTCTTCAACTTGACCTGTTAAAAAGATAATACGCTCTTTTAATAATCTCGAATAAATATCATACGAGCGCTCGCCTTTCGGTGTTTGTTCAACAACCATTGGGACCAATGCATTTAGGGGATCTGTAATACCAGTATTCATACTTATTTAATTCCTTATGCGCTTATACTTATCCTTATTATAAGGAAGCATAGTTATCGTTTTTCGCAAATTTAGAGCCAAAAACTAAAATGGCCCGGGCACGCTGTATAAACAGAGTAGCACGAGCCATTTAATCGTTAGCGAGAGCTTAAGTCAATGACTTATTAAGCACCTTGCTGTGGATTCATGATGTCATCAAATGCTTTTTCAACATCAGTAACAACTGCTTTAGCTAAAATAGCTTCAACAGCTTGCTCTTCCATTGCTACATTACGCATTTGCTGCATAAGTTGATCATTACCTTTGTAGTATTCTACTACTTCAGTTGGATCTTCGTATGCAGAAGCTACCGTTGCGATTAATGCTTCAACTTTAGCGTCATCAACTTTAATCTCGTTAGCTTTAATCACTTCACCTAATAAAAGGCCAGTTTTAACACGTGTTACAGCTTGCTCGTGGAACAATTCAGCTGGAAGCTCTGGCATGTTTTGAGCGTCGCCGCCAAAACGTTGAGCTGCTTGCTGACGTAGAGCATCAACTTCTTGATCAACAAGTGCTTTAGGCACTTCGATTTCGTTGTTAGCTAAAAGACCTTTGATTGCTTGGTCTTTAACGCTTGCTTTAACCGCTTGGTCTAGCTCACGTGTCATGTTCTTTTTAACTTCTTCTTTAAGCGCGTCTACGCCGCCTTCGGTAACACCGAATTTAGTTGCAAACTCTTCGCTTAATTCTGGTAATTCTTGCGCTTCAACTTTTTTCACTGTGATAGTGAATTGAGCCGCTTTACCTTTTAAGTTTTCAGCGTGGTAATCATCAGGGAAAGTTACATCAGCAACTACTTCTTCGCCTGCTTTTTTACCTACGATGTTATCTTCAAAACCTGGGATCATACGACCTTGGCCAAGTTCTAATGGGAAGTCTTCAGCTTTGCCGCCTTCAAATACTTCACCGTCGATAGTACCTACGAAATCAACTGTTACACGGTCGTTTTCGCCAGCAGCTGCATCAACATCAGCCCACGCTGCGTGTTGCTTACGAAGTGTTTCTAGCATGTTAGCTAAATCTTCGTCAGTCACTGTTACCGCTGGTTTCTCAACAGTAATTTTATCTAAACCTTGAACTTCAACTTCAGGGTAAACTTCAAACGTTGCTGAGAATTCTAAATCTTTACCTGCTTCAAGTGATTTAGGTGCGAATGTAGGCGCGCCAGCTGGATTGATTTTTTCAGAAACGATTGCTTCAATGTAATTACGTTGCATTACTTCGCCAGCAACTTCTTGACGAACTGCAGGGCCAAAACGCTTGTTAATTACAGATACTGGAACTTTACCAGCACGGAAACCATCTATACGCTGTGTTTTTGACAGTTGTTGTAGGCGTTTTTTTACTTCGGTCTCAACGTTCTCTGAAGGAACGGTGATAGTTATACGGCGCTCAAGGCCTTGGGTCGTCTCAACAGAAACTTGCATGATTTACCTCAATATTCAATTTTGGCGACTGTTCGCCTTCCTTTACAAACAAAGTGATCTGCATGAGTCTTGATAAAGTTTAAGCGGTTTTTCACACTTAAAAGCATCCGTCGCTACCATGAGATACCATTGCTGCTTTGCCCTTCGGGCACTATGTTAAACAATAGACGCGGCATTATAACCTAATATTTATGATAGTCGAGTATAGGGGGCAATTATTTGGACTAGATAAGGGACTATAGAGACTAACTGAATAAAAAACAGGCTAACTAGGCATTGAATGGATTAAAGTAGAAATTATTTAATAGAATTATAGGCTAACAGATTTAGATTTATGACTTAGAGGAATTTACTTATTATTCTTATTAGATAAGAAAATGGTCGGCGATGCAGGATTTGAACCTGCGACCCCTTGGACCCAAACCAAGTGCGCTACCAAACTGCGCTAATCGCCGACATTGAAGAGTTAACTTCTTTTTTCATACTGAACACTTAAACTGAGAGTTTAAGACCATTTTAAGAAAATGGTCGGCGATGCAGGATTTGAACCTGCGACCCCTTGGACCCAAACCAAGTGCGCTACCAAACTGCGCTAATCGCCGAAACTTATTATTGTTAGCGAGTGACCTCGTTGACAACGGGGTGCATAATAGTGATTTGACGGGGTTAGGTCAAACGTTTTTTTAATAAAACCAATCAAGTGCTCATTTTTAGTGCACAATGGTTAAATATTACAATAGTAGGCTGAAATTTAAACTATTTAATAACTCAAATGTTATATACATTAAAAGCAACTTGGCGCTGCTATGCTTTTCTGCGAAAATAGTAGGCACATTATAAAACGAGTTAAATAAAGAGTATGTTTTCTTTATTAGCATTTTTACCCCTATTTTATTATGCATTCGTTTTTAGAGTATCGGTATCTAGTTAATTAACCCCAATTAAAGGTCACCCATGACGGCAAACATCATTGATGGTAAGGCAATCGCAAAACAAGTACGTAGCGCTGTAGCAGAACGCGTAAGTGAACGTGTAGCAAATGGTTTACGTGCACCAGGACTTGCAGTAGTACTTGTAGGACTTGATCCTGCAAGCCAAGTTTATGTTGGTTCAAAGCGTAAAGCCTGTGAAGAAGTAGGCTTTATCTCTAAATCATTTGATTTACCAGCAGACACACAAGAGCAAACTCTTTTAGATTTAATTGACGAGCTAAATAATGATGCCGAAGTTGATGGAATTTTAGTGCAGTTACCACTGCCAAAAGGTCTTGATGCTGAAAAGATTTTAGAACGCATTACCCCACATAAAGATGTTGATGGATTTCATCCATATAACATTGGTCGATTAGCACAGCGTATGCCTGCGCTTCGTCCATGTACGCCAAAAGGTATAATTACATTACTTGATTCAACGGGTGTACGTTATAAAGGGATGCATGCAGTTGTCGTTGGCGCATCAAACATTGTTGGTCGTCCTATGTCGCTAGAGCTTTTATTAGCCGGTTGTACTACCACAGTGTGCCATAAGTTTACTCAAGACTTAGAAACGCATGTTCGCCGCGCTGACTTATTAGTTGTGGCTGTAGGTAAACCTGAATTTATACCTGGAGATTGGATAAAAGAAGGCGCTATCGTTATCGATGTGGGTATTAACCGTTTAGATACGGGTAAATTAGTTGGTGATGTTCAATACAGTGTGGCTGAACAAAAAGCGCATTTTATTACACCTGTACCAGGTGGCGTTGGCCCGATGACGGTCGCTAGCTTAATTGAAAACACACTTGAAGCGTGTGAGAAATATCACAGCTAAGCTGTTAAAAAATTAAAAAGGGTTGCCATTTGGCAACCCTTTTTTAGTTTAACGTGTATTATTTTAAACGCTTATGCTTTACGCCACGTTGTTTTACCGGCTGAATCTTCAAGTATTACACCTAACGCATTAAGCGCATCACGTGCTTCATCAGCAGCAGCCCAGTTTTTACTCGCACGTGCTTCATTACGTTTTACAATTAATGCTTCAATTGTCGCAACTTCGTCGTCATCTTGTCCGCCTTGTAAAAAAGCCTCCGGTGCTTGTTGAGCAACCCCTAGCACTTCACCAAGGCTGCGCAGTATAAACGCTAATTTGCCAGCTTGACCTGCATCAGTGTCTTTCACGCGGTTTAACTCTTTAGCAAGTTCGAACAACACAGGTAGTGCTTCTGGTGTATTAAAGTCGTCATTCATTGCTTTTCTAAATTTAGCAACAAACTCATTGCCTTCTAAATCACACTCTACAGGTTCTACATCACGAAGCGCTGTATAAATACGTTCAAGTGATGAACGCGCTTGGTCTAAATTTTCTTGCGAGTAATTTAGTTGGCTGCGGTAATGGCCTGAAATTAAAAAGTAACGAACAGATTCAGGATCGTATGCTTTTAAAACTTCACGTACAGTAAAAAAGTTATCTAACGATTTAGACATTTTTTCTTTGTTTACTTGCACCATGCCAGTATGAATCCATGTATTCACATACTTGCCGTTATTGGCACAGCACGATTGCGCAATTTCATTTTCATGATGTGGAAACTGTAAGTCAGAACCCCCACCGTGAATATCAAAATGTTCACCTAGATGCTTTGAGCTCATTGCCGAACATTCGATATGCCAACCCGGTCGCCCTTCACCCCACGGTGATGACCATGATGGCTCACCTGCTTTTGCTTTTTTCCATAAAACAAAATCAAGTGGATCGTCTTTGTCTTGCGCTACTTCAACGCGAGAACCTGATTGCAGCATCGTTAAATCTTGCTGAGAAAGCGCACCGTATTGCTCAAACGTTGATACATCAAACAATACATCGCCGTCGGCAGCAACATAAGCATGACCCTTTTCAATCAAACGTTTAACCATAACGATAATTTCGTCCATATGGCTTGTAACTGTTGGCTCTACGTCAGGGCGCAGCATGTTTAAGCTATCAAAATCTTCATGCATTGCTTTAGTCATGCGCACAGTTAAGTCGTTTATTGACTCGCCATTTTCGTTCGCACGTTTAATTATTTTATCGTCGATATCTGTAATGTTACGCACATATTTTAAATCGTAACCAATATGACGTAAGTAGCGCACAATAACGTCAAAACCAACAAAAGTACGTGCGTGTCCAATATGACAGTAATCATAAATGGTGATACCACACACATACATGTCGATTTTTCCTTCGACCATAGGTTTAAATTGCTCTTTTTGTCGCGTGAGTGTGTTGTATATATTTACCATTTACTTTGAGTCCTTGACTATTTACTTGAACAGTTATGTTACCACTTGAAAAGCCCCTGCTCTAGCGCTTTATAACAAACCAAACATCTACTTTGTTAATCTTAGCCAACTACGATAAAATAGCGCCAATATTTAAACCGGATATAGGAAAACACATGGTTGTTCTACACACTAATTTTGGTGACATCACCATTAAAATGTTTGAGAAAGAAGCTCCAAACACAGTTAAAAACTTTTTAGAGTATGCAAATGCTGATTTTTTCAACGGCACTATATTTCATCGTGTAATCGATGGTTTTATGGTTCAAGGCGGTGGTTTTGTTCCAGGTATGGAACAAAAAGACGTAAACGACCCAATTCAGAATGAAGCTAATAACGGCCTGTCTAATAAAGTAGGTACTTTAGCTATGGCACGTACACCTGATCCTCATTCAGCTACAGCACAGTTTTTCATTAACGTGAACAACAACGACTTTTTAAACCACAGCAGCGAAACATCGCAAGGTTGGGGTTATTGTGTTTTTGCTGAAGTAGTAGAAGGCATGGACGTAGTAAATAAGATTAAAGCAGTTGCAACAGGTAGTACTGGTTTTCACCAAGACGTACCTCTTGAAGATGTGATCATCGAAAGCGTTACTGTTAACTAGTAACGTTTACTCATATTATGTGAGTATATAAGCGGGTGTGTACTATTAGTATATGCCCGTTTTTTTAAAACTAGAATAGACTGACCTATGACTCGCCAAACTTACTTTATTGCAGATTTACACCTAAGCGAAAACCGCCCCGACATTAGCGCTGCATTTTTTGACTTTTTAAATACACATATATTAAATAAAGATGTAGATGCACTTTATATTTTGGGTGATTTTTTTGAAGTATGGGTTGGAGATGACTACATTACTGCACTGAGTGCCGATGTAGCAAAACATTTAAGCGCCGTTAATGATGGTGGCACACCTGTTTATTTTATACATGGCAATCGTGATTTCATTATGCGCAAGCAATATGCCGACATGGCCGCAATGACATTACTTGATGAGCAAACAGTCATTGACTTATATGGTACGCCTACCGTTATTTTACATGGCGACGAAATGTGCACTCAAGACACTGAATATCAAAACTTTCGTAAAAAGAGCCGTGGTTGGTGGTGGCCAAAATTGATGCTTGCAATGCCGCTTTGGTATCGTAAAAAAATAGCGCGTAATGCCCGCGAAAAAAGTAAGTTAAGCCAAGCTGATAAACCTATCGAAATTTTAGACGTTGTCGATGAGGCTGTACTTGCCACCTTTGCCAAACATAACGTTACGAATATGATTCATGGTCATACTCACCGCCCTAATGTTCATACGTATAAAGTTAATGAACAAACACTTACTCGCACAGTGCTAGGTGACTGGTATACCCAAGGCTCTTATTTAGTCGTTACCCCTCAATCACAAGAATTAATTAGCACGCCTTTCGCATAATTTAAAATTCTGACTATTATTTATCTATATATATGAATAATAGTGAGAGGTTGAATGATTAAGCTGTTAATTTTCATCGTAGTAATTGCCATTCCTACACAAGTATTTAGCAAGCAAACATGGCAAATTGTTACAGAAAACTACCCTCCCTATTTTAGCGAAAACCTACCTAGTAATGGCTGGCTATATGAAATAGCCGAATCAGCGCTTAAAACGCAAGGTATTAATAGCGAACCAGAATTCACGACATGGGATCGCGCTTTAAAGCTATTAGAAAAAAACAGAAAAACCGCTATTTTAGGTGCTTTTTATTCATTAAAAAGAAATGAAGTTTTTTACTACTCTCGTCCACTTGCAGTTGCTCACTCAGGAGTTTTCAAACGAAAAGAGAGTGTTATTAGTTTCGATGGTACAGTTCAATCATTAACACCTTATAGTATTGGCACAGAAGACAATGCCTTTGTAAGCCAAGAGTTTGCTAGAAATAGGGAGCTGGCAATAACGTCCACTAAAAGCCTTCCTACAAGCTTATATTTACTACAACAAGGGCGTATTGATTTAGTCGCGGGTACTAAAGAGGTTGGAAATTATTGGCTTGAACACACTAAAACCGAAGATTCAGATGATAATAATATTGAGTACTTATCGCCAGATCTTGCTTCTCATAAACTATATTTAGTTGTCTCTAAATCAAATTATAGAGCCAAAGAATACTTACAAAAATTTAATAGAGGAATTGATATAATAACTAAAAATGGACGCATTGCTAAAATTATGAAAAAACATAATTTCAGCAATCAGAAAATAGCAGAATATATTAATTTTTTAAAAGAAAATGAGGGTATTTAAACAGTGGGAACACCGCTGTGAAATTTAAAATCAGTATCGGTTGTCGAAATTAACTCTTTTTCTTTTTCACCAAAAAAGTTTACGCGATCGGTAATATCAAAATCAGCAATTTCTTGCGCTAGAGTTAAATAATCTTGGTAATGACGCGCTTCTGAACGTAGCAACGAAATATAAAAATCACCTAAACGTTTGTCAACATGCGGTGCAAGCTTTGCAAAACGCTCACACGAACGCGCCTCAATATAAGCGCCTACTATTAGCTTATCGACTAATGCATCGGGCTCGAACGTTTTAACATGACGAAGCATACCTTTTGCGTAACGACATGGTGTAATACTTTGATACTCAACACCGTACTCGTCCATAATTTCGAGCACTTGATAAAAGTGATGCAGCTCTTCTTTTATCAGCAAAACCATTTTATCGATTAGACCTTGCCCGTATGGAGAACTCGATTTAGGAATTATTGATTTAGTGAGCTTATTTTTAGCAGCCAGATCGCGCCAATTCCCTTCTCGTTTGTAAATAAGCGTTTCAAATGGCTTTAGCCACTCGAGTAATGCATCACTACCCTCTTTATCTACCGCGTATTTACGTATTAAAAACATCGCACTTTGAGCTGCTTTTAATTCACAAATTAAGTGATCTATTAAAATGACTGATAAGTTTTCTTTTTTAATTGCTTGCTCCACCCATTGCTCTGGGGTGGTACACAATAAAAAGTTATTAATCGGCTCTAAAAGTTGGCTATGTGACACGTTGACTGCTCATTACTAAATAAATTTGATAGACCGTTATTTTAACACGAAATTTTGCTTGGGATAAATCAAAGCCCTTATCTGCGTCTAAATGTTAATAACGAGTTAACTTGACTTTGCAAAATAAGTGAACCATAACTGTACATAGACTGTATAAAAATAAATCAACCAAAACAATAATACGTTCCTTTTATGGAGTAAGTACTATGATACTAAATCACCTCTGGGGCATTTATGCTCACCCACTTGAAGAATGGCAAACAATAGATAATCGCCATGAAAGTTTAACCTATAGTTTGTCGCATATTTTACTGATTGCTTTATTTCCTTCAATAATGGGCTACTACTCATCTGTTTATTTAGGATGGAGCATAGGTGCAGGCAATCCCGTATTTTTAACGCACGATAGTGCACTGCTAATTGCAGGTGCAATGTATTTTGCTTTAATAGCGGGTGTTTTTGCATTGGCGTATTTAGCCCATTGGATGGCGGTTACATTTGGCTCTAAACCTACATTTACACAAACACTTGAACTTGCAGCATATACTGCAACACCAGTGTTTATGTCGGCACTCGCCGCTTTTTGGCCTGTACTTTGGTTTGTAGTGTGTATTGGAATTATTGCACTGGCTTACTCGGTTTATTTACTCTACACCGGCGTACCAATACTTATGCATATCCCAGAAGAGCGCGGCTTTATTTACGCCAGCTCGGTAGTAACGTGTGGATTAATATTACTGGTTATTATTTTAGCTGTAACAGCTATGCTTTGGACTAATGGGATTGTTAGCCCAATGTTTACTTAATAAATTTCACCTAAAAAAAGAGTCATGTTTGATAGAAATGTTCCCTTTCTTTCCTTCGCAAAAAAGGAGCTAATTAGCTTAATGCCGATCAGTTAAGAAAATGACCGGTTGACCGATCCAAACGATCATGCAAAATCCGTAGTTAGGAAACTAACT
>NZ_JADYXD010000039.1:0-14155 GCF_015864475.1 Pseudoalteromonas sp. SWXJZ10B
CTGTGAAAGTGTTATGGCAAGGATGGCTTAAGTTACAAGCCATCCTGGAAGGCTACGATTTAGCAAAATCTCTTGAGCCAGACTTGTGATCAAGAGACAGCTTTTAAAGCGCCTTTTTTATTGTCTTAAATAAAGTTGGTATATTACCAATTCGCTTAATTAAGTATTATTGCGGATTGGTATTAATTACCTCTGGCAATAAACTCAATCCGATTGCCGCTAGGCTCTCTTATCATCATATGTTGGGTTGAACCTTTACCTAAGTTTTCTGGTGCAAACTCTATAGTAATATTATTTTGCATTTCTAAGTGTGTATGTAGCTCGCTTAACTTTTTGATACTTTCAACACTGAGTGCTAAATGGTGTAAGCCCACATTTTCTGCCCGATTAAACTCCACACGTTTTTCATCATTTTTTACGCGCCATAATGTAATGGTTATTTTATTGTTTGATAAAAAATAAGCGGGGTAGGTTGGATCACTTCCTAGCGTTTTAAAACCAAGTACATCAGTAAAAAATGCTTTGGATGCATTTAAGTTTGATACGGTTAAACCTAAATGATCAACGCCACCAACCCAACTTTTAGAGGTAGAGTTTTCGTCAGCTATTGAGGTTGTTGATAGCAGTAGTAACGCTAATGATGAAATGCCTGTGAGTAATGTTTTTTTTAGCATAGATCCTCTTTATGGTTTTAGTTGTTAAATTACGCATTTAACAAAGACCTTCATAAAGGAGATTACATTACACGCTAGGCTGCGTTTAGCAGCTAAGTAATCGCTGCGTTACTTTTGATTGGGGGTTTTGAAAAACATCTTCAGTAGGGCCGTATTCAACTACTTCGCCTTTATCGAGTACAACCACATAATCACTGATGTGGCGCACTAGACTTAAATGATGGGTGATCATCACATAAGTAAGGCCTGTGTCGCGCTGCAGCTTAAGTAATAAATTCACTATTTGAGCGCGTATAGAAGGGTCTAAAGACGAAACGGCTTCATCAAGCACAATCACCTTAGGATCTAAAATTAATGCACGAGAAAATGCAACACGCTGTAGTTGCCCCACACTAAACATATGCGGGTAGTAGTGTTTATGATCGATTAACAAACCCACCTTTGAAAGCGTTGCATCAATTTTTTCAGTGCGTTCACTAGCATCAAGCTCAGTATTATATTGCAGGCAATCATCAAGCATTTCGCCAATGGTTAACCCCGGGTTGAGCGATGCAGCTGAATCTTGAAAAATCATACGAATATCCCGGCATTGATTATCGCGTACGCCATTATCTTCGATAATATTATTCTCGAGCAAAATTTGCCCGCTATCAGCAGTATCAGCTCCTGAAAGTAGTTTTGCTAATGTACTTTTACCTGCACCTGTTTCACCAATTATGGCAATACTTTCGCCTTTACCGACACAAAACGAAATATTTTTAAGTACTTCAAACTTTTTACGTGAAAAAAGCCCTGCTCGCACATTGAATGTTTTTGAAAGCGCTTGTACTTTTAACAGTGGCTGCATTATTTCATGTCCTTAATTAACGGAAAATGGCACGCATAACTATGACCATGATGCTTAGTAAGGGTGGGAGTTACTACGCAGGCTTTTTGTGCTTGCGGGCAGCGTGGCCCTAGGCGGCAGCCAATAGGCAAATGTTGCAGAGTAGGGATAGTCCCTTTAAGTGCATAAAAAGGTTCTTTATGCGCTAAACCTTGTTCGTAGTCAGGCAAGCTTTTTAGTAATGCTTGCGTGTATGGATGGCGAGGCTGTTTAAATATTTCATGGGTTGGGCCTGCTTCAACCATTTGCCCGCAATATAAAACATGAATGCCATGCGACCAATGTGCAATCTCTTCAAGTTCATGAGAGATCATCAAAATAGACATGTTTTTAAGTTGGTTTAAGCTTTTTAGTAGTCTAAATACTTGTGCGCGAGTTGTGCTCTCAAGCGCTGTAGTTGGCTCATCAGCGATTAATAACTTAGGCGTGCGAGCAATGGCCATCGCAATCATTACTTTTTGACATACGCCCTCTGAGAGCTCATGTGGGTAACTACTTAATACCGCTTCGTGGTTTTTAATGCCCACCTTATGAATAAGCGCTTTTACTCTGTCTTTTCTCTCGCGGTTGCGCTTTAAAAAGAAACCTTTAGTTGCTACCTCTGGGAGTGTTTCGGCAATTTGGTCAAATATTTTAGCGGTTGGGTCAAGGCAGCGACTTGGATCTTGATAGATCATCGCTATATCTTGGCTTACTATTTTACGGCGTTTCTCTGGGCTTAAACGCATTAAGTCTACGCCGCGCCAATGAATACGGTCGGCAGTAATATCCCAGCGTTCGTTCAATACACCAATAATCGCTTTTGCTATTAGGCTTTTACCAGAGCCAGACTCGCCTACAAGCGCATGTACTTCGCCTTCTTTTAAGCTAAAACTCACTCTGTCTACGGCTCTAATTACTGTTTCAGAGGTACGTAGTTCAATTGTTAAGTTACGAACATCGAGTAATTGCATTTAATCAGCCTTACGTGCTTTAAGCACTTGTCGCAGGCCATCGCCTACTAAATTAGTAGATAACACGGCTAAAAATAACAGCACACCAGGTAGCGCTACAGTCCACGGCGCTAAATAAATAAGGCCTAAGTTTTCGGCTAATATTGCGCCCCATTCGGTAGTCGGTGGCTGAGCGCCTAATTTTAAAAATCCCAGTGCTGAAATATCTAATATAGCGGTAGAAAGTGCCATCGTGAATATAACCACAATATGTTCATAAATATTAGGGAAAATACCGCGCGATATAATATGCCAATTAGATGCGCCATCGAGTTTAAATGCGGTAATGTAATCTTTACTTAATTCATCAACAATTAGGTTACGCACTGAGTGAATAAACTGCGGCAGTAGCGCTAAAATAATCGCCCATACGGTATTCATTAAACCTGGGCCGAGTATGGCGATTATGATTATTGCCAATAACAAAGAAGGAATAGAAAGCGTTATATCAAGCAAGTGATTTAAAAAGCTTGAACGCAGCCCTTTACTAATCCCTGCAAAAGTACCCACTAATACACCAAAAATAGTGGTGATCAGTGCGGCTACAACAGAAAGGCCAAACGTATACGTAGCCCCATTCATTAAGCGCGATAGTACATCACGGCCTAAATCATCGGTACCTAAAAGAAAGCGTACATCGCCCATTTCTCGCCACGATGGCGGAATAAGCAGTGCATCACTGTGTTGTTGGTTTACACCATACGGGGCTAAAAAAGGAGCGGTGGCGGCTAATAGTGCAAACGCCATAAATATCCATAAACCAACCAAAGCAGGGTGGTTATTTTTAAATTTTCGCCAAAGTCGCGCGAGTGGCGATTTATTCGACTCTTCAGAAAATAAATTAAACTTTGCCATGAGCCTGATTCCGCGAGAGTGGATCGAATAAAGTGTAAGTAAGTTCAGCTGTAATAGAAGCTAAAATAACAAATAAAGATACCGCCATTAATCCGCCTTGAATTGCAGGAAAGTCACGCTGATAAATACTATCGATTAACCATCGGCCAATACCCGGCCACGAAAAAATAACTTCGGTAATCATCGCAAGCGTTATTAGCGTACTAAATTGCAAACCAATTTGCTTAATTACCGGCAGTAATGCATTACGCAGTGCATGGTGCATGATAAGTTGACGGCGGTTAAGGCCTTTTGCCCTAGCTGTTTTAATAAAGTTTTGATCCATTACCTTAAGCATCGACTCGCGAGTAAAGCGAATTAATACGGTTGTAGGATACATAGCAAGTACAATTGTAGGGAGCGTTAAATGGCGCAGCGCATCAACAAAAGCCATGCCTTTATACGGAAAGCCAGCAAGTGCAATATCAATTAAAATAAACCCAGTATTTGCGGGTATTTCGTAAAGGAGCCCCATTCTCCCCGACATAGGAAACCAGCCAAGCTTTAATGAAAAAACCATTATTAATAACAATGCGAGCCAAAATACAGGCATTGAATAACCCAACATAGTGGTCGAGTTTATAAGCTTGTCGGGCCAACGTTTATGATAGCCAGAGCCTAAAATGCCAGTCGGTACACCAATAACAACCGATACAATTAATGCGTATACGCTTAGCTCTAAAGTGGCCGGTAGCAAATCAACAATATGGCTAAAGACACTGTTACCTGAGGCAAACGAAAGCCCCCAATCACCCTGAAATATTCGCCCTAAAAAGGCAATGTATTGCATAAAGTAATTGCTGTTGTATAAATATTTGTCTTCAAGCTCACTATGCTGTGCAAAGTTACTGCTCGGTATGCCACTTAAATTACTGAGTGGATCACCGGGAAATAAATACGCCAGCGAAAACGTAAATACACTAAGCATTAGTATCATAAAAAGGAATAAACCAAGGCGGCGTAAAATATAATCTAAGATCATTATTTTTTCCTCGCATTGGCAAGTGAAATAGCGCCAAACGGGCCAAGTGTTATGCCTTCCACATCGGCGCTACTCGCTTGAAAGCGCAGGCCATGAGCAATAGGCAATAACGGCAGCTCTTTAATAATCAAACTTTGTGCATCGTCGTAGTATTTTTTACGTTTGTTTAAATCAGTGGTGTCGAGTGCTTGAGTAAGCAATAAATCAAATTGGGGATTACACCAGTTTGCTGGGTTTTTGCCACTAAAAGTAGCGGTACAACTGAGCAGTGGGCTAAAAAAGTTATCAGGATCGGGTGTATCTGCCGCCCAACCAAGTAACACGCTGTCGTGCCTGTGCTCGCCAATACGCTGAATAAACGTGTTCCACTCATATTCTACAATACTTACATTAACGCCTACTTTGCGCAAATCGCTTTGCATAAGCTCAGCCATTTTACGTGCGTTAGGGTTATAAATACGACTCACAGGCATAGCCCATATTGTCATATCAAATCCATCAGGTAAGCCTGCTTCAATAAGTAACTTTTTAGCAAGTTCTGGATCAAACGCAGGAATATCTTCTTGTGGCTCAAACGCCCAAGAGGTTGGCGGCAAAATAGATTGTGCGCGAGTACCGTTACCGTAATAAACCGCCTGCATTATTTTATCTACATCTATTGCATGCGCAAGCGCTTGGCGTACGCGTAAATCGTCAAATGGGGCACGTTCTGTATTAAACGCCCAATAACCTATATTTAAGTTTGTTTCTTTTTCGATATTTATATCATCGCGTTGCGCTAAAATACTTAATTGCGCACTACTTGGGTGAGCCGTTACATCGCACTCTTTAGTCAGCATTTTGGCTATGCGCGCAGTGCCATTAGGCGTTATGTCGTAAACCAATTGTTCAAGAGCAACGTCATGCTTCCAATAAAGTGGATTACGATAAAAGCGTACAAGGTGATCTCGACGATATTCTTTATAAATATACGGACCGGTACCAATTGGGTACTGATCAAATAAGTTTTCTTGATTGTTTTTCTTAAGTTTCATGGCGTATTCTTCTGAAAGCACCACGGCAAAGTCGGTAGCCATATTGGCTAAAAAGCTACTTTCAGGATTAAACAATTCAAAACGCACTTGATAGTCAGACACGCGCACAATTTTACGAATAAGTTGATCAATCCCCACACTTTGAAAATACGGGTAATTGGCATCGCCCACAAAGTGATATGGATTATAGACATCGAATAATCGGCTAAAGGTAAATATAACGTCGTCGGCGTTAAAATCCCGCGAGGGGGTAAAATAAGAAGTTGTATGAAACTTTACATCTTTACGCAAGGTAAAGGTAACCGATTTACCATCTTTACTAATTTTCCAATCGGTCGCCAGCTCACTTTGAAACTCTGCCGTAACAGGGTCAATACTAATTAAACGGTCGTATAATTGGTTAGCAATTATATCAATAGTTGAACCGGTGGTCGTGACTTGCGGATTAAACGACACAGGGTTAGCTTCAGCGCAGTAAACTAAGCCTTGGTTTTTTTCTTCTATGATTTCTTCTTTGCTATCAAGGCAACCAACTAAAGTGGTGGCAAGCAAAACAAGTAATAATTTATGCACCCGCATAACCTCTGACTATTGTTGATCCAACAAGTTGTATTTTTTAAGATAACCACGTAATTGATGATACGTTAAACCAAGTACTTCTGCAGTTTTCTTTTGATTAAATTGGCTATGCTCGAGCGCTTTATTAATCATGTTTATTTCAAAGTCGTTTGAACGCTCTTTTAAGCTACACGGAAATTGAATATCAAGGGTTATATCTGCGCTTGCTTGAGCGATCGGCTGCGCAACTACAATAGGCTCTGCATTAACAGTTTGAGCCGCTACAGGTGCTTTAATGCGCGCTTTTGGCCTAAATGGGCTGTCGAATGGGTCTAAAATAATCTGGTGAACGGGGATATGTTCACTACCGTGGCGATACAAACTTCGTTCAACCACATTTTTAAGTTCGCGAATATTACCAGGCCAATCATAACTGAGCAGTGTTTCTGTTGCGCTTCGGGTAAAACCGCTAAAGAGTTCCCACTCTAAATCGCGCGCCATATTCATCGCAAACTGCTCAGCAAGCAACATAATATCGTCTTGGCGTTCGCGCAGTGGCGGCAGGGTAATTACATCAAAGGCGAGGCGATCAAGTAAGTCACTTCTAAATTCACCTTGCTCGGCCAAATACGGGAGGTCTTCGTTTGTAGCACACACTAGGCGTGTATCTACTTTTACAGTTTGCTTGCCGCCAACTCGTTCAAACTCACCGTATTCTATAACGCGCAGTAGTTTTTCTTGTACCATGGCGGAGGTGTTAGCTAATTCATCTAAAAACAGTGTGCCGCTATTAGCGCGTTCAAAACGACCTTCGTGGCGTTTGCTTGCCCCCGTAAAAGCACCGCTTTCGTGGCCAAACAATTCACTTTCGAGAAGGTTTTCGTTAAGTGCTGCACAGTTAAGCTTTACGTAGTTTTGATCCCAACGTTTTGATAAAAAGTGTAAGCGCGCTGCTATTAGCTCTTTACCTGTGCCGCGTTCACCAATAATAAGTACCGGTTTATCTAAATTAGCCAGTTGCGATACCTGATCTAATACAGACAGAAAGCTATCTGATTGGCCGAGTAAATTATCCTGTTGGCGATATTGGCTCATATTTCCTAACTCTTGGTCATTTTTACTAACAGTTAGTGTATTTCATAAGTAGGGATAACTAAAGAAATTTGTATATTTAGTTTAACGTAATGAAAATAAAGTGTATTTTAACTTTTAAAAAGTTGGCAAGCATATTGATACTAGTTATAGCAGACTAACTAAGTTTTAATTACAGAGGTAAATGTTATGGGAATTTTTTCACGTTTTGCAGATATTGTTAATTCTAATATCAACGCCATTTTAGATAAAGCAGAAGACCCAGAAAAAATGGTTCGTCTGATTATTCAAGAAATGGAAGATACGCTTGTTGAAGTACGTTCTACATCAGCTAAAACATTGGCTGAGAAAAAAGAAATTGTACGCCGCTTAGATACGCTTAAAGCACAGGTAAGCGATTGGCAAGATAAAGCCGAACTGGCTTTAAGTAAAGACCGCGACGATTTAGCGCGTTCAGCCCTACTTGAAAAGCAAAAGTCGGCAGATGCCGTTGCTTCAGTCGCTAGTGAACTTGAACATGTAGAGTCTCATATTGAGAAATTACAGCAAGAAGTAACGACACTACAAGAAAAGCTAGCAGATGCGAAATCACGTCAAAAGGCAATTATACTTCGCCAACGTTCGGCTGAGTCGCGCCTTGAAGTGAAAAAGACACTTGATAGCTCAAAAGTAGAAGACGCACTTAATCGCTTTGAACGTTACGAAACTAAAATTGATGGACTAGAATCTCAAATTGAGTCTTACGATTTAGGTAAAAAGACGTTAGCGGACGAAATTGCTAATCTACAAAAAAATGAAAAGATAGATGATGAGCTAGCCGAACTTAAAAAGAAGCTAGCTGATAAATAACTTATAAAGGGGTACTTAAAGTACCCCACTGCTTAAAAACATCAAAACGGATTGTCAGGAGAGGATTATGTTTGATCCAGAGATACTAGTTGCACCATTTATCTTGTTTATGATTTTTGTTGCACCGCTGTGGTTAATTTTACATTACCGTAGCAAAAAACAAGTAAGCCAAGGTTTAAGTGAACACGAACATCGCCAGTTACTTGAGCTTGCACATAAAGCCGAAAAAATGGCCGACAGAGTCGAAACACTAGAAGCATTGCTTGATCAAGAGTCACCACAATGGAGACGCAAAGTATGAGTGCCAAACGCGAATTATTAAGAGACCCACAACGCGGTAAAATAGCTGGCGTATGTGCGGGATTAAGTGACTACTTTAATATGGAGTTATGGTTAGTTCGCATTATATTTGTTAGTGCGGTACTGCTAACGGGTGGCCCATTATTTGTGGTAGCGTATATTGCAGCCTGGTTTATTTTAGATAAAAAAGAGCCCGCAACAGCGCAAACTAACAGCTCAACTAAAACTGACGATCCGCTAGAAGTAAAATTTAAAGTATGGCAAAAGGGCGAACCACCGCGCCGCGCGTTGCAAGATTTAAAAGAGCGTTTAACGCGTGTAGATACTCGCCTTCAAGATATGGAGCGCCATGTTACTTCAAGTGAGTTTACGGTGAGCCGTGAAATTAACAAACTTTAAAGGATTTAATAGCACCTTATTTGCAGCGTGATAAATTACGGCAAATTAGGTGCAAGACACTTTATGAGCCAATCATTTGCAAAAAAGACCTTTAAAAGCATTAAAGGCAAAGCACAAAAAGCCCTTCATCGCAGTTTAGACCAACACGTAAAACTTGCCGTAACAGGCCTAAGTGGTAGTGGTAAAACAGCCTTTATTACCGCGCTTGTTAAACACTTAACAACCCAAGCGGACGATAAAAACTTACCTTTTTTTGATGTAATGCGCGAGCACCGCCATGTGGCCACTAAAGTTGTGCCGCAAGAAGCGTTAAAAGTCCCTACGTTTAATTATACGCGCGCACTAAATTCATTATTACCCAGCGATGGGATGCCTACATGGCCTGCATCAACTGAGCGGATTAATACGCTGCGCTTGGCAATAAAGTATCAAAGTAACGCAGGGCTGCGCGGCCACTTTTCGCCGCAATCAACGCTTTATTTAGATATTATTGACTACCCGGGTGAATGGCTTCTTGATTTACCTATGCTTGAACAAAGCTATTCTCAATGGTGCGAACAGCAATATCCGTTACTAACTCAGCCTTCGCGTGTAAATACATCAAGTGATTTTCTAGCTGCTGTTGAGCAACTTGATTTAAATGCGCCTGTAGATGAAAACGCACTTGCTCATATTGCTCAGCTTTATCAAAGCATGTTAGTAGGGCTTAAAAAAGATACCAAACTTGCCATGTTACAACCCGGGCGCATGCTTATGCCTGGCGACTTACAAGGCGCGCCATTATTATTGTTTTTTCCAGTATCGGGTGAAATAAACAGTGACGATGTTGTTGCGGGTTCTAATTTAGCGCATTTAATTAAGCGCTTTAGCGCCTATATAAAAGAAGTTGTAAAACCATTTTATAATGAACATTTTAGACACTTCGATCGCCAAATCGTACTTGTGGATGTACTGAGTGCGTTAAACGAAGGGCACGAAACACTCCAAGAGCAAAGTAGTGTAATAAACCAATTACTCGCGCACTTTAACTATGGTGAGTCAGGTTTTTTTAAACGTTTATTTAAACCAAATATAGATAAAATATTATTTGCAGCTAATAAGTCAGACCACATAAGTGCAAAACACCATAAAGATTTAGCACTACTGCTTGATTCGCTCGTGCATGAGCAAAGTAATCATTTAAAGTTTGATGGTGTGCAAATAGAAACCATGGCTATGTCGTCAATTACAGCCACGCAGCCGCGCCAAATTAGCGACAAAGGCCAAACGCTTGATTGCATTTACGGTAAACCGTTAAACGAGCCTGATTGGCTTACGTATTTACCGCCGCAGCCTCCCAAGCGGATGCTTAATAAAAGTGAATGGCCAGTACAGGGGTTTGAGTTTTTATCGTTCTCTCCAATGCCGAGCCCCGATAAACAACTAAAACACATTCGATTAGATCATGTCATGCAGTACCTGCTAGGAGACAAATTAACATGAGTGAGTCAAACCAACCATTTCAAGCAGGGCGTCGTATAGATACGCACAGCATTGAGCAAAACGAACCCGTTTTAGCACCTGCAAAAATTATTCAGCACGGACAAAGTGATTACGAAGAACTTGAAGATGAAGCACTAGAGCCAGAAATTGATCTGGAGCCTGTGTACAAAAAGTCAAAGTGGCAAACGCTTAAAGGCGTGTTTGCTATTAGTTTTATAGTGCTGGTGCTTTTAGAGTTTGCGTACTCGTTAGTATTTGCTTTCGAGCAGTCAATTATTTTAGGCAGTGTTTATTTAACCGCGGTTGTAAGTGGTGTGCTGCTAATAGGGCGCTTATTGTGGCGAGAGTACCGAATGCTGCGCAGTTTAAAGCGTAACCAATTGCACCGAGTTGAAGCCGACAGGCTTTTAAACAGCGAGCAAGTAGGCGGTGCATTACCTTGGCTTGAAAAGCTTAATAAACACCAAGAGCTTGATAACTTTGAAACCTTTAAAAACCAAGTAGCGATGCATCACAGTGACAAAGAAATAATGACGCTGTACGCCAATAGTTTATTAATAACCCAAGACACCAAAGCTAAAAAGCTTATAAACCGGTTTGCGACCGAATCCGCACTGCTAGTTGCCCTAAGCCCACTTGCGCTGGTGGATATGATGGCCGTACTTTGGCGCGGTACTAAGTTAATTGAACAAATTGGTAAAATTTACGGCATTGGTTTTGGCTACGCAAGCCGTATAAAGCTGTATCGTATGCTGATAAAACAAGTAATGTTTGTTGGCAGTGCAGAGCTTGTATCTGACCTTGCTGCAACTGCATTAAGTGCTGAGCTTTTAGGTAAGCTTTCGGGGCGGGCTGCACAGGGCGTAAGCGCGGGTATTTTTACTGCACGTATTGGTTACAAAGCAATGGAGCTTAGTCGCCCATTACCACGGCTAGAAAACAAACGCAGCTTACTAAAAGGCACTGTACAAAGCATCGCAGGTAAAATTATGAGCCGTAAAAAGGCTGAACCAACACACTAGATTAGCAGTGGCAATATTTGTGTACAAACGTGCGCTGCATGGTTTTTACACAAATAGCCATCTGAGCATCCGGCATGCTTGCTGTTTGTAAGCGCATACGTTTTGATTGTTGAATCGCAAAAACATAATAATCAAAAAATGAGCCTACAATGAGCAAGCATCATATAAATACCCAATGTATTCACGGACCACATAAAGCAAACGATCCGCACGGCGCACTTACTTCCCCTTTGTATCAAACCTCTACCTTTCATTTTGAAAATGCCGCTCAAGGTGCTGCGCGTTTTGCAGGCGACGAACCTGGCTATATTTATACGCGTTTAGGAAATCCTACAACCACAGAGCTTGAGCAAAAAGTTGCTCAACTAGAGAGCTGTGAAGCAGCTGCTGCAACCGCAACAGGTATGGGGGCTGTATCTGCCTCAGTACTGAGCTTTTTATCGCAGGGAGATCACCTTGTTGCCTCAAGTGCTTTGTATGGTTGTACCTTTGCGTTTTTCTCGCATATGTTGCCGCGCTGGGGAATCGAAGTCACGTTTGTTGATATGACCAACGAGGACGAACTACGCGCTGCCATTAAACCTAATTCAAAAATGATATTTGTAGAAACGCCAATCAACCCCACTATGGCGGTTATTGATTTAGCACTCATTGGCGCAGTTGCTAAAGAGCACAATTTAATTAGTGTGGTCGACAACACCTTTTTAACGCCGCTGCTGCAATCGCCTAAAAAATACGGTATCGACATTATAATGCACAGTGCGACCAAGTACTTAAATGGTCATGGTGACGTAGTAGCCGGTATTGTATGTGGATCGCTTGAGCACATAACACACATTAAAATGACCGTACTAAAAGATATTGGCGCAACCATAAGCCCGCACGATGCATGGCTAATTAATCGAGGCCTAAAAACACTCGCTATTAGAATAGAGCGCCATTGTCAAAGCGCACAAATAATAGCTGAGTATCTAGAAGCGCACCCACAAGTAAGTACCGTATATTACCCTGGGCTTAAATCGCATCCAGGTTATAAGTTTATTGGTAACCAAATGAAAGCCGCTGGTGGTGTTATTGCATTTGAAATAAAAGGTACGCTACAAGATGGCGCGCAATTTATTGATAGTATGAAACTTTGTACACTTGCTGTAAGCCTAGGCGACGCTGAAACACTGATTCAGCATCCTGCATCTATGACCCACTCTCCTTATACGCCAGAGGAGCGAGCTGCCGCTGGAATAAGTGATGGGCTGATCAGGCTCTCGGTTGGGCTTGAAGATGTTAACGACATTATTAGTGATTTAAACCAAGCTTTCACTCAAATTGGCTAGGTGTATTTAATTGTGTACATGAAAAGCCAGGCTGCAGGCCTTTAATTTAAGCTCTGTATTTATAATGCTCCATAGGTGTAATTTTAGCTTTACGATTGATGTGATCGCGCCAAATACTGATGTTAGCCTATCTATTAAACTTTTCTTCACTTTTGCATAGTATGGGGTCATTCGATATTCAATAGGTTTGAGTATCACACTGACACCGATTTAGGGCTCACACCCAAGAAGGTACTTATGGCTAAAGCAAGTAAATACACATCCAAAACACCAGACGAAAATGGTGTTATACATTGGAGTGATGAAGAAAATAAAATTTGGTCTGAGCTTGTAGCGCGCCAACTTGCGTGCATAGAAGGCAAAGCCTGCAATGAGTACATGCAAGGGTTAAAAAAGATTAACCTGCCGCACGATCGTATTCCGCAGTTAAGCGAACTAAATGAAGTGTTACTAGCCACTACCGGTTGGCAAGTAGCGCCAGTGCCTGCGCTTATCGACTTTGATGAGTTTTTTAGATTACTAGCAAACAAGCAGTTTCCGGTAGCTACATTTATTCGTAGCCGCGAAGAATTTGACTACCTACAAGAGCCAGATATTTTTCATGAAATATTTGGCCATTGCGCCATGCTAACTAATCCTGACTTTGCCGAGTTTACGCATAAGTACGGACAGTTAGGTTACGCAGCGCAGAAAAAAGACCGTGTATACCTTGCACGTATATACTGGTTTACGGTTGAATTTGGTTTAATGCAAACCGAAGATGGCCTGCGTATTTACGGCGGTGGTATTTTATCAAGCCCAGGTGAAACCCAATACGTATACTCAAATACGCCAGAAATTAGCCCAATGAATGTGCTTGATGTACTGCGTACGCCGTACCGAATTGATATTATGCAACCACAGTACTACACCATAAATTCGATTCATGATCTGTTTGATATATCACAAATGGATATTATGACTTTGGTTGAGCGAGCTAAAGATCTTGGCTTGCACGACCCAAAATTTCCACCAAAAGAAAAATTAGCCAGTTAAACATTAATGCTAAAAAAGCTAAAAGTAAGGATTTAGAATGTCTTCATTAAGTGCACAAAAATGCGAAGCCTGTCATGTAGATGCGCCAAAAGTATCTGACGAAGAGTTAGCACAATTAATTACTAAAATCCCAGACTGGGTTCCAGAAGTTCGCGACGGCATTATGCAGCTTGAGCGTGTTTATAAATTTAAAAACTTTAAACAGGCTATCGCGTTTACTAACAAAGTAGGCGACATGGCAGAAGACGAAGGCCATCATCCAGGTTTATTAACCGAGTGGGGCAAAGTAACTGTAACTTGGTGGAGCCATTCAATTAAAGGCCTACATAAAAACGATTTTATTTGCGCAGCTAAAACTGACGACGTATTTAACGCGCTGTAAACCACACTAATTGAGCAAACCAACAAAAGCACTTATTTTTATAAGTGCTTTTTTGGTTTTTGAAAGACCTTTATTAAGTAATTCAATTAAGTATAATCAAACTCATTAAACGTAATTCAAATGGAATTGTAATGAGTAATAGCTTTAAAGAATCAGATGAGTGGTTTGTAGTGGTCAATAAAATTTGGCCACAGTTTTAGAATCTTGATATCTAACCTCAGATTCATTTGGCGCTAAACCGGC
>NZ_JADYXD010000004.1:0-260973 GCF_015864475.1 Pseudoalteromonas sp. SWXJZ10B
CTGTGAAAGTGTTATGGCAAGGATGGCTTAAGTTACAAGCCATCCTGGAAGGCTACGATTTAGCAAAATCTCTTGAGTCAGACTTGTGATCAAGAGACAGCTTTTTAAGTGGCTTTATTGTTTTTAATTTTTGTGAATTTACGAATAAGGAAGGCTCACTTGTACGTTTAAGCCGCCCTCTATTTTGTTATGTAAACTTATATGCCCCTGGTGCGCTTCTGCTATTTCTCTGCATAAGGCTAGCCCTAAACCACTCCCCGTACTTTTTGTAGAATAAAAGGGCACTAAAGCATTTGCCATTACTTGCTCGCTCATTCCTTTGCCGCAGTCGCTCACATTTATAACACAAGCTTGGGGTACAAATTCGACCTGAATATGTATTTCATTGGAGTTGGAGCCTGACTCGTGTGAATTTTTTAATAGGTTTATGAGCAGCTGCTCGAGTTGGGCTTGATCAGCTTGTAATTCATTGTGTGAATTTTTTATTTCGTAGCTAAATTGCCAGTGATTTTTTAAATTATTGAGTGTGTTTTGCCAGTTAATCCGTGTTTTTTGTGGCTGAGGTAATTTAGCAAACTTGCCATAGCCTTGTACAAATTCAGTTAAATGACTAATTCGCTCATCAATAGTTGCAAATACACGGGCAAGGCGGGGCTCATCAACTTTATTTGCGAGCAATTGTGCGCTGTGTAACATGGACGACATAGGGCCGAGTGAATTATTCAATTCGTGGCTGATAATGCGTATTACCTTTTTCCACACGGCAACTTCTTGGCGACTAAGCTCACGGGTTAATTGTTTAAATATATATAAATGATGCTTTTGGTTATTGAGTAAAAACTCCCCGGTGGCTAAATGCCAAGTTTGCGAGTCTTGATTCTCTATTTCTATATTAAAGAGGCCATCAACACCGTGCTCTATAGCTGCTATTAATTGCAGGGGCGAATTTTCGAGCAATTTACTTAGCTGCATACCTTCAAGGCGGGTTGCGCTATTAAATAAACTACGGCTAATTAAATTACTAAATACCACCGTATTATTATCATTGACCAGTAATAACGCTTGCGGCGAGCTTTGCAATACTTTATCAAGCATTAACTCGCGCTGGTAAATCCATTGTTTTTCTTGGCGAAGCTGTTTAGCGGTTTGATTATAAAGTCGGCATAGTTTTCCAAGTTCATCATTACTTTTATACGCTAGTAAGCTGGAGAGATCACCATCTTTAAAATTAAGCAACCCGGTTTCGAGCGATTGCATGCCAAGCTTTATTGGTTTGGTGAGAGCTCTTGAAAGCAAGGTGCTAAATGCAAGCGTTAGTAATATTAAAAACAGAGTGTAGTACATATCAAAACCACTAAGTGCGGCAATAATAAAAACAGGCAGCGCGCTACAAAGTGCGCAAATTAACACAACCTTTTGGCTTAGGGTAAAGTGGCTAATAATGTTTGGCATTAATAATCAATACCCATTTTTTGTAATCGACGATAAAGAGCTTGTCGGCTTAAACCAAATTCACGGGCCACTTTGGCTATAACACCTTGATGAGCGCGCATTGCGTGTTCTATTTCCTGTTTGGTCGGTTCTGCTTTTGCTTCTTGTTGAGCAGTAACCGATGACGAAAGTGCAAAGTCATCGACTGTAAGCGCACCTGTTGGTTTTAGCACCGCTACACGTTTACAAGCATTTTCTAGCTCTCGAACGTTACCTGGCCATTTATAATGTTGAAGTGCTTGCTCTGTGTTTATAGTCAGCTCTCGGTGAGGTAAAAAATGGCTAATAAGTGCTAAAACATCATCTTGCCTTTCGCTAAGGGCAGGCACATTGAGTTCAATTACATTAAGGCGATAATATAAGTCTTCCCTAAATCGACCTTGTTCAATTGCTTGTAGTAAGTTTTCGTTAGTAGCCGATATTACTCGCACATTTACTTTTTGTGTTTGTGTTGAGCCTAAACGTTCAAACTCGCCGGTTTGTACTACGCGTAGTAATTTTATTTGTCCTGAGAGTGGTAAATTACCAATTTCATCTAAAAATAACGTACCGCCATCAGCTGCTTCAAATCGACCAATACGTTGTTTAGTTATCCCCGTGTATGCGCCAGCTTCAGCGCCAAAAAGTTCGGCTTCTATAAGTTCTTGTGGTAGTGCGCCTGCGTTTACCTTAATAAAAGGTTGCGATACAAGTGGGGAGTTTTTTTGAATGATATGCGCAATGCACTCTTTACCACTTCCATTAGGGCCTGTAATTAATGCAGATATATCAGATTTAGCTACTTGTAGCGCCATAGTGACCAGTCGTTCCATAGCCGTGCTTTTAAATATTAGCCCGGCAAGGTCTGCGCTTTTAAATGCACCTTCACGCTCTTGTTGATGGCGATTATGTGTCGCCACTATTTTTTTAGCACTGCCTAGCTCTATTAAGTTACTGATACAAACTAGTAGTTTTGCATCATCCCAGGGTTTTGGTAAGTAATCGGCAGCACCGGCTTTTACAAGCTCAATAGCGGTAGCAAGTTCGGTCCAGGCTGTAATAAGTATAATAGGGAGGTGTGGGTTTATTTCTCGTAGTTCATAAAACAACGTTTTACCTTCTTCGCCAGAGGTTGTGTCGCTGGTAAAGTTCATGTCTTGAATTACAAGCTCAATTCGCTGATAGCGAACTATTTGCAGAGCATCAAACGGGTTTGTTGCAGTCACTACCGAAAAGTCGTGGATCTCGAGCAACAATGAAAGTGCATCGAGTACTGCTTGGTTATCATCAACAATGAGTATTTTATGAGTCATAGGTTATTTTTATAATTTTTTAATGGCTACACTGCCTTACTAATCAGTGTAGCATAGTGATTTTTACATGATTTAGTAACCTAAACTCTGGATAATAAATCTACCTCAAGCGGATTCTAGGTTAAATTGTGCGAGTTGCGATACTGGGCGAAATATTAGCAGCGCGTTTAGCCGGCCCTAATACCGCAAGTAAGCTCATTAATAATACGACAATGGCGGTAACGGCTATATAGCTTGGCGGTAGTGCGGCTACAGAAAAATACTGCATTAACATTTTCCCAAGTAGTATTGCTGTTACCACACCTAAGGCTAAACCTAGGCTACAAATTAATGCATTTTCTACTAAAAAGTAGCTAACAATAGCTGACTTTCTTGCACCAAGTGCTCTGCGTGTGCCAATTTGCTTAGTACGTTTGCTAATATTAAATAAGGTTAAGCCAAAAATACCGAGAGCGGTTATAAGCACTAAAATAGTGATTAATACTATGAGCATGCGCATCATGAGGCGGTCTTTAGCGGTATACTCATTTTTTAACTCATCAAGTCCTTTAATGTTATTAATAACGCGTTTGCTGTAATTTTCGAGCATGGCATTTTCTATTTCTTTCATTACAGCTGCTCGCTGACCAGGCTCTGTACGAACGGCAACTTGTGCATAACTTGCTGCTTTAATATAAGGAATAAACGCAAGATTATCGGGTTTACTGTCTTTGAGCCACGGGCCTTTCATGTTTCCGATCACGCCAATAACTTTAAGTGGTAGGTCACCAAAATAAACTATTTTTCCTAAACCATCTCCATCAGGGTAGAGCTCATCAAGTAAGGCTTTAGTGACTATAGTGACGTTGGTGCGCTTTTGTGTAATTTCGTTTGTAACTAGCACTTCATCTTCGGTAAAGTTTCGCCCTGCAATTAAGTTAACGCCGTAGGTATTAATTGCGTGGTCATCTATAAAAAAATAAGCAGTTCTTACACTTAGGCCTTCTTGTGGAGCGGGTTGTAAATTAAAGCTCGAAGCGCTGCCACTGCCTGATAGCGGGATACTACTGCTTAATGCGGCATCAACTACGCCTGGCATTTTTCTAAGCATGCTTTCATCAAGCTCAAACTGCTGGCTTAAGTTAATATCAGTACCAAAGGTCATTACATTAAACTTAAATATATCTTGCTCAGGGTAGCCCGTTTCTTGATTTAAATAGCTAATTCTGTCTTGAATGATAAATGCAGCATTACTGACTATAGCTGTGGTAATTGCAATTTGAATTAGCAGTAATACAGCGCCCACCTTTGAGCGGCATAAGGCGTTAAATATAGGTTTTATTTCTAACATTGTTAAATTCCTTATTGGCTCTTAAGATAAATAGCAGGATTGGTTTTACACACTAACCAAGCTGGGTACAAACCAGCCAAAATGCAGGTTGTAATTGCAATCAATGGGGCGCTCAATAGCATGGTCAAATCCATTGTTGCTAAGTTTTCATAGTAGTCGTAGCTTTGCACTACGCCCATTAAGCCAAGTTGTGCTAGTACAATTCCTAGCATGCCACCTATAAAGCCAAGCATGGCGACCTCAACTAAGTGCTGTAAAAATATTTGCCTTTTACTAGCGCCTAATGCGCGTCTTACACCTACTTCTGGCGCTCTGCGTAAAAACTTGGCTAAAAGTAAACCTAAAATATTGGCTAAGCAGACACCTAAGAACATAAAGCTCAGGCCCACTAAAATTTTATTGTCTTCGGTGACGACGTTGTTGTATTGCATCCATTGGTTTACATCGCGAAGTTTATACTCAAGTTCTTTACGATTAAATCGACCACGTTTTTGTTGTTCTTGCATATAGGCTAATAAGTAATTTTGATAGGCTTGTTTTTGTTCAAGCGTATTTAGCTCTACCCAAAACTGGATCCATACTTGCTCAGATTGCAGTTTATCTGCAAAGGTTGGTGTGTTTTCGTGTTTCCATCCATTGCTATTGCCCCAACTTACGAGCTCTTTTGCCTTTATTAAGCTAAAGGGCATAAATAATTCTTCTACTTGATTAAATGCACCGTTATTTAAATCATAATATTTAATATTGAGAGGCCAATGGTTAATAACACCAACTACTTGATAGCTTGCATCATCTAAGTAAATCAGTTCTCCGACGGAGTTTTGTCCTGCAAATAGTTTATCGTTTATCTCTTGGGTAATAACAACCACAGGTGCGGCTGAGTTTTCTTGCTCTTTGCTCCAAGCCCCTCCGTATAGAAATGACAAATTAAACATGCTAAAAAAGTCAGGCGTTGTCATGCGAGCATTACCTATAAAAGGTTTTATTTTGTCGGAGTCTAAATAAACTGAAAAGCCGGTACGCATCATAGCCACTTTTTTCTCTGACGTGGGTGCGTTTAATAAGTTCTCTGCATCTTGATAGGTCAATTGCAGTGGCATGTTATCTTCTGTCCACCACGTACTACCATCGTCCATTGTTTGTAATTGCACACTGTAAAGTTGGCTGCTTTTTTCTGGAATAGGATCGGCCGACATCATGTGATAAACACTAAGGCTGGTCATTGTTATGCCTATACCTATCGCAATGGCAAGTACCATTAAAAAGCTAACCAATGGGGTGCGCTTGAAGCTGCGCCAACTTAAATCTAAATAATGAATAAACATTAGTTAAACCCCCGATGCTGTTTTTATAGTTTGCGCGCCCTGATAAAGCGTAAAGTCGGCAAGTTGTCCATCAACTACTTGAATATTACGCGGAGCACGGCGGGCTAATTCGCTATCATGAGTTACCATTACAATAGTGGCACCGTCGCGATTGATTTGTTCAAGTAACTCCATAACTTGGCGAGCCATTAAGCTGTCAAGGTTACCTGTTGGCTCATCGGCAAGTAAAAAACGAGGTTCACCAGCAAGCGCACGGGCTATTGCCACACGTTGTTGCTGGCCACCAGAGAGTTGTTGAGGTAAGTGTTTAGCGCGAGATGCTAAACCAACTTGTTCAAGGCATTGCTCAATTCGACGTTTTCGCTCATTTGCTTTAATCCCTCTGTAGCGAAGAGGAACTTCTATGTTTTCATATAAATTTAAATCGGGGATCAAATTAAAGCCTTGGAATATAAAGCCAATTTTTTGATTACGTAAATCAGCACGTTGGTTATCGTTTAGGCTGCCAACATTAACGCCATCCAGCAGGTATTCACCTTCGTTAAAAGGCTCGAGCATACCTGCAATATTTAAAAAGGTTGTTTTTCCTGAGCCGCTAGGACCAGTAACAGCAATAAATTCGCCTTCGTTTACTTGCAGATTAAAATCTCGAAGCGCATGGGTTTGTACCATTTCTGTTTGGTATACTTTACTTACATTGTTCATTTGTAACATCGTTGTTCCTAATTATTTTTAGCGTTGGTTGAGAACGTCTGTTTAATTTAATAAAATCGTGTTGGCTTGCTTAAAGTCGCTGTAGCTTGAAATAATAATTTCATCGTTTTCTTTTAGTCCACTTAAAAGCTCAACCGCATTAATGCTGGTGGCGCCTATTGTAATAGGTATACGCTTTGCGATATTGCCATCGACTTTATAAGCTATAATTCCGCCTTGCTGCATAAATGCACCACGCTTTACTTGCATTACACCTTCTCGGTTGTCGAGTAAAATACGTGCAGTTAAGCGTTGGTTCTGACGAATGTTGTTAGTAACACCTCTAAACCGGACGCGTGCTGTTACTTCACGATTATTAACTTCTGGTGATATGGCGGATAAATTCCCCATCACTGTTTCATTGCCTAACTTAAGCTCTACTTCCATACCGAGCCCTAATTCGTTTGCGTAACTTTCAGGAACTTGGAGTTCGGCTTCAAAATTACTTAAGTCGACGAGAGTCATAAGAGGTTGGCTTTGCGTCACTGCGGCTTTTTGTTGCACTAATAGGTTACCCACGATCCCTGTAACGGTAGCCTTAATAGATAGGTTGCTTACTTTTCGGATTAAGTCATCAACAATAAGTTGTTGGCGGGTCACATCACTTTTAGCAGCTTGTAGTTCAAAAGCGAGCGTGTCTTTGGCAAGCAATACCTCTTGCTGCGCATGCTTATAGGAGAGCTTAGCTCGGGATAAATCATCAACTGCTTTTTCTAGATCAATTTGGCTAATTAAGTGCTTTTGTATTGATAACTGTGCGCGACGATTTTCGCGCTCAGCGGCGTTAAGCTCAACCTCTGCCATATCGAGTGTTTTATTTAAAGTGAGTGTTTGGCGTCTTGCTTGCAAATGCTGCCTTTGCTGCTCGCCTTCAAGTCTTTTAAGTACAGACTCCTGTTGCTTTAATTCATTAGTTAACTCAGGGCTTTGCAGCAGGGCAAGTGTGTTGCCTTGCTTTACTGTATCGCCGGCCTTTACTTTTAAATCTATAAATCCCCGTTCTGGACTGTAGATTTTAGGAGCATTAGCAGCAACAATTTTACCACTGGCGGCAATATCTCGAATGAGCGCTTTAACATGTACTTTTGCAATCTGTACTTTTGAGCGGCTAATAGAGCTTTTAGCGCTATGGCTCGTTAAAAAAATATAAGCAATTGCAGAGACCACAATGAAAACAATCGCAGTGATTATCGCGTATTTTTTATAGCTTATAGGTGCCTTTACTTGTATGTCTTGTGCGCTGGTATCTTTAATCATTTAATTTCCCCTAAATTGCTTTTATGTATTTTTCGCACAGCAGTAATAAAGCTGCTGTGCAAATAGCGGCAATAGGAGAGAGTAAAAATAAGCTTAGAGTAAACATAGTAATTCCAATTAGCGATTATATATAAAGCTATACGATTAATATGCCAACTATTATCTTATTGATATTTAAGTGATTTTATTTTTTTGTTATTGAAATTCATGTCCGCGGACAGTTTATGTGTCCGCATCGGACATAGTTTTAAATAAAAATTCACTATTAACGTACAAAAAATGACATGAACTTTCATAACTATACTAATGAGCAGCAATAATCGGGGATGTTAAGCCATTAAAGTAATGAAATAGCATAAAACTATCTAAATGTTAACTGAATAGCCCCTCTAGTGCTGAATACTTATTCACTTTCGGTTGCCTTTACGTTTACGTAAGCTGGCACGCTGAATGCTTGTGTTTTTTACAATATGTTAAACTTGACACCAGTGTCATGAAAAAATAGTGGTTAAAATAACGCTAAATGTTAAAAATAATGATAAAAAGAAATCTTGCTATGAAGTGAGAAATATTCAAGAATGTGAATATGTATTCAAAGTGCTATTGACTCTATTTAAGATAGAGGCTAGTTTTGTCCGTCTGTTAGCAAATCGTCGAGCAGTTCATCCACGCTAACAGTGCAGCAAGGGGAGGGGTCTATGTTATACGACTCAAAGTTAGAAAAAGAAAATTGTGGCTTTGGCTTAATAGCTCAAGTTAATGGTCAAGCTAGTCATAGGCTTATTCGTACTGCTATTACGGGGCTTGATCGCATGCAGCACCGTGGTGGTATATCTGCCGATGGTAAAACAGGTGATGGCTGTGGTTTATTATTACAAAAACCAGATAGCTTTTTCCGTGCTATTGCTAGTGAACATAACTGGCACTTAGGCAAAAACTACGCAGTGGGTATGATATTTTTAAATTCAGACCCTGTTTTAGCGCAAGCTGCAAAACAAATACTTAGCGAAGAATTAGAAAAAGAAACGTTAAATATTTTAGGTTGGCGCGTTGTGCCAACCGACCCATCAATGCTCGGTCCTATTGCTGTACAGCAATTACCAGGTTTTGAACAAATTTTTGTTAGCGCGCCAGAAGGTTGGCGTTCTAAAGACTTAGAGCGTCGCTTATATGTAGCACGCCGCCGCGCTGAAAAGCGCATTGTTGATGACGAAGCTTTCTATATCGCAAGTCTATCTGGTTTGGTAACTATCTATAAAGGCTTAATGATGCCTGCAGATTTACCAAATTTTTACCTAGATTTAGCTGATATTCGTATGACGAGTGCGATTTGTGTTTTCCATCAGCGCTTTTCTACTAATACTCAGCCGCGTTGGCCTTTAGCTCAACCTTTCCGCTATTTAGCACACAATGGTGAAATTAATACTATTGAAGGTAACCGCCAGTGGGCACGCGCACGTTCATATAAGTTTGCGTCACCACTTATTCCTGATTTACAAAGCGCAGCGCCGTTTGTAAACGAAACCGGCTCTGATTCATCAAGCCTAGATAATATGCTTGAGCTATTTTTAGCTGGTGGCATGGATTTATTCCGCGCTATGCGTATGCTCGTACCACCTGCATGGCAGAAAAACCGTGCAATGGACGACGATTTACGTGCATTTTACGATTTTAACTCTATGCATATGGAACCATGGGATGGCCCGGCAGGTATTGTAATGTCTGATGGTCGTTTTGCGGCTTGTAACCTTGACCGTAATGGACTTCGCCCAGCGCGTTATGTAATTACACAAGATGGCTTTATTACGCTTGCATCAGAAGTGGGTATTTGGGATTACACTGCCGATGAAGTAGTTGAAAAAGGCCGTGTTGGTCCAGGTGAATTATTAGTTATTGATACTAAGCTTGGCAAAATTTGGCACTCAGATGAAATCGATCAAGATTTAAAGTCTCGCCATCCTTACAAGTCATGGCTTGAAGAGAACGTTAAACGTTTAGTCCCATTTGAAGAGCTGACTGAGCAAGACGCGGGTAATCGCTCATTTGATGACGAAACGCTAGCTAAATATCAAAAAATGTTTGGTTATACCAACGAAGAGCTTGATAGCGTTATTCGTGTAATGGGTGAAAACGGCCAAGAAGCAACCGGCTCAATGGGTGATGACACGCCATTTGCAGTGCTTAGTGAAGGGCATCGTTCGCTTTATGATTACTTCCGCCAAAAATTTGCGCAAGTAACAAACCCACCTATCGATCCACTGCGTGAAAATCATGTAATGTCACTTGCGACATGTATTGGTAGTGAGCAAAACGTATTTAACGAAACAACAGGCCACGCTAAGCGCCTACAGTTTGATACGCCAATTTTAATGTACGCAGACATGCAGCAGCTATTAAATGCTGATGAAGCGCATTACAGCTACTGTAAAATTGATATTACCTACACAGTTGAAGAAGGTTTAGAAAATGCGGTAACGCGTATTTGTGACCAAGCACAAGAAAAAGCAGCCGCTGGTTGTATCATGCTTATTTTAACTGACCGTAACTTTAATGAAGCAAATTTGCCGATTCCAGCAGCTATGGCTGTAGGTGCGGTACAAAAACGATTAGTTGATAACAATCTTCGCTGTGAATCAAACATTATCATTGAAACCGGTAGCGTGCGTGATGCGCATCAGTTTGCTGTGTTATTAGGCTTTGGTGCTACGGCAATTTATCCATACCTTGCGTATGAATCGTTAGTTGCGATGAGCGACAGCAAAATTATTAATAAGTCGTATTGCGAAGTAACTCTTGCTTACCGTAAAGCCATTAACAAGGGCTTATACAAAATCATGTCTAAAATGGGCATAAGTACGGTTGCGTCATATCGCTGCTCAATGTTGTTTGAAGCGGTTGGTTTATCTGACGCTATTGTACAAATGTGCTTTAAAGGTGTGGCAAGTCGCATACAGGGCGCATGCTTTACCGACTTTGATGACGATCAGCAAGGCTTACACAAACTCGCTCTAAGTAAGCGTAAATTATTAAGCCACGGCGGCTTGTTTAAGTACGTACATGGCGGCGAGTATCATGCTTATAATCCTGATGTAATCCAAACCCTGCAAAAAGCAGTTCGTTCTGGTGAATATAGTGATTACAGTGAATATGCAAAACTTGTTAATACGCGTCCTATTGCCACTTTACGTGACATGCTTGCGCTTAAAATTCCAGAGCAAGGCATTAGCATCGATGATGTAGAGCCTGCAGAAAACCTATACAAGCGTTTCGATTCAGCAGCAATGAGTATTGGTGCATTATCGCCAGAAGCGCATGAGGCTCTAGCAATTGCAATGAACCGCTTAGGCGGTTGTTCAAACTCTGGTGAAGGCGGCGAAGATAAGCTGCGTTATGGTACCGAGAAAAACTCGCGTATTAAACAAGTTGCTTCAGGTCGATTTGGCGTAACGCCGCATTATTTACGCAGTGCTGACGTTATTCAAATTAAAGTAGCGCAAGGTGCAAAACCAGGCGAAGGCGGTCAATTACCGGGTGAAAAAGTAACTCCATACATTGCTAAACTTCGTTATTCTGTTCCAGGTGTTACGTTAATTTCGCCACCACCACATCACGATATTTATTCAATTGAAGATTTAGCGCAGCTAATTTTCGATTTGAAACAAGTAAACCCTAAAGCGCTAATTTCTGTAAAACTGGTTTCAGAACCAGGCGTAGGAACCATTGCAACGGGTGTTGCTAAAGCGTATGCCGATTTAATTACTATTTCTGGCTATGATGGTGGTACAGGCGCAAGCCCACTTACTTCAGTTAAATATGCAGGTAGCCCATGGGAGCTAGGACTTGCAGAAACGCAGCAAGCCCTTGTTGAAAATGGACTGCGTCATCGTATTCGCTTGCAAACAGATGGTGGCTTAAAAACGGGTTTAGATATAATTAAAGCGGCAATTTTAGGTGCAGAAAGTTTTGGCTTTGGTACCGGCCCAATGGTTGCGCTTGGTTGTAAATACTTACGAATTTGCCATTTAAACAACTGTGCGACCGGTGTTGCAACACAAGACGAAACACTTCGTCAAAAGCATTACCACGGCTTACCAGAAATGGCGATGAACTACTTTAAGTTTATAGCGCAAGAAGCACGTGAAATCATGGCAAGCTTGGGTGTTGTAAACTTAACTGATTTAATCGGTCGTTTAGATTTGCTTGAAGCAATTGAAGGCAAAACAGCAAAACAGAAGAAAATTGATTTATCTTCAGTAATTGCTCAGCCTAATAACCCAACTGGCGAAACGCTTTATTGTAGTGCGCCTAATAGCTCACATTATTTAGGAAAACTTAATGAGAGCCTACTTGCTAAGGCGCAAGACGCAATTGATGCTTCAAGCGGTATTTCACTAGTAAGTCGTATTTGTAATACGGACAGATCGGTAGGTGCAATGCTTTCTGGCTATATTGCTGATAAATATGGCAACCAAGGTATGGCGGCAGATCCTGTAGCAATTGAGCTACATGGTACTGCGGGTCAATCATTTGGTGTTTGGAATGCCGGTGGCCTTGAAATGACACTGGTTGGCGATGCAAACGATTACGTAGGTAAAGGCATGGCGGGTGGCAAGTTAGTTATTCGTCCGCCACTTGGCTCGTCGTTCGAAAGTCACAAAGCCACAATTGCAGGCAACACATGTTTATACGGTGCAACAGGCGGCAAACTGTTTGCTGCAGGTTGTGCAGGCGAGCGCTTTGCAGTTCGTAACTCAGGTGTGCAAGCGGTTGTTGAAGGTGTAGGTGACAACTGTTGTGAATACATGACGGGCGGCGTTGTATGTGTACTGGGCAATGTAGGCGTTAACTTTGGTGCGGGTATGACAGGTGGTTTTGCTTATATTTTAGATGAGCGAAATGATTTTGAAAAACGCATTAATCCAGAGCTTGTCGAAATAGTAACACTAGACGAATTAACGTCGCATCAAGAACATTTACGCGGCTTAATTGCTGAGCATTTAGAGCTTACGGGTTCGTGCAGAGCAGAAAGTATTTTGGCTAACTTTGAATTGTACTTACCTATGTTCAAATTAGTAAAACCAATATCAAGTGACGTAAAAAGTTTACTCGGGCATCGCGCTCGCAGTAGTGCCGAACTACGTGTTCAGGCGCAATAAGGGGGCAGTATGAGCGAAAATGTATATCAATTTATAGACGTGCAGCGTGTAGACCCACGCAAAAAACCAATCTCGTCACGTAAAAAATCTTTCGTAGAAATTTACGAACCCTTTTCAGAGAATCAGGTTAACTCACAAGCTGACCGTTGTTTAGATTGTGGTAACCCATACTGTGAGTGGAAATGTCCAGTACATAACTACATTCCACAATGGCTAAAGTTAATACGCACAGGCCGTATTATAGAGGCGGCAGAGCTTTCTCATCGTACAAATAGCTTACCAGAGGTTTGTGGGCGTGTTTGCCCACAAGACCGCTTGTGTGAAGGCTCGTGTACGCTCGATGAAGAGTTTGGTGCGGTTACAATTGGTAATATTGAAAAATACATTACTGATGAGGCATTTAAAATGGGCTGGAAGCCTGATATGTCTTATGTAACATGGACTGACAAAAAAGTAGCCATTATTGGTGCGGGCCCTGCAGGTTTAGGGTGTGCTGATATTTTAGTGCGTAACGGTGTTAAACCAGTGGTGTTTGATCGTCACCCAGAAATAGGTGGACTACTCACATTTGGTATTCCTTCTTTTAAACTTGAAAAATCAGTAATGCAAAAGCGCCGTGAAATTTTCACTGAAATGGGCGTAGAATTTAAGTTAAATGTTGAAGTAGGTGTTGATATTACACTTGACCAAATTTTAGCTGATTACGACGCTGTGTTTTTAGGGGTTGGTACGTATCAGAGTATGCGTGCAGGTCTTGAAAATGAAGATGCAGCGGGTGTTCACGATGCATTGCCGTTTTTGATTGGTAACACGAACCGTGTAATGGGCTACGACGAGACAAAACAACCGTGTATTGATATGGCTAATCAAAAAGTAGTTGTACTTGGCGGTGGTGATACAGCGATGGACTGTGTGCGTACGTCTATTCGACAAAATGCTGCAAAAGTAACGTGTGCTTATCGTCGTGATAAAGAAAATATGCCAGGCTCTAAACGTGAAGTTAAAAACGCGAAAGAAGAAGGCGTTATATTTACGTATAACGTTCAGCCTAAAGGCATTGTACTGAACGATAAAGGTAAAGTGACCGGCGTTAAAATGGTTAAAACTAAATTAGGTGAACCTGACGCAAAAGGCAGAAGCCGTGCTGAAGAAGTACCTGGTTCAGAACATGTTATTGAAGCTGATCAAGTTATTATGGCGTTTGGTTTCCAGCCTCACAAAATGGATTGGTTAGAAAAATACGATGTAGAAATAAACAACTGGGGCGGTATTAACGCACCAGAACAAGGTGAGTTTACACATCAAACTACTAACCCTAAAATATTTGCTGGTGGCGACATTGTACGTGGTTCAGATTTAGTGGTAACTGCTATTTTTGAAGGACGTAACGCTGCAGAAGGTATTATGGATTACTTAAAAGTTTAATTTTTCGTGTTAAAATAACGATATTTAAAGCAAGCCAAGTGGCTTGCTTTTTTATTTTTTTTATCCAAATGTAATGTCAACATAATTAGTGACAAATGGGGCTATATTTATACCACCTTTTGTATGGCTTTCTTGAACAACACCTTTTGTTAGTAACTTCATGTAGAAACCTTATATAGTAACTTTCAAAGAAACTGCTTTGCCATTATGGGTTGTTCTTTATAAGCCAAATGCGATTTCTTTAGGTATCTACTAAGCGGCTTTCAGGACTCGTTTCATATATATAAACGTTATCGACACTTCTTTCTTCTATGTCGTTTATATACTCTAATACCAATTCGCTTAATTAAGTGATCTATTTTGAGATAACAAAATTATGTCGATAATGAGGCTAAAGTTTCGCTACTTAGGTGTTCTCGGCAATTACCTCTACATTGCTTTGTATTCATGCAGTCGTATCTCGAAAGTTTTAACGCAGTTAGCGCCAAGTTCAATCCTTGAAATTGATTGAGTATTATCGCGGATTTGTATAGTGCGTGTATTTTTTGTAGCGGCACTTTTATTGATTAATGTGTTGTTGACTCGGTCCAGGCACAATTCATAGAATAGTTACTACCATCTTTAACTGTGCAGGTTTATATTATTTTTTGACTACCAGTCAGTTCGATTATTGCAGGAATAAAAGGGCGTACTTATATAATTTAGCAAATGGTATTAGTGCCAAGCAATTTAATATCGTAAAAATGTACTTACCTGAGATAAATGCAAGAGGCTAAAAATATGTGCACAATTGTCAGTGCTAATTACTAACCTTAATAGTTGATTTAAATATAAAGTAGGTTCATTATTGCACGCTGTTTACGGTTTGCTTACTTTATATCTATAAGTTTGCTTTTATACATTAATAAATAAATAGAAATTATGTACGAATATTCAAACAATTTAGAAAGGAAGCTCATTGTTCGGTTCTTTTCCTCAATAGGCTTTATAGCAACGTTTTCGATGGCTAGCTTAGCATTTATTAACAGCAGCTATTTATTAGCATTTACTTTGGTTGTTTCTTCGTTTGTTTACTTATCGGCGTTTAATATAGGCAGAGGTGTAGAGAAGTCTGCAACTGTAGTTTTATATAACCTGTATGCATTGATGTTTTATCTGGTACTTACAGGAGGAGCACAAGGTACAGGGCCTATATGGATATTTATAGTTTCTCCTGTTACTTATTCAATTCGAGGGCTTAAACGAGGGACGTTTGATATTGTTTTATTTTTATCGGCAATTGTTCTCGGTTTCTATTGCGCTGATACATTTAATATATATGACTACAATCCTGAGCAGTTTCCAGTCAGAATCATACTCGCTTTTATAATTGTTGCATCGCTGAGTGGTTATTACGAATTTTCAAGAGAAAAATACAGCAGTAAATTAATTGCTTTAAGCCAAAAAAATGAATTTTTAGCAACTATAGATCCACTCACTAATCTGCCAAACCGTCGTTTCACTATGAATAAGCTTATAGCTTTTAAAAATGAGCTTAAAAATAATAATATTCCGTTTGTAATATTATTAGCTGATGTAGATAACTTTAAAAAAATTAATGATCAATTCGGCCATGATTTTGGCGATGAAGCTCTTATCCATTTAGCCAAAACATTTGAAAATAATATTCCGCAAAATGCGATTGCTTCACGTTGGGGCGGTGAGGAGTTTTTAATTGTGATTCCAAATGTAACCGTTGATGATGGCGAGCTCGTTGCAGAAAAAATCCATAATGCCCTTAAAGCTTCAGCTGTAAGCTTATTTTCAGATAGTGTAAATATAACGCTAAGCATTGGCATCACAGCTGCAAACGCTGAACGCTCAATTGACCTAGATATTAAGCATGCTGATGAACTACTTTATAAAGCAAAAGAGCAAGGTAAAAACAGAACGTGCTCTTTTTAAATGTTTATTTACTTTAATCCATTGAAAACGAATCAAGGGATGGCCTTATTTTAGCCTTTCTACGTTTTAAGCTCATGTAGCATATTACAATACACGCAATCTGCATTGTAATTAAAACCCAATAACTAACACCTAAATCACTTAGTCCATTTATTTTTTCGCTAGTAAAGTAATAGGCCACAACGATTAGTTGAAAAACTAAAAAACTATTTAAAAACTTAAATAAACGTTGTTTAAAACAAGTATGTTTATATTTACTAAATATAATTAAACAGGTGCTTAGTACTAATAACAACCAACTTAAAATTATACAAAAATCAACTAAAGTACTGTGCATTATTTAATCCTTGAAGACGTTATTTACTAACACATTAGGCGTGAGCCATTATTAGTTCTTTAGCATTTGCTTTAGCTGTTTTGCTTATGTTATCGCCGCCAAGTAAACGGGCTATTTCATTAATACGGCCATCTTTATTTAAAGGCAGCATATGAGTAAACGTTTCGCCTTGTGCTATTTCTTTAGCTACAAAAAATTGCTGATGTGCACTACTGGCAACTTGCGGTAAATGAGTAACACAAATTACTTGAGTTGATTTACCTAATTGGCGTAATAACTTACCTACAGCAGATGCCGTTGGGCCAGAAATACCTACATCAACTTCATCAAAAATAAGCGTTGGGGTTGTTACTTTTTGGGCAATAATTACCTGTATAGCAAGACTTATACGAGAAAGCTCACCACCTGATGCTACTTTAGCTAATGGTTGAAGTGGTTGTCCCGGATTAGTTGATACTAAAAACGAGACATTATCAAAGCCTAGGCTGTTTGGTGTACGATTACTCTCTTGAGTTAAGGCTATTTCAAAAACACCGTTTTCCATTGATAAGTTAGCCATGCTTTCACTTATTAGTGTGTTAAGTGTATTAGCATACTCGCAGCGGCTTTTACTTAATTCATCAGCAGTTTGCTTGTAACTAAGTAACGCGCTTTCTATTTCTGACTCAAGCTGCTCCAGACGATTACTATTATTACTTATTGACTCAAGTTCTTGAGCAATCGATTGATGAAACTCAACTAACTGCTGTGGTTTTATATGATGCTTACGCGCTAAATCCATCGCTCCACTTAGCCTATTTTCTACTTCAACTAAGCGTGCCGGGTCTAAATCTGCTTGCTCAGTGTAATTGCGCACTTCGCGGCTTGCTTCTTCAACTTGTACAGCGGCTTCGCTAAGCATAGCAGCTACGCTTGCTAAACTTTCGTCATATTGAGCCAGTTCGGTAAATTGTTGAGCGCTGTGCTGTAGTAATGAGCAAGCGTTTTGCTCATCACTTTCATATAAGTGTTGTAACTCACGTTGGCACGATTCTAATATTGTTTGGCTATTGCTTAGTTTGTAATGCTCAGCCTCAATTAAATCAAACTCATTTTCTTGTAATGCAAATTCATCAAGCTCAGCAACTTGATACTCTAACAATTGTTTTTGCGCTGCTTGTTGCTGCTGTTGTTGTTCTAAGTGTTTAAATTCTTTTTGTAAGTTAGCAAACTGTTTATAGTTTTTATTTACTGAGTTTACTAAGTGGTGATGCCCTGCATAGGCATCTAAAAGCTGTAACTGATGCTCAGCTTTTAATAAATATTGGTGGGCATGTTGTCCATGAATAGATATTAAATATTGACCAAGTTCTTTTAATTGTGATGCGGTAACTGCACTACCATTAATATAGCTTTTACTACGGCCATTTTTACAAACAACACGACGTAATAAGCACTCGTTGTCAGAAGTGCTTAGCATATGTTGCTCTAAAAATGCTTGAGCAAGCGGTAGATCTGTTAAGTCAAATTGTGCACATACTTCTGCTTTATCAGAGCTTGGGCGAACTGCTGATGCTTCAGCGCGCTCACCTAAGCATAGCGATAAGGCATCAATAGCAATAGATTTACCAGCACCTGTCTCACCTGTGATCGCAGTCATACCGCTGCGCCATTCTGTGCTTAAATTACTTACGATTGCAAAATTTTTAACTTCTAAACCAATTAACATACTGTTTATCCATCCAGTCAATTAACTGTTAATTTATACAGTGTTTTGGTTTTTTGCAAATTAATTTTTTATTATTTAAGCAACACTTACATCTTGAGTAAACTGTGTATCGGAAGTTTGGGAAGATGCATCAATTTGATCATCAACAATATCAGTAGGTTGTATACTCTCTTCGGTTTTAAGCAGAGCAATGAGGGGAGGTAATGTATTAATATAAAAACTCTTATTGTATAAAATGCCTTGCTGGGGCAACTCAGATACAAAGTACTGTATATTATCAATCAATGGTTGAATTATATTTGTTTGATTGATTTTAATTAACTCGTTGGACAACGTATTAATTAGTAGGTCGGCGGTATCTTCAAGCTGTTGCAAGTTCTCGTCTGTATGTGATTGAACAACAAAAAAATTATTTACAATAGCTTGAATGCGAGGAACGTATTTTGGGCGAATTATTTTAGCATCAAGTAGATCATTAAGCTTTGCTTTAAGGCGCGTATTTACATGCGAAACACGTTCATTAAATAGCTTTTTTCTAGCTTCTATCGCTTTTTTACGGTTACTCTCAATTTTGAGGTAACTGTATAAAAGTGTAATTAATAGCAGTAAAGCAAAGAATACTACATAAGTCATTGCTACTCGTTCCTAAATTAGTTGATTATTATTTTAAGTCGCCATTTTGCTTTATAGTACTAAATTTGGCAATAAAATTAGTACAAACGACTACCCCAATTCAGTTTTGTACGTAAAACGTTGTAGTAAGAGTAATTTTTTGGATGAATTAAGCGCAATTGTTTATCGGCTTTTTTAATTACTACCTCATCGCCGGGTAATACGGCTAGCACTACGTGGCTGTCGCAGCTTACCTGTAGGCTATCTGTATTTTCTAGGCTTAGCTTTAAACGAACTTCATTATCGGCATCTACCACTAAAGGTCTGCTAGATAAGGTATGAGGAAACATAGGTACTAACGATATAGCATTTAGTTCTGGCGTTAATATTGGACCGCCACCTGAAAGTGAATACGCCGTAGAGCCTGTCGGGGTTGATACTATTAAACCATCGGAGCGCTGAGAAAACACAAAGTCATTATTTATAAAAGCTTCAAATTCAATCATGTGCGCTACTTTATCGGCATGAAGTACCGCTTCGTTAACGGCTGAGTTTGCACTTTTTAATTCGTTGTGGCGATATACTTCTACTTCTAATAAAAAACGTTTTTCTTCAAGATACTCACCACTGAGTACTTGCTCTAAGCTCGCTTCAAACCCTTCGGGGTTTAAATCAGTTAAAAAGCCAAGGTTGCCTCTATTTACACCAATTACAGCAATGTTAAAGCGCGCAAGTACGCGAGCTGCGCCAAGCATGTTACCGTCACCGCCTACAACAATGGCTAAATCGGCTTGTTCACCTAAGTCGACTAACTTAACAAGTTTGTCATGCGGAATATCGTCTAACTGACTCCCTGTGCGTTTTTCTACTATTACCTCAAAGCCAAGCGCAAGTAAAAAGGTATGTAAACGCTGCAGAGTAGCCGCTGCTCCCGGATGATTAGGTTTGCCAATTAGGCCTATGGTGTTAAAAGGAGAGTCCATAATGTACGCACAAAGAGATTTAATAATTGTAGAGTAACTCAAAACAGAAGTGTTTGAAAATACAGATTATAGCAATATTATAAACCATCAGTTTTATTCACTGTGAGTTAGCCGCACGACTTGAAAAAGAACTAAACGCCCCGATATCTCTTTCATGCAACAAGATGTAGATACCATGAAACTAAACCCACGAGATCAGCAAATTTTTTCAGCTGTTATGAACATGTACTGTAATGGTGAAGGCTTGCCTGTTCCATCAACAAAAATTGCCAAGCTCAAAGGCATGGCTGTGTGTTCGGCTACGGTTCGTAATGCTATGGCTCGCTTAGAAAAAGTGGGCTTATTGTATTCACCTCATACATCCGCAGGGCGAGTGCCGACAAATGAAGGGTTTGATTATTGGTTTGACGAATTTTTTGTGCTTGCTGATATTGCTAATTATTGGCAACCACAGCAGTCACAACTCGTTGAGCTAGCGCATGGTTTGAGCCAAAAATACCAAGTATGTTGTTGTGTTGGTTTACCTCAAGCCAGTTCACAGCAAGTGTTTAGAGTAGAAGTGCTTGATTTTGATTCTACCGACTGGCTTATTTTATTAATAGATAGGGCAGGGCAGAGTCACAATATTTGTATTGATAAACCTCATGATTCGTCAGACTCTGTTCGTTATCAATTTGCCACTTGGTTGAACACTGTATTTAGCCAACAAACCTTAATGGAAGGTTTGTACCGTATGCAAGCTATGGCAAATACAGCGCCTCGAAATTGTCATGATTCGCTTAATCAATGGACGCGACAACTAAGCCAAAAATTAGGCTCAGATAATAGTATTGTTGTTGGTGAAAATTACCTCTACAAACAAATAGACTGCGAACAAAGTTTAAATATTGGTGTTTCGTTTTTAAATTATGTAGAAGATAAGCTTGCTTTTAAAAATGGTGTATCGGTACTTAATAGCGAAAAATTACCTTTTACTGAGTGCGATGAATTAATTGTAATAAGCGTGCCGTACTTTAAAAATCAAGAATATCAAAGCCGTTTTTGTATAATTTGTCCTAAATCAGCGCAGATTGAAGAAATAATTCAAGAATTTAAATTAATTGAGGTATCTAACTCTTGAATCTTTTTATTCAATCCCCATAATTACCGCAGTTGTAAAGAATTGGAGCACGTATTTTATGTCTGAGCAGACACAAAACCCTGAGCAAGAAGTAGAATTAAACGAAGAAATTTCTAAAATGCAGGCTGATGTAGAAGCAGCAGTAGAAGCCGCTGATCAGCATGCAGAACAAGAACAAAGCCCTGAAGCAGAAATTGCGATGTTATATGCAGAGCTTGAAGCTGCAAAGCAAACAATTGCTGATCAAAAAGACGGTGTTGTTCGTGCCGCAGCAGATGTAGATAATATTCGTCGTCGTGCAGCACAAGATGTAGAAAAAGCGCATAAATTTGCACTAGAAAAATTTGCTAACGAATTACTACCTGTAATTGATAACCTTGAACGTGCTATTGAATTTTCTGATAAAGAAAATGAGACACTAAAGCCGTTGCTTGAAGGTATCGATATGACGGTTAAGAGCTTTAATGACGCTGTTTCTAAATTTGGTGTTGAAATTGTAAACCCACAAGGTGAGCAGTTTAATCCAGATTTTCATCAAGCAATGTCAATTCAACCAAGTAACGATGTAACACCTAATACAGTACTTGCTGTTATGCAAAAAGGTTACACATTGAATGGTCGTTTATTACGCCCTGCAATGGTTATGGTTTCTAAAGCTGCAGACGCTTAATTAATTTAAGGTTATTAGCTTTGATAAAAATGCCTCATATTGAGGCATTTTTTTTGTCTTTTTTATAGTGAATTAGCTGTACGAGCATAGTGAGTAACACAGCACTAAACATTAAACTTGAAAATGGTACTGCGCTTTTTGCATGCATAATGGCGAGTAACGGGCCAACTAATGCACCACTACCAAAACGAAGTGTGCCAATTACGGCCGTTGCTGTACCTGTGTTTCTTTCAAACTTCATTAATATTAGCGAATCAGCATTACTTGCAGTGACACCTAAACTCATCATTAATGGCGCAATAGCAGCCACAATATAATAAAGTGATAAGTGCAATAAGCTAAATGTTAACAGCGCAAGCCCCGATACAAACCCACATACAAGCCCAATATAGAGCATTTTTCGAGAGCCCAGCCTTGGTACAATTCGCGTATTTAAAAAGTTACCAAACATAAGCGCCATTACATTAAACGCAAATAACACACCAAATAACTGTTCTGACACTTTATATAAATCTAAATAAATAAAAGGCACTGAGGTTAAAAAGCAAAAAAAGCCGAACGATACAAACATAGAACTGAGTATGTCGGCACGGGCATCTTTATTACTTAGCACTGTTTTATAGCTATCAAAAAATAACGCGAGGCCTTTTTTCTCATTTTTATGAATAGGTATATCGATTAAATACACTTGTACAAACGCCAATATTAAAAAGCTATATCCAGCAAGTACTAAAAATATACTCGACCAAACAGAAAAGCCTAAAATAAATGAGCCAACAGAGGGAGCTACTAACGGTGCTACCATCATAATCATTGATACATACGACATTCCTTTAGCCGTATTTTGCTGATAAATATGACGAATAATACCCGGTACGACTACGGTTGCCGCAGCTCCTGTAAATGCTTGCACCGCTCTAAGTGTCCAAAACGCATGGATTTCGGTTGTAAATGCGAGTGCAAGTGAGCTTGCGCCAAATAGGGTTAAGCCAATACGTGCGAGCTTACGGCGGCCAATTTGATCGGCAATAGGGCCAAAAAATAACATCCCCAATGAATAACCCGCTAAGTAAATACTCAACGATATTTGTACATTTGGCATATTAGTTTGTAAATCGCTTGCAATTACCAGCATGGCGGGCAAATACATATCAATAGCCAAAGGAGTAATCGCCACGATACTGGCTAATAAAGGCAATAAAATACGGGTATTAAAAGACGAGGCTGAGGCGTCCATGTGTAAACTCAACAATCACTAAAAACAAGGGCTATAGTGTAACAGGGCATTGTATTTGGATAAACTTAGTTTGCCTGCTAAGTTTATCGTCTCATCGTATCTTTTTAATATAAAGGTATATAAAGCAAATATTTTAAATTGGTACTGTGTTTGCTATTCTACAAGCAATAAAAAATTCATTACTTAAGAGAATTATCATGAAAAAACTAGTACTTGCAGTATTAGCGACAGCCGTTTTAGTCGGTTGCAAAACGTCACCAACAGGACGCACTCAAATAGCGCTTTACTCAGATCAACAAATGAGTGAAATGGGCACTGCTAGTTTTGCAGATATGAAAAAAAGCCAACCAATTAATAAAGATGCAAAAACAAATGCATATGTAAATTGCATTGCTGAAAAAGTAGTGGCTGTATTACCAAAAGAATACGCGTCGCAAAATTGGGAAGTAGTTGTATTTGAAGATGAATCTGCTAATGCATTTGCACTACCTGGTGGTTACATTGGGGTGCATACGGGCTTATTAAAAATAGCCACCAATCAAGACCAACTAGCAACAGTGCTAGGGCACGAAGTAGGGCACGTAATTGCTGAGCATTCTAATGAACGTGTTTCACAAAGCTCTATTTTAGATACCGGTATGCAACTTGGTAGTGCAGCACTTGAAATGGGTAACATTCAATACCGTAATGAAATTATGCAGGGTCTAGGCTTAGGCGCACAGTATGGTGTTGTTTTGCCATTTAGCCGTTCGCACGAGTCAGAAGCTGATGAAATTGGCTTAGATTTAATGGCTGAAGCAGGCTTTAATCCACAAGAATCAGTAACCCTTTGGCAAAATATGAGTGCAGCAGGTAGTGGTACAACACCTGAGTTTTTATCAACTCACCCAGCGCCAAGCAGTCGTATTAAAGACTTACAAGCACAAATGAGTAAAGCACTTAGTGAGCAAAGTACAGCTAAAGCACAGGGTAAAAACCCACAATGTAAGTTGTAATACCAACCTGCATAAATCTTTGATCAATTTAACGAATTAAATTGCACTATAACGTCGTTAAAAATTTTTTATTTAGAACAACTAGATACAAAAATTTTTGCCTAGTTCTAGCGTAATTTTCTTAACGTTAAATAGACCCCATATATAAGCAGATTGGTATAATTTAGTTTAATTACTAAATAAAAACCCCTGTGAGTAATTACTTACAGGGGTTTTTATATTCAGCACTCACTTCTATTTAGTTGTAAGCGCCTTTTGTAATACATTTTTAAAGCGTTCAAAATCTTCAATGTGCGGCAGGTGCCCTAAGTTATCTAGTTCGAATAATTGTGCGTCAGGAATAAGTGTTGCAGCGTGTTTGCCTAATTTATCGTATCGACCAAGCTCGTAATCAACATCCTCTTTTTTCCAGTTACGGCCTGGACCGGTTCTATCGCGTGTACCAATAATTAATTTAACTGGCACAGTTAAATCTTTAAATTCGGTTATTACAGGTTGAGTGAAAATCATATCGTATGTTTTTGCATTCACCCATGCCATTTGTTCTTTATCTGGGCCTTGTATTTGCCCTGTTATAAAGTCAGTTAAGGCTGAATATGTTGTATTCCACTTACCATCGTAGTAATTTTTTTGCTGATAACGTTTAACGCCTTCCGGTGTTTTTGAAAGCTCGTTTTTATAGAAAAAATTAGTATCTTTGTAATCAACATACTGCAAGTAGTTTTCAAGCCCAATAGGGTTTAATAAAATTAGCTTTTTAGTGGCGTTTGGGTACATTAATGCAAAACGACTCGCTAGCATCCCACCCATAGAGTGCCCAAGTACAATCGACTCTTTAATATTAAGAGAATCTATTAACGCGTGAGTATGATGAGCAAGCGTCGCAAACGAATACTGGTAATTAGTTGGCTTAGACGACTTGCCAAAACCAATTTGATCAGGAATTAATACCCCATAGCCTAAAGATTGTAGGTATTGCGCAGTGGTAGTCCAGTAGTCAGCATTAAAATTTTTGCCATGCATAAGTGTAACAACAGGCATATCGGCTTTAGTTGGCTTTAAGTAAATATAAGCCATTTTTAGTGATTGCTTTTGCGACTCAAGTGCAAAGTAATTTACTTTAAAATCATACTGGTAATTACTTAAAAGTGCATCATAAGAAAGGGCGGATGTATCTTGAGAAGTGCCAGCTAAGGCATTATTGGTTAGCAACAATAAAGTAGAAAAACAAATCACTTTAATCGACGACATTCTGTAACTCCTGTTAAAGGCGAGCGCTTGGCTTAAAAGTTGGCTTAAAAAGAAGTACAACAATAACTAAGTATTTAAACCTGTTCAATTGAATGTTTTAGGTTAACCAAAAAAGCGGAGCTAAAAGTATAGCTCCGCTTAAAATTCATATTATTTAAAATGGATACGAGGTGTTTAAAAAGTCCACTCAACATGTATTTGCGGAACCGATTCAGTAACTTCAGTACCTAGTTTATTGTGCCAGTACTGAAGCTCCATACCCAGCAGTAAGGTGTTTTCTTTCATTTGCATGGCATGGCCCATATCCCACACTAAAATAGGCTGTGCGAGTATCCAAGCTTCTACATCGTTGCCAAATTCATCTTCACGCTCTGCGATGTATTCAGCGTGGCCTTTAAAGCTAAACTTTTGCGAGCCAATAGTAAAAGGGTATTCAAACGCTACATCAAGCATCCAGCTATTTGTTTCAATAGGTGCGCCGCCTTTAGCCACACCTTCACTGTCATCAATGTAGGCAGTTACTAAAGTTTGAAAAAAGTTAAACCCAGGTACATCCCAGCTTAATTTTACACCTGGTAGATACTTCATTACTTTTGCATCACCAGCAGCGTTAATACCGCCCGTTAAGCCAACATCTAATAATGCGCCAGAGCCAATTTGCTTACCAGTAATGGCAGACAAGCTAACGGTTGAGTACCACTCCCCATAAAAGTCACTATCTTGGTAGCCATCAGTTGTATCGTCTTTACTGTAATCAATAAAAAAGAAGTTATCGCCGTAGTCATAACCAGAGGCATGTTGGATTGAATACACAGTAGTATCAGACTCTTGCTTAGAAAATGGATTTTTTTGGCTACCATTATTTATATGTACTGCTGTACTGCTCCAATTGGCAGCAAAAGCAGATGATGATAAAGCAAGAGAAGTAAGGGTAATAAAAGGGAGTAATTTTTTAAATTTCATAACTGTTTAATAACTATAATTTTAGTGACACGCGGAAGCGAAGATTATAGCAGAAGAGATTGATTTGTTGATCGCTAATTTAACACATGTTGCAGCCTACTTAATAAGCTGCAACATGCACTAAATCAATTTATTATGCTTTATTACGACGTAAACAAATAATAGCAATTGCAGTAAAGGCTAAAATAAAGCAGTAATAAGAAGACGTTGATACTTCCCACGGACTAATTTTAAAGGTTGCACCTAACAATAGTGCTTGAGCGCCATAAGGCAGTGAGCCTTGCGTTACACAAGCAAATATATCAAGCAAACTTGCAGAGCGTTTACCGGTTATTTCACCGTCGTCAGCAAGCTTTTTAGCAATAGGACCAGCAACAATAATAGATACGGTGTTATTAGCAATACACATATTACTTGTCATAACGAGTGCTGCAATACCTAATTGGTCGGCCACTTTACGGTGCCATTTAGCAATGATTTTAGTAATTGCTTGAATTTTTTGAGCAATGTAATCAAGGCCACCATTAATACGAATGAATTCAGATAAGCCACCAATAAACATTGATAGTAAAAATATTTCCTGCATATCGGTAAAGCCTTTGTAAATATCTTTTACAAAGCTTGCGCCTTCATAGCTTCCTGTAAAGCCCATTAATGCAGCAAAAATAATACCGCTAAACAACACTACAAATACGTTTAGGCCAGCAACTGCTAACACTAAAATAAAGGCATACGGAAGTACTAACCAAATATCGTAATCCTTGGTTTCAACAACTTGCGCTGCGGGTGTTAAATAAAACAACAAGCCAATAGTTAGTATTGCAGCAGGGACTGCAATTTTAAGATTTTCTTTAAACTTATCTTTCATTTCACAGCCCTGTGTACGTGTGGCTGCAATAGTCGTGTCTGAAATAATTGATAAGTTATCGCCAAACATAGCGCCTGATACAATCGTACCTGCCATTAATGCTGGATCTATACCTGTTTTAATAGACACCGCATAAGCAATAGGGCCAATAGCACCAATAGTACCCATTGACGTTCCCATAGCTGTAGATACAACAGCAGCAATTAAAAATAATCCTGGGAGCAACAAAGCGGGAGGAATAAGTGATAAACCTGCATTTACTACCGCGTCAACACCGCCGGTTGCACTAGCCACGGCTGAAAACGCACCTGCAAGTAAGTAGATTAAACACATGGTTATAATATTATTGTGCCCAGCACCTTTAATAAAGGTCTCAACGCATTCGTTTACCGTGCCTTTGTTTAAAATAAACGCAAGCATAATGGCGGGTAGTATAGCTACTGGAGCAGGAAGTTGATAAAAAGCGTAATCAACCCCTTGCGATTGCAAGTACAAACCAGAGCCTAAAAATAGTGCTACAAAGGTCAGTAGGGGAAGTAAAGAAAGTATAGCTTTGTTTTTATTAAATGATGGCTGCATCATATTCCTCGTAAACAGTTTAGTAATACAACAGCCAAAAACTCCTCTTTTAGCTGAATTTAGCGAGTCACTCTTATTTTATTAATTAAGAAGACCGCAGCGCCCGCAAGCCAAAGACCAAATCGACGCGAAAGAGAAGTTTAAATGTATAGATGGCTAAAGTAAACTGGTATTGTTATTATTATTAAATTAAAAGGTCACCTGACTATTGCATGACTTTTAGATAATATCTACAAAGTAACGCTATTTTCAGCGATTAATATTTGTCCAACTGCATAAAAATGCCCAAGCGCGTATTTGCAATGCTTCGGATATATACTCAGATTAGTAAAAAATGGATTTAAATTAAATTAGGTAAAAACAATGACTACAAATCGAATAGGCGTTTTTGGTGCTAATGGCAGAATGGGCTTAGCTCTATTAGAAGCAGCGACAATTAAAGAGCAAACACAACTTACAGGTGCATACGTTCGTGGTAGTTCATCGTTATTAGGCATTAATGTAAATCAAGTAAATAGCGCAGCCGACAACAGTGTTAGCTTTAGCGAAGAAACCACAATAGATAATGTAGATGTTTTAATCGACTTTACGCTTCCTGCAGGTATGAAAAATCATTTAAAAACCGCTGTAGCACAAAAAATTCCTATGGTTATTGGTACAACGGGTTTAACAACCGAGGATATGGTGCTACTACACGATGCAGCCAAACATATTCCAATTGTATTTGCCCGAAACTACAGTGTTGGCGTAAATGTACTATTAAACCTAGTACAAACAGCGGCAACTAAGTTTGGTGACGACTTAGATATCGAAATATTTGAAGCGCATCATCGTCATAAAATAGATGCACCATCAGGCACAGCACTCGCCATTGGTGAATCAATTGCACAAGCTAAAGGCTGGGATCACGACGAAGTTGCTGTATACAACCGCAGCCAAGTGGAAACAGCTAAATCGCAAAATGAGATTGGTTATTCGGTACTAAGAGGGGGCGATATAGTAGGTGAACACACTGCATACTTCGCTACAATGGGCGAAAGGCTTGAATTAACCCATAAAGCAAGTTCAAGAATGACGTTCGCTCTAGGTGCTGTAAGGGCTGCAAGCTGGTTGAGAAACAAACCTGCAGGACTTTATGATATGCAAGATGTGCTAGATCTTAAGTAGTTTAGTTACTTTTTTAACTGTTTGGGTCTAATTTCACCTACAGTGACTTGTTTGTAACAATTTACTAAAAAGTGTTAGACCTAAATAGCAACTTCATGTAATATGCAGCCAATTTGCCAAAAATTACTAAATGCGTGTTTCCAATTATACCCAAATGGCTAGTAAATCCTGGGTTTCAGTGGGAATAAAAATAGTTTTAGGCAAGAAAAAATGATTGAAGGTTTAGCGTTTTATATCGGCATCATTTAAGACTGCGTAAAACTATTTAAGCTCACGAAAATCTAGTTTTGACGATCCCTCTGGGTATTGGCGGGGTGTTAAGCAATTGCTTACTCCCGTTTTTTACTGTTAGGAGGTTTAACTTGACTAAATCCGCTCTGTTAGTCCTAGAAGACGGCACAGTGTTTCGCGGTACTGCAATCGGCGCTGACGGCATGTCAGTCGGTGAAGTAGTATTCAATACGTCTATGACTGGTTATCAAGAAATTTTGACTGATCCATCATACGCGGAACAAATCGTAACTTTGACGTACCCACATATCGGTAATACGGGTACCAACAGCGAAGACGAAGAAGCGAATCAAATTTGGGCTAAAGGCCTAGTGATCCGTGATTTGCCACTGCTAGCAAGTAATTTTCGTAACGAGCAATCGTTAGATGATTACTTAAAAGAACGTAATATTTTAGGTATTGCGGACATCGACACCAGAAAGTTAACTCGAATTTTGCGTGATAAAGGCGCACAAAACGGGTGTATTATTGCTGGCGACGAGCTAGACGAAAGTAAAGCGCTACAAGCCGCGCAAGCCTTCCCAGGCTTAAAAGGTATGGATTTAGCAAAAGTTGTCTCAACCAAGGAAAATTTTGAGTGGCGCGAATCAAGCTGGACATTAGGCGAAGGATTTAAAACTCTTGATGCTGCTGATGAAAAGTTTCATGTTGTTGCCTACGACTTCGGTGTAAAGCGTAATATTTTACGTATGCTTGTAGACCGTGGTTGTAAACTTACAGTAGTACCAGCGCAAACCTCTGCCGCTGACGTACTGGCTTTAAACCCTGATGGTATCTTCCTATCTAATGGCCCTGGCGATCCTGAGCCATGTACTTACGCTATTGATGCAATTAAAACCTTTTTAGAAACCGACACACCAATTTTTGGTATCTGTTTAGGTCATCAGTTATTAGCCCTTGCCTCAGGTGCTAAAACAGAAAAAATGAAATTTGGCCACCACGGCGCTAACCACCCAGTTAAAGACCTAGACCGCGATGTAGTTATGATCACAGCTCAAAACCATGGTTTTGCTGCGCAAGAGTCAAGCCTGCCAAGTACGCTTCGTGCCACGCACAAATCGTTATTTGACGGAACGCTTCAAGGTATTCATCGTACAGATAAACCTGCGTTTAGCTTCCAGGGTCACCCTGAAGCAAGCCCTGGTCCGCACGATGCAGCCCCATTATTTGACCACTTCATCGATTTGATGCAAGCGCGTAAACACTAATTTAACTGGAGTAATAATGCCAAAACGTACCGACATAAAAAGCATTCTTATCTTAGGCGCAGGCCCAATTGTAATTGGTCAAGCTTGTGAATTTGACTACTCTGGTGCTCAAGCGTGTAAAGCACTTAGAGAAGAAGGCTACAGAGTTATATTAGTTAACTCAAACCCTGCAACTATCATGACCGACCCTGATATGGCCGATGCAACATACATCGAACCAATTCACTGGGAAGTGGTAGAAAAAATTATTGAAAAAGAAAAGCCAGATGCAGTACTGCCTACAATGGGTGGTCAAACGGCATTAAACTGTGCGCTTGAACTAGACAAGCACGGTGTATTGGCTAAACATGGTGTTGAACTAATTGGTGCAACGGCTGATGCAATCGACAAAGCAGAAAACCGTGAACGCTTTGACGTAGCAATGAAAAATATTGGTCTTGAATGTCCTCGTGCTGAGATTGCTCACTCTATGGATGAAGCCAAAGACATCATAACGCGCATTGGTTTACCATGTATTATCAGGCCTTCTTTTACTATGGGCGGCACCGGTGGCGGTGTAGCGTATAACTTAGAAGAGTTTGAAGAAATTTGTGAACGTGGCTTAGATTTATCGCCAACGAACGAATTACTAATTGATGAATCACTGATTGGTTGGAAAGAGTACGAAACAGAAGTTGTACGTGATAAAAACGACAACTGTATTATTGTTTGTACCATTGAAAACTTTGACCCTATGGGTGTTCACACTGGCGATTCAATCACCGTTGCACCAGCGCAAACGCTAACCGACAAAGAATACCAAATTATGCGTAACGCCTCTATGGCAGTATTACGTGAAATTGGTGTAGAAACTGGCGGTTCTAACGTGCAGTTTGGTATTAATCCTGAAGATGGCCGTATGGTTATCATTGAGATGAACCCACGTGTATCACGTTCATCTGCATTAGCATCAAAAGCAACGGGTTTCCCAATTGCTAAAATTGCAGCAAAACTAGCAGTAGGTTATACGCTTGACGAGCTTCAAAACGACATTACTGGTGGCAAAACTCCCGCGTCTTTTGAGCCTTCAATCGATTACGTTGTTACAAAAATTCCTCGCTTTAACTTTGAAAAATTTGCCGGTGCAAACGACCGTTTAACTACGCAAATGAAATCAGTTGGCGAAGTAATGGCAATTGGTCGTAATCAACAAGAGTCACTACACAAAGCATTACGCGGTCTTGAAGTAGGCGCTACAGGTTTTAACCCAATAGTTGCGCTTGATGACCCTAAAGCAAAAGAAAAAATCATCCGCGAACTACGCGAGCCAGGCGCTGAGCGTATTTGGTACATTGCCGATGCAATGCGCCATGGCATGAGCGTTGATGATGTCTACGAGCTGACTAAAGTTAACCGCTGGTTCTTAGTACAAATAGAAGACATTTTAAAAGACGAAGCAAAAATAGCGAAAGTAGGCATGGCGGGTTTAAATGCTGACTTCCTACGTAAACTTAAACGTAAAGGCTTTGCAGATCCGCGTATAGCAGAAATTGCAGGTGTATCTGAAGCTGAAATTCGTAAAAAACGTCATTTATTAAACATCGTGCCAGTATACAAACGTGTTGATACGTGCGCTGCAGAATTTAGCTCAGACACTGCTTACATGTACTCAACTTACGATGAAGAGTGTGAAGCTAACCCAACAGATCGTGATAAAATCATGGTTATTGGTGGTGGTCCAAACCGTATCGGTCAAGGTATTGAGTTTGATTACTGTTGTGTACATGCCTCGCTTGCGCTTCGCGAAGACGGTTACGAAACTATTATGGTTAACTGTAACCCTGAAACGGTATCTACCGATTACGATACATCTGACAGGTTATACTTTGAACCAATTACGCTTGAAGACGTACTCGAAATCGTACGTGTTGAAAAGCCAAAAGGCGTTATCGTACAGTATGGTGGTCAAACACCACTTAAACTAGCGCGTGAGCTTGAAGCGAATGGTGTACCAGTGATTGGTACTTCACCTGATGCGATTGACCGTGCAGAAGACCGCGAACGTTTCCAACAACTTGTTGAGCGTTTAAACTTACTTCAGCCAGAAAATGCAACAGTAACTTCAACCGAAGAAGCCTTACTTAAATCAGTTGAAATTGGCTTTCCATTAGTTGTACGCCCGTCGTACGTACTAGGTGGTCGTGCAATGGAAATTGTATACGACGAAGATGATTTACGTCGCTACATGACCGAAGCTGTACAAGCATCAAACGAAGCACCTGTATTACTGGACCGTTTCTTAGATAACGCGATTGAAGTTGACGTTGACGCAATTTGTGACGGCGAGCAAGTAATTATCGGCGGTATTATGGAGCACATTGAGCAAGCGGGTGTTCACTCGGGTGACTCAGCCTGTTCATTACCAGCACATTCTTTATCACAAGAAGTGCAAGATGTAATGCGCAAGCAAGTAACCGACATGGCGCTTGAACTTGGTGTTGTTGGCTTGATGAATACACAGTTTGCAGTTAAAGAAGACAAAGTGTACTTAATCGAAGTTAACCCGCGTGCTGCACGTACTGTACCGTTTGTATCAAAAGCAACCGGTGTGGCGCTTGCAAAAGTAGCTGCACGTTGTATGGCTGGGCAGTCTTTAGCGAGCCAAGGTATTACTAAAGAAGTGATCCCTCCTTACTACAGCGTTAAAGAAGTTGTTTTACCATTTGCTAAGTTTCAGGGTGTGGATCCAATCCGTGGTCCTGAGATGCGTTCAACAGGTGAAGTGATGGGTGTTGGTGATACTTTCGCCGAAGCATTCGCAAAAGCACAATTAGGTGCAAGCAACACTTTACCACGCGGTGGTCGCGCGCTATTATCTGTTCGTAATAGCGATAAGCCACGTATTGTTGAATTAGCCAAAATCATGACCGACTTAGGTTTTGAACTTGACGCAACTGGTGGCACGGCACAAGCTCTTGAAGAAGCTGGCATTGAAGTACGACGTGTAAACAAAGTATATGAAGGCCGCCCGCATATTCTTGATTATATCAAGAATAAAGAGTACAGCTATATCGTTAATACCACCGAAGGTCGCCAAGCGATCGAAGATTCGAAGGTGTTACGTCGTGGTGCATTGCAAAATAAAACCAACTATACGACAACCTTGAACGCGGCATTCGCTAACTGTACTGCTAATAAAGCAGATGACCGCAGCAAAGTGACGTCAGTTCAAGAGCTACATCTGCGATTGAACTAAGGAAATGTGCCAAGGCCAACTAGGGCCTTGGTGTTAAGTGAGAAAAGTATGCAATCAATTCCGATGACAGTTCGTGGCGCAGATTTACTGCGTAAAGAGCTTAACGAATTAAAAACAGTTACCCGTCCTAAAATCGTAAGTGATATTGCGGTTGCACGTGAACATGGTGACTTAAAAGAAAACGCTGAATACCACGCTGCGCGTGAGCAACAGGGTTTTTGTGAAGGGCGTATTCAAGAAATTGAAGCTAAACTTTCAAATGTTCAAATTATCGACGTAACTAAAATGCCAAATACCGGTAGAGTTATTTTTGGCACTACGGTAACTATTGTAAATATAGAAACCGATGCTGAAGTAAAATACCGTATTGTGGGCGATGACGAAGCAAATATTAAAAACAACTTAATATCTGTTAACTCACCGATTGCACGTGGCTTAATTGGTAAACAAATGGACGACGCAGTGTCTATTCAAACGCCAAAAGGTATTGTTGAGTTCGAAATCATTGAAGTTGAGTATCTTTAACGCATAACTCACTTTAACGTTTTTAAATAAAAACCGATGTAATTACATCGGTTTTTTTATGTCTGTAATTTAACCTTTAATGGTAGGCGTGTTTGTACAGTATTCATATTCTATAAATATGGTCTATGTTGGTATAGTAGGTACTTATATCAATTTACTAAAAACATGAGCATTTAGCGCATCAAATAACTCGCTGATTTAATGTAATTGGTATTAACGTATTCTCTAAAAAGGAAAATATATGCCTAATATACTTTACCCAGCGCCTTTAAAAGTAGGATCAAAAATAGCAATTTGTTCACTTTCATCAGGCCTTAAAGAAAAGTACCATGCACGGTTAGACATTGTTATTAATGGATTAAAACATCGAGGGTATGATGTTGTTGAAGGAGAGTTTTTACGTCAAAGCAAACCGCATGGACAGCTTAACGCTAAAGCGCATGCTCAGCAGTTAATGGGTTTTTTATTAGATGATGAGATAGATGCAATTATGCCTCCATTTGGTGGCGAGCTTGCAATGGAAATACTGCCCCTACTTGATTTTAATGCAATTAAAGAAGCAAAGCCTAAATGGTTAGTTGGGTTCTCTGATGTAAGCACCATTGCATGCGCACTCACGGCAAAATGCCAATGGGCAACACTACACAGCGCTAATCTTATGCAGTTACATCCTGACGAAAAAAGTCCTTATTGCCTGCAAATATTTGAAACACTAAGTTATGAAGCAGGTAGCAAATTTGAGCAAGCCCCATCATCGCATTATCAAAAAAATAGACCTGATTACGTACAAAACCCAAATGCATTGTTTGAACACACAGAAGTTACTCAGTGGCAGTGTTTAAATTACTTTGATGCACGCACTATTGAAATGTCGGGTCGCTTATTTGGTGGCTGTTTAGATACAGTCGGCTTATTACTCGACTCTCCATTTTTGGCACTACATGAATTTAAAAAACACAGTGCACCCGAAGGGCTTATTTTATACCTAGAAAACTCAGAGTTGACGCCAACAACCGTTGCACGGTTTTTACTTTCATTAAAATTAGCAGGTATATTTGACGATATAAACGGTATTATTATTGGTCGCAGCGTGATCACTCAAGGTCAAGATGCTTCTTTTGATTACCGTCACGCGCTTGATGTTGCACTAGGTGGGTGTTTATTTCCTGTGATTATTGATGCCGATATTGGTCATGCTCCACCTAACTTAAATTTAGTAAACGGCGCTACTTGTACAATCACCGCTGACATAAATGAAGGTAAAGTAGTCAAAGCCTCATTAAATACCGAGCTTTGTTAGAAGTTTATTCACTTACCTTTGATAAGTAATTAAGTTAAAGGGTATAATAAGCCCGCTTTTATAGCGCTTTAGCTATAAAAGTACATTCTCAGGGCGGGGCGAAATTCCCCACCGGCGGTATGTCTAATGTTATTTATAACTTAGACGAGCCCGCGAGCGCTTTATTTAACCTAGGTTAAGTAAAGGTCAAGCAGATCTGGTGAGATGCCAGAGCCGACGGTTACAGTCCGGATGAAAGAGAATATGGCTTATTATACTAATACCAATTTTATTAAAGACACGATCATTGTATCGCGTTAAGTGAGCTATTTTTTAGCGCTATAATAGGTTACTAATTTAATGCCGTTGGTATAACAGTGTGCGCTGCTTTTTGCTGCGTGCTTTTTGTTATTTTATTTAAGCTATTTTGGTAGTGATCGTTTTAAATTTAAAGCGATATATTACTGATCCTTTCACAGTCCTGAATCTATTATTTTTTTATTTGGAATATAATGATGATTCAGTCTCTACTTACTCAATTCGGCGAAAGCCATATCCGCGTACAAAGCGCAATTGCTGCACTACAGCAAGGGCAAGGCGTACTTGTTGTTGATGATGAAAACCGTGAAAATGAAGGCGACTTTGTATTTTCAGCTGAGCATTTAACGACTTATCAAATGGCCGAAATGATCCGCGAAGGCAGCGGTATTGTTTGCTTATGCATGGGGGAGGAGCGCATTAAACAGCTCGACTTACCGCAAATGGTAACCCACAACACCAGTCAAAATAACACCGCTTATACAGTCACTATTGAAGCTAAGCATGGCGTTACAACAGGCGTGTCTGCTGCTGATAGAGTAACTACTATAAAAGCAGCGACAGGCGATAACGCTAAACCAAGTGATTTATCGCGCCCTGGGCATGTATTTGGTTTAAAAGCACAAACGGGCGGAGTATTAGTTCGTCGTGGTCATACCGAAGCATCCGTTGATTTAATGCAGCTTGCCGGCTTAAAACCATTTGGCGTAATTTGCGAACTAACAAATCCAGATGGTTCAATGGCGCGCTTACCTGAGGTGAGTGATTATGCTAATAAACATAATATGACTGTGGTTTCTATTGAAGATTTAGTGCAATACATTCAGGCTGCGCAGCTTCAAGTAAGTTAAACTGCTTTAAAGCAAAAAACCACTTATTTAAATAAGTGGTTTTTTAATATTGTTATCATTTAAGTTTATAACGTATTACTTATAAAACCTGAATAACTTGCTCTTTTGCTAAGCGAGATTTAGGTAATTTAGCATTATAATCCTCAGCGCTATCGTGATAGCCAAGTACTAATGCCACGTCGCATACGTAACCATCAAGTTCTTTTTCAAAAACTTCGCCAATCAGCTCGGCATCTACGCCTTCCATTGGAGTAGAGTCAACACCTAAGCGTGCAGCTGCATGCATAGTGTTACCCAGCGCTATGTAAGTTTGCGCTTTAGTCCACGTTGCGTTATTGCCTTGCTCATCGGTATTCATATCAACAAACGCGAAAGCACCGAATGATTGTTCGCGATTTTCTGCTTTAGTACGACCGTTTTTAATGTCTGCATCAATTACTTGTGCGTAATCGTCACGTGTATATTTAGGGTTGTAAGCAAATAAAATAACGTGCGACGCTGTTTTAATATGAGGCTGATTAAATTGAAACTTATTAGCAAAGGTAGTATGCATACGTTCTTTTGCTTCATCAGATTCAATTACAACAAACTTCCAAGGCTGCGAGTTAATTGATGAAGGAGAAAGACGCATAGCTTCATATACTACGTCTAGGTCATCTTGAGGAATACGCTTAGTTGTGTAACGTTTAGTTGTGTAGCGTTTTTCTAAATCACTAATAATTGGGTGAGTCATTATTTTTCCAAATAAATAAATTGAGCGAGTTGTTATTAATTGGTTTGAATTTAAATAATTCAATAGTGACCAATCAGTTTTAAATAAGAATATTTTACGGATTTGATAATAGCGCTTGCTTTGCATTTAATAAACATCATAATCATTGAAACATTATCAAATATATATAGATAATATGAACATAGAAGATTTAAAACTTATTCTAAAAGTAGCTGAATTTAGAAGTATTACGCTTGCTGCTGCTAAGTTAGATATGCGCACAGCAACTGCGAGCGCGGTAATTAAGCGTGTTGAGTTAGCACTGGGCAGTGAACTGTTTGTACGTACTACACGTCATTTAAGATTATCAGCTGCTGGGGAGCGCTATATACCTCAGTGCGAACAAGCTTTAGCAATACTTGAGCAAGCTAAGTATAACCTTAAAGGTGAGCATGACGAAATTGAAGGCGAATTACGTGTTGCTCTTTCATCCGATTTGGGGCGAAATTTAGTTATCCCATGGATTGATGAGCTGATGGATAATTATCCTAAGTTAAGCCTCCGAGCGCATATAAGTGACAGTAATATTGATTTTTATCGTGATTCAGTTGATATAGCACTTCGTTATGGCTCGCCAAGTGACGCTAGCGTTTACGGTTTTAAAATTTGCAACGTACCGCGCTTATTATGTGCAACTCAAGAATATTTATTACAAAATGGCTCTCCTGAACATCCAGACGACTTAGCTAATCACCAAGGCTTATTTTATCAACTGCAAGATATTATAAATAACACGTGGGAATTCACCGATGGCGAGACAAAATATAAAGTTAAAATGGATGGTCGGCGCGCGTCTAACGATGGTGACCTAGTGAGGCGATGGTGTGTTGCGGGTAAAGGCTTAGCAGTAAAGTCAGCACTCGATATAGCCGATGATTTACTCAATGATAGGGTGGTTACTGCTTTGCCAGGTTATCAACACACTAATGGCGAATTATGGCTTATTTGCCCAAGTAGGCAGTCAATAACGCCTGCGGTACGTTTACTACGTGATGCATGCAGAGCAAAATCCCAAGCTATTCTGCAGCAGTTGGTAAATAAAGGAATTATTGATAAAAGCGTACTGAGCTAATTAAGGAAAGATTATTTACTTCCCTAGGCCTTAGATATGCTTTGGCGTGTAACTGAATTAAATTAAAAATAAAAAGGAATAAATATGAAATTTAATAAATATATAATCATTTTGATGGCGGTCTTACTTGCTTCTTGTAGTTCGTTTGTGAGTAACAATACAGGTAAAAATACGCAATCTAGTAGCTTAATGGACTTCTTATATCCTGATCAACAAAGCCGCTCTACCTATAAACCTGAAATACCTGTTTTAAAACTCCCTGTTACCGTCGGAATTGCATTTGTACCTTCTAAAAACTGGCAGCCAGACGGGTTAGAGACCCAAAACCAAGTCGAACTGCTCGAAAAAGTAAAAAAGTCATTTTTACAATATGATTATATTGACCGCATTGAAGTTATACCAAGCACCTATTTAAAGGGTGGTGAAGGTTTTGCAACACTCGAGCAAGTCGGGAGGCTTTACGATGTAGATGTAATGGCACTGGTTTCTTATGATCAAGTTACACAATCTTATGAAAATAATGCCGCCTTACTTTATTGGACGATAGTGGGTATGTACGTTATTCCGGGGAATGAAAATACAATTCAAACCTTTGTTGATACGGCCGTTTTTGACATTAAAAGTAGAAAAATGCTGTTTAGAGCGCCTGGTATAAGCAAGCTTGAAAAAAGAACAACCGCAATAGGTATTGATGAAACGTTATCTGAAAAGTCGGCAGAAGGTTTTAATCTCGCTGTTACAGATATGACCGCTAATTTAGATGCAGAGCTAGCAAGGTTTAAAACACGTGTTAAAGAAGAGAAAATAGCAAAAGTCGAAAATAAAGATGGCTCTAGCAGCGGTGGCTCTTTGAGTATTTATTTGCTCGTTTTGTTGTCGTTATTAGTTATGCGTAGCAAAAAAGTTTAAAGCAAAAATAACTAAGCACTTTTTAATAATGCCACCTACTTTGAGCAGGTGGCATTATTTTTTATTCGCTAACTTAGCTTAACTTTTTATCAAAAAACTCAATAGTACGCTGCCATGCAAGCTCAGCATTGTCTTTATCATAACGACCTGTAGAGTCGTTATGAAAACCATGATTTGCCCCTTTATACATATGCATAGTGTATTCAACGTTATTGGCTTTTAAGTCTTGCTCGTACTGTGGCCAAGACGCGTTTACACGTTTATCTAGCTCGCCCAATTGAATCATTAATGGTGCTTTAATATTTTTACGTAAACTTTCGCTGGCTGGAGTGCCGTAAAAAGGCACGCCGGCGCTGAGTAAGTTGCTATCTACTGCGGCTAAGTAATTAACAATGTAGCCACCAAAGCAAAAACCAACAGCGCCTAATTTACCGTTACTGTTAGCATGCGATTTTAAAAAATGTGCAGCGGCAACAAAATCGTTTTGAATTTTAGCGCGATCCATTGTTTTTTGCATAGCACGACCCTCATCGTCGTTACCAGGATAGCCACCTAGTGGAAACAACGCATCGGGTGCAAACGCAATAAAGCCGACTTTAGCTAAGCGCCTTGCTACATCTTTTACGTACGGGTTTAATCCACGGTTTTCGTGTACCACTAGCACAACAGGGAGCTTACCTTCTATATTTTTAGGGGTTACTAAGTAACCTTTGCCTTTACCATATCCGTCTGGCGAATCGAATTCTTCGTACGTTGCCGTAATATCGTCATCATTAAACGAGACTTGCTCAGCAAACGCGTAATTAGGTAATAGCGCTGATGTAAGTACAGCCATCGAAAAACCAAGTGCAGCTAAACCACCGAGTTTTTTCATAAACGTACGGCGGTCCATTAAACCGTGTGCGTATTCGTCATACCAATCAAAGGCTTCTTGCGGGATGTGATTTGATTGTGAGGTATTCATGGCTGCTCCTTAATTTTATTATGTTTATTTATTATTTAAATACCATAACGTATTCGAAATGAAAAACGAGCAATATTTCTTTCAATTATTAGGACTGTTGCCAAAGTTATCCATCAAGCAAGGCAAGGAGCACATTTCTTTGTTGTGTGGATATTAAAGAAACCATTTCAAGGTGATTTAAATCTTTTACCTCATAAATGCTCACTTTTGGATTATTAAGAGTAAGCAACCTATTATATGGACTCACTTTGTCTGCATTACTTGAAAAGATGTAAGTTTGCCTTGCATGAGGGGTCTTATTTAGATTACTTAATATGTCGAGTTTATTAAGAGGTACTTTACTTTTTTCAATTACCTTAGCCGCGACTTCGTTTATATAATCATCACCTAACAGTTTGCTATAAACAGGGTATGATAACTTAGCAATTGTTCTTAGTGCGGCTTCAAAATTAATCATTGGAGCAAAAAGTATATGCTTATTAATATTGAGTTTGGTTGTGAGGTCGATGCTTGCAACTGCACCCATTGAGTAACTAAGCAATGAAATGTCGGTGTATTGGTGTTCATTTATATATTTTACTAATAAATCAAGGGAGTTTAAGCCATACTTAAATTCATCGTATTGATTACTTGCAGGCATCACTATTACATTCTTTCCAGTGATATGGCTAAGCCATCGGGCTTGCATGGTATAAACCAAACTATTTACGCCATATCCCGGAAAAATAATTAAAAGCCCATCGTTTGACTTACTCGGTAAGTTATCAGCATTGAGTTGATATTCAAAAGTATCGTCTTCAGTGCTTCCTCTACTAATTAAAGTTAATGTTAACGTATTGCCACTTAGTAGATAATTATCAATATCCTTAGGTGAAATAACCCTAAAATCAAGACAATCTATTTCGCTGCTACAGTAATGGGTTTGTGCTCCAGATAAAGCGATAGAGCTCTCAAATTCTTTAGGGAGAACTTTCCCCGGAGGCTTAGTTATTTGATAAGCAATATAGCTCTGGCAACCACTTAAAAAAATAACTAAAGAAATAATCAGTATGTATAAGCGCATTAAAGTCCCTTTAATTTTCAGCTAAAATTTTTATTGATTAATTAATGCCTGATATCCCTTCATCTACGCCGATTAAAAAGTCGAGCCCTACAAACGCAAACGATATTGCAACGGCGCCTAATAGCATTAAGTTGCGGTTATTCTTTTTGTAGCCAATTGTGGTTAGTACAGCAAATACGATAAATAAAATAAGTTGAAGTGTGCCCATCATTATTCCTTTTGAGGGTTATATTTATAGAGTCAAAATATCAGTAAGATAAAGACTTGGCAAATAGGTGAATATCATTTTTAAGATAAAAATAAAAAGCTCGGCATATAGTATGCCGAGCTTTTTTGGTTGGGATGTTACTTAATTTAGCTATTAGTAGGCGCTGGTTGGGCATCTAATAGTGGTGGCTTGCCACGCATTTTACGTACTAATCGTTTAGCATCTTCTAGTGCAACATACTGGCACGGTATAAGTATCAGTGTAATTACTGTGGCAAATAACACACCAAAAGCAAGTGATACAGCCATCGGGATAACAATTTTAGCTTGTAAACTCGTTTCAAAAATAATTGGCATTACACCAATAAAGGTAGTGATTGAGGTGAGTAATATTGCTCTAAAGCGACGAGCACCGGCTTGCATTACAGCATCCTTAATCGAAACACCTTCAGCGCGGGCTTTGTTTACAAAATCAACCATAACGAGGGAATCATTTACGACCACACCCGCTACAGCAATAATGCCAAACATCGATAAGCTACTCATGGTCATACCTAAAATCATATGGCCAAACATAGCGCCCACTACACCAAACGGAATAACCGACATTATAATAAGTGGCTGCGAGTAAGAGCGAAGTGGAATCGCTAATAAAGCAAATATAATCATCATTGATATACCAAAGTCACGAAGCTGTTCTGAAGCGCTATCCATCTCTTCTTGAATGCGCCCAGCTACATCACTTGTAACGCCAGGGTAGCTTTTAAGTAATGTTGGTAAGTATTCATCACGAATTTCTTCTGCAATTGCAAATGGTTCGGCTTGGTCGGTATTTACCGCAGCCCATACGTTTACAGTACGTTTAGAGTTTTCGCGGCGAATACGGTTTACACCGTCAACCAGCTTAACTTCGGCTACTTCACTTAGCGGTACTTCAGCGCCAGTAGGCGTGATAATACGCACACTTGCTATGTCACTAATTGAGTTACGTTCGTCTTCTGGATAGCGGATCATAACTTTAATTTCTTCGCCTTCACGCAATATTCGCTGCGCTTCTAAGCCGTAGTAACTAAAGCTAACTTGCGATGCGACATCAGCAAGCGTTAAACCCATGCTGTAAGCGAGTGGTTTTAAATCAAGTTGCACTTCGTCGGTAGCGCTTTGCATTGAATCGTTTACGTCGCCAACGCCTTCCATTGTTTGTAATTTGGCTTTTAATTTACCAGCCACTTCTTTTAGTTCGTCAGCATTTTTGCCTTCAAGTTTAAAGCTAACGTCGCCATCATCTCGACCGCCATTCATTATACTGTCTTGAATGGTCATGGTTTTAATGCCTGGTAGGGCGGGCATTTGCTCACGCCATAATGCACTTAGGGCAAAGGTGTCGATAGGGCGTAAATCAGGCTCTACCAAAATGGCCATAATATTTGCTTCAGTTCGTCCGCGCAGGCTTACCGATAAATCGCGGATCATCGGTTTACCGTATTGCTCTTGTAATTGCTGATCGACCTTTAACAACACGCTTTCTATTTTACGTGCGGTTTCAAGCGTTGCTTGCTCAGATGAGGCAAGGTTCATCTCTATATCAATACGCGGAAAGTCGTGCGGTATTTTAGGGTTTGGTACAAACTTAACTAAACCACCTGCAAACATACCTGCGCTTACAATAAGCAAACACATAAAGCCAACAATTACGGTATAGCGGTAGTGAATACAGCGGCTAACAAAAGGAAGGTAGTAGTTATTCACAAAGCCTTTTAAACCACTATCAATTACCATACGTAAGCGATGTAATGGATTTTTAGGATTTGGTTTACGCGGATTCATTGCTGCAATATGCGCAGGTAAAATTAGTTTTGATTCAATGAGTGAAAAAATCAAACATAAAATAATAACGCCACCAATTGCCTTAGAAAAAGCAGCGCCAGGGCCAGTTGCGAGTGTTTGTGGTAAAAATGCCGCAATAGTTGTTAGTACACCAAAGGTTGCTGGCATCGCAACACGTTTTACACCGCGTACTACGTTATCAAGTGTGTGGCCGTATTTTTCTATTTCGGCACTGGCTGACTCGCCCACAACAATGGCGTCATCAACAACAATTCCGAGCACAAGTATAAAGGCAAAAAGAGAGGCTAAATTAATTGTTACGTCTAAAAAGCCAATGGGCATAAACAAAAAGGCGCCAAGAAAAGACACCGGTAAACCCATCATTACCCAAAATGCTAAGCGTAGTGGTAAAAATAGTGCCAGCACTATCATTACTAACAAGCCACCCCAAATCATGTTATCGACCATCATATCGAGTCGACCTTCAAGGTAGTAAGTTAAATCAACAATAGGAGATAGCTTAACACCTGCAGGTAAAAGTGGCTCTTTAGCCGCCATGTAGCTTTTAAGGACTTTTGCTACATCGGTAATATCTTGATCTTTTGATGCATTAACTTCAAACGAGAGTGAGTTTTTACCATTATATTTAGAATACTGTAGGCCTTCTTCAAAGCCGTCGTTAATGGTTGCTACATCGCCTAAATAAATTTGTGCGCCATCAGCAAGGGTAATAAGGGGGAGTTTTTCAAACTCAAAACCACGGTAGGCTTGTTTTTCAACACGCATCGAAATATAACCGTTTTCAGATCGTATTTGCCCCGCCGACATATTTGCCGAAAAATTTTGCACCGCACCTGCAATATCTCTAAATGTTAAGCCATATTCGCGCAGTTTATCTGGGCTTACTTCTATACCAATTTCGTACTCTAAACCGCCGTTAAAATTAACCAGGTTAACGTGAGGCAGCGCTTGTAACTCATCTTTTATATCGTTGCCAAGCTCTTTTAACTGGTAGTTACTCATGTCGCCATAAAGCGCGAGTATCATTACCTCTTGCTCAAACTTATCGCGGCGAACAACAGGGCGCTCCATTCCCGCAGGAAAGGTGTTTATTGAATCAACTTGTACTTTAATTTCATCAAGTACTTCTTGTGGATTGTATTGTTCTTCTATTTCAATCCACGCTTGTGAAAAACCACGATTAGAGTAGGTAATTAGGCGTTTAATGCCTTCAAGACCTTCAAGGTTTTCTTCAACTTTAATCGTAATTCCTTCTTCAACCTCTTGCGGGGCAGCCCCAGGATAAACTGCTTGTACGCTTATCCAGTTGCTTTCAAATTGTGGGAACATTTGTTTGCGAATGGTCATCGCCATTAAAAGACCGCCCACTAATATAAATATCATTAGCAGGTTGGCAGCAACGGGATTGCGGGCAAACCATGCTATTAACCCTGTTTCACGAGTGTTCATGGCTATTCCTCTTTCAGCGCAAGTTGAGTAATGTCAGTTTTATTAGGCGCAATATCTTCAATTTTTACTGCCATACCTTCAGTTGGATACTCAAGCGCTGAGGTAATAATTTGCTCGCCGTTTTTTAAGCCTTGGCTGGCTATAATCATACCGTTTTGTTCGCGTATAATATTGAGAGTTTTAAACGATAATGTTAAATCGTCATTTAAAATTACAATTTTATTATCTTTAACTAAGTGGTGCGCAACAATAATTGCGTTATCAAGCGGGCGACCTTCAATGGTAGCATTAATGTACGAACCAAAACGAAGAGGGCGCGTTTTATCGCCGTAAGGTGTTGCCAGTTGTGCTACCAAATAGCTCATGCGGCTTGTTTGATCAACCACACCTTCGGTGCGAATTACTTTGGCTTGCCACATTGTTTGCTTACCCGCGTATTCTGCGTTAAATGTAACATTTGAGCCTACGCCGCCATTTTTTAAATATTGCAGTTCTTGGTCGGCAACGGGTAAACGTACCTCTGCAACTGAGGTTGCACTCAATGCACCAAAACTATTACCTGGGTTTACTACTGAACCCAAGCTAATTGTGCGTTCATTAATAATGGCATCGTATGGGGCTTTAATATAAGTACGTTCAAGATTGCGGCTAGCACGTTTAACACTTGCTTGAGCAGAGCGGTAACGCGCTAGTTTTTCGGCCAGTTGTGGTTTACGTAAATAAAGTTCTGAGGCAATAGCTTCGCTTGAGTCCGATTTAATACGCTCCCATTCAGCTTTTGCTACATGTGCTTGTGCGCGTTCTATTTCAAGTGCTGAGCTTGCTTGTGCTAAACCTGCTTGCGCTTCAATAAAGTCTGCCTCGTAATCATTTGCATCAATTCGTGCTAAAATATCGCCTTGCTTTACAAACGCGCCTTCAACAAATTGATCTGATACTGAAATAACTTGCCCACTAACTTGTGCTATCAGCTCGGTACGGTCCTTTGGTTTAACAATGCCGTACGATTTAACATCGAGCGTTATAGAATCTAAAAGTATGCTTTGTGTTGCAACTAAAGGGCGTAAATCTTGCTCTGGCTTTTCTTCGGGTGGTTTTTTCATTGCCATAAAGGCGAAAGCTAAAGCAATACCGCCTGCTAAAACAGCAATTGGGAGTATTATTTGTTTTGTAGTAGCCACAAGGCATTCCTTCATAATTGGTGGTGACAGAGCAATAATACGCAATAAAGTGTTTACAAGGCGTTTTAAGATGTAACAAAGCATTACATATGTACATTACAACTCAACATGCGGCTAATTACGTTCCTAAAAAGGGATTAAAGTAAGTGTGTTTTATTCAGAGGATATTATGAAAACCGAATCGATGAGTTGCAGGCTAGGCTGCGGCGCATGTTGTATCGCGCCAAGTATTAGTTCGCCTATTCCAGGTATGCCAAATGGTAAAAAGGCCGGAGAGCGCTGTATTCAGCTGGACGAACGTAATTTATGTAAGTTATTTGGTGATTCAAGCCGACCTAAAGTATGCAGTGATTTTAGCGCCACGCTTGATGTGTGCGGGTCAACAAATGCACAAGCTTTAGCACTTATTACAGAGCTTGAAGAGCTAACTTAATCCTCGTTTTTAATACACATCTATTTACAATATATTATTAATAAAAATCTTCACAAGGTTATTAAAAGCAGTCGTTAATTTATTTAATGGCGAAATATTAGACATATTTAATTTTGTTGCTAATATAGGAAATTGTAAGATACTTTTTATAAATCTCATTTATAGGTGATTTCGTTCAATCTTAATTTTTAAAAGGAAAGAAAAATGAAAAATTTAATTACAGCATTTACATTAGGTGTGACTTTATTAGGTTGTTCAAACTTACCCATTAAAACCGATATTAAAGAAGACCATTTTAGACTCGAAAACTTTAAAAGAGAGCAGGGAGTAGATCTAGAATATGTCCACTTGATGTGCTTTAACAAAAAACCTACACAATGGGCTGAACCAAAGCAGTATATCAGTGGTGAGCATGATTTATGGGTAAAGGCGAGTGTTTCAAACCCTGATGTTTTAAATAGTCAAAAAGAAGCTTTTGTTAATTTTAACGTTAATTTAGATTCTGATAAAAGCTACATGCTAAATAGAAAAAGGGAAGGGGATAAAATATCAATCTGGATACAAGAAGTTGAAACCGGTACGGTTGTTTCGCAGGTTCTTACAGATGAGCTTAGTCGCCCTTTACAAATTGATAATGAACTAAGAAAAAGACAATGTCGTTCTGGTTCAATATAAGCTGAGTAATCAAAGCTCTTAATATTTAGTATGCCGTTTATTTTTTGCTAAATATTTATTCAAAGACCTGTTTTAAATAAGCAGGTCTTTGAATGTGATAGCTCAATTCTACCAACTATACGTTGCGCTTAACGTATATTGCTCACCTCGCCCTGGTGTACCAGGTATCTCTTCAAACGATTCACCCCATAAGTTATCTGCTGCTAAAGTAATAAATAAGTTTTTTAGCATTGGCGGCGTAATTTTTAACGTTAAATGAGTAAATAAAGCATCGTCGTCACTACCGCGCAGCGCATTTTCGTGCTGTTTGCGCCACTCGTTATCTATTCTAAACTGCAATATATCAGTAGGATTCCAAACTGCGCCGAGTGTTAGGCGGTGATCAGGAAAGTTTAATGCGTAAAAACTAGCATCAATATCTGCCGCACCGTAATTTTCTGATTTATGAAGGTAGGTGTAACTCGCTACAATTTCGGTTGTTTCAAAGTGTTTAGTTGCTAAGAACTCAATGCCCGTCGTATTTATATCTACAGGGTTTGCAAAGCGCGCAGAGCTTGAATCAAAATTAAACGTCCAATCGGTTAAGTTGTCATCTTTGCGATAAAAAATAGCCGAATTAAGTTGCCAAGTTTGCTCATCAACTAATAAACCCAGCTCTAGGCTTTTAGTCGTTTCGCGCTCAAGGGTGTAATTACTTCTAAATAACCCGCCTGAATCACTTCCGCCAATGGCGGTATAGCCTGCCACTTGGCTTGCCTCTGCGTACGATAAATAAAACGTGCGCTCAAAACCTTTGCTGTTTTGTGTATTAAGCGTTATATCACCAATAAGTGACAGTTCAGAGTCGTCTCTGTTTGTATCGTCAAACGCAGCACCTAAACGAAATGTAAGTTGTTTATTATCCTCAAGCGCCATTTTGTATTCAGGCAATACGCTTAATTTATAATACTTACGTGAGGTAAAGTTGTTTTCAAGCGTGGTAGATTCAATTGAGTCGTCAATAAACTGTGCTGAATAATTTATAGCAAATACATCGCTTTGAGCATGATGCCCCGATAGCGCTAACGACTTAACTTCACTTTTGTGAAACGCTTCAAAAGCGCTTGGATTTTCGCGAGAGTAAATATAATGATCGTCGTGTGTGCGGTAATAAGCCGACACTTCAAAGTTACTATCCTGCGCATAACTTTGCTTATGGTTTAGCATTAATAAGCGGGTTTCTAGCTCTTCTGTTTCGTTAACGCCAAATGGAGTGTACAAATTTGGCCAACCAAAAAACTTATCTTGTGAGCCAAAAAACAAATCTGTTTGAGAATCAGCGCCAGCTAATTGAACGCGACCCGATGCACGCGTAAAGTCGTGATCGCCGTTATCAATTGTGCCATCGCTTTGTGAGTGAGAAATCTCGCCTTCAAAACCAAGCTTCCAATCCTTTGCGCCTTCAAGGGGCATACTTACACCTGCATGTAAGCTTTGTAAGTTAAAATCGTTTGTGCCAGTACCTACCGATACACTGCCGCCCGTGCTAATTGGTTTCCAGCCAAATGATACAGTGCCTACAGAGCTATTAGCACCATTAAGCGCATTGTCTGCGCCTGTTAAAATATAAGGGCCGGTAAGCATTTGCGGTGCAATAGGAATTTCAGCAAAGTAATGGCCAGATTGTGGGTCAAGTAAAGTAGCACTGCCAACCCTAAAGCCGGTATTTTCAAAAATACCACCACGTATAGTTACATCGGCTTGCGCTTCAGCCATATTACGTGATTGCAAATCAACACGTGGGTCATACTCTAAATTAGATACTGGAGAGTCAAATGTACCTACAGGTAATGTGTTTGCAGTGGGCGATGCCTCAACCGTTATTTTTTCGATTGCCGGTAATGTTTCAGTTTTATCAGTTACAGCTTCGCCGTAGGCAAAACTGCTCGCGCTGCATAGCAGTGCTGGGAGTATAAAGTGCGGTGACCATTTCATGTTGTGTGTCTCATTTTTTTATATGCAATTACGGTAACAATTAAATTCAGAACACACTTTTAAGGCGTGATAAAATAATTCAATTAAACAACTGCGATTTTGGCGCGATTGTACATTAATTCATTAAAAACTGCATTTGATTATCATTTGCAACGTTAATGCATCTAACAAATTTGGTCACATTTATTATGAATATAAAACAGCAAGATACTATTTACTTTGCAGGTGGCTGCCTGTGGGGCGTGCAAGAGTTTTTAAAGCACTTACCTGGTGTAATAAGTACTGAAGCAGGGCGGGCTAATGGAAAAAACAATAATACACAAGGTGAATACGACGGTTATGCTGAGTGTGTAAAAGTAATATTTAGTACAAAAGCGGTTAGCTTAAACGAGCTGTTTGGCTTCTTTTTTGAGATTATTGATCCGTATAGCGTTAACAAACAAGGGGATGACGTAGGCCCTAAATATCGCACTGCCATTTATAGCAAAAGCCAAGATCATTTAAAGGTCGCTAGCAATTATATAAGCCAGCGAAATGATGCTGATAAAATTGTGGTAGGGGTAGAGCTGCTAACTAACTACGTGCCAAGCGATCCTGAGCATCAAGACCGCTTAACTAATCATCCTGATGACTATTGCCACATACCGCTTGAGTTACTGCATAAGTATAAATCGTAACTTTAACGCGGTGTTTTTGTAGACGTGCAGCTTGCTGACGTGACGAGCGTAGCTCGTAATTACTTTATTTTAAAAGTTCCAAAAATACACACCCACAAAAAAGCTCACGTACTGTGAGCTCTTTTAAAACTTAATTATAGCTAATTTTAACTTACTGCTGCTTTTGCGGCGGGAAGTTACTTAAAATTTCGCTCACTGTTTTATTAATTGATGTTTCACGTTGTTCTGGCGATTGGTTTTTCTTTAATCGACCTTCTTTCGCGCCGCGCCATACTAGCTGGTTAGATTCGCGGTCTACAATATCAATAATTAACGTACCAACTTCGTATTCACGCGCAGTTGTATCGCGTTGAAAACCAGTACCCCAATAACCCCAATGCGGGCGGTAGTTTATATTGAAGTTGTCTACTTCAAGCTCTTTGTCTACCGATGCATGATAGTTAACAAGTACATCAGCTTGCGCTGCATCAACTAAGCTCATACCTAATGTTTGGCTCAGCTCTGCGTTAACGGCAGTGCGAACACGCTTTTCCATCAGGCCATTAATTTGATAGTTATTTGTGTCTTTAGTTAGGCTGGCGTTTTCTACCCAAGCAAATGTTTTAAAATTACTAAAGTTAGCTGATTTATCGTAATCCCAATCTGGGGTTTGTGTACAGGCTGTAAGAAGTGCTAGCGCTGCAACAATAAGTATATTTTTCATTACGTTTGCTCCAATAAAATGCATTAATTTAAAATAACACACATAGTTTAAATGTGTATTATTTAAACGTCCTAAATATTAGTCTAATTGTCAGGGCGTGTTGACCTTTCGTGGTTGAATTTGCAGCAGTATGTTTGGTATTTGGGCAAGGCAGAGCCTATGTAGTGTGGTTATTCCCCATAAATAGGTGATAACGCAGCATAAATGCCAAACATGCGCTGCCCGAAGGGTTCTGCCTAAGGGCAATTAACTCTTTGTTGCTCGGTTTTTACTTAGCCCACTAGGTTACAAACCTCACGCCGCGATTAAATTGCCCCTAAATTGAACAAATTTCAATCCACAAAGGTCAACACGCCCTAAGGCTGAACGACTAATTAACCTCTGTTAATTAGTCATCAGTAAAAGTTTAATGTTCAACTTCAATCCAATCTTTTTCATCTACCCAGTTTTGTGCACCGTCTTTTACCGAGCGAATAGGCACAATGTAGTCACAACTTATTTGTGGCTTAACTGAAGCAAATATAGGCACAAAACCAAAGCTTAGTGCGGTTTCTATGATTGCTTTTTGATTTTGTGGGTCAATGTCGGCCGCTTCATCTATGTAAATAGGTATACGGTATAGGTTTTGTTCCTGGTCACTTAATAAGTAACGAATAAACAACATGCCACACAATAACTTAATCGTAATACGTGTGCCGTTTGAACCCGCCGAATCTATTTTTTCAAAGTGTTCTGTTTCACCTGCGCGGTTAACCACTTCAAATCGAATATCAAATAAATCGGTAAGCGTTAAACCCGCTTTATCTGAGGCGAGTTTAATTAAGTGATCTTTCGCTTCGTTTACCGCACTTTCGCTGTACGGTTCTTGGCTCAGTAAATCAAGTGTGTCACCTTGCTCAAACTGATGCGACGTGCTGATAATGGTATCTATACTATCAACCAGCATTTTGCGCGGTATGACGTTAATTTTAAACGCTTGCAGATTTGAAATACGGTGCTGGCTTATGCCTTTATTAAAGCTGTTCATTTCGCGGCGAAGTCGGTCTAAATCTTCTCGCAAGCCTTTAATGGTCGCAGCCACTTCGGTAAGCGCAACGCGTGCTTGGCGTTCAACCGCATCGCGTTCGTTATCAATATTATGAAAGGCGCTTATTAGCTTTTGGTACTTAGTATATTCGTCGTTTTCGTTGTCGAATTTAGTAATACCCGCGTTATATACATGCAAATAGGTGTTGCGCACGTTTATGTCAAAATTACGCAGCTCTTGGCAGTCTTTATTAAAATGATGAACAAGATCGCTTAAGTTATCAAAGTCGACTGTAATATCAATCATGTATGGAGTTACTTTACCGCTGTATAAATCAAGCGTGTGATCAATTCGCTCGCTCTTAACTTGGCGTAAGCGCTCAGTTTGGCGATTAATTTGCTCTTGTTTCGATTTAATTAACGAGCGGCGATCGGCAATTGAGCCACTATTTTTTTGAATATCTTGCAGGTAGTCGTCAACTTGTTCGCGCTCAGCTAATAACTGCTCTTTTAGCATGGCTTGCGCTTCAACCGACTGCTGCATTATATCAAACTGTTCTAAGCGTTTTAGGGCGCTCTCTGCGCTCATAAGCTCATCGTATAGCGCGTCTTTTTCTTTTTGCTTGTCGGCAACGTTTGCTGCAACATCGCGCTGTTGCTTAAACTCTTTAAGTGAATGCTCAAGTGCACTGAGCTGAGCGGTTAATTGCTCTTTGTTTTCGCCGCTTTGCATTTGCACAGGCGAGAGCTTTTTAAGCTTAATGCTCGCACCTGGCAGAGTTAGTACACCGCCTTTAACGTTTTCGCTAAGTAGCGATAAAAATTCACCAAACGCATCTTCGTCATCAATGGTTATATCGCCATTAGTGGTGGTCGCAAATGAGAGAATATCAGGGTTTAAAATCCGCGATATTTCTTCTACTTCTTTTAACGAGAGATCTTCGCGCATACGGGTAAACAAATTAAACTCAAGGTTTTTAAGTTGCAGCTTTAAGCTCTTAATTTGTTTTTGTGTTTCGCTAATGCGGTAGTCAAGCGTGTGTAGGCTTTGCCCTTGTGCGCTGGTTATAGAGTGCGAAAGCGACTCGTAATCTTGCTTTAACTGAGTCAGGCTGGTTTTAAGGGTGGCTTTATTTACCAGTTCAAATTCGCTTTTAAGCGCATCGTAATCTAAAAACCACTGCTCAATTTGTGTTTGTCTGCGCTCTATGTCGCGCGATTGCTGTACGTATAGGCTTTGCTTTTGCTCAAACTCGTGTTTTTCGTGCTCTATATCTTCAAGCGCTATACCCAGCTCATTAAGTTGCGACTCTTGATAGGTATCAAAATCAATCAGTGCTTGGTCAATTTTAGGTGCATACGCCGCTAATTTACCTTTAAGCACGGTTTGGTTTTCAAGCATTGATTCAAGCGCGGCTATTGGCTCTTGCATTGACTCAAGGGCTTTTAGTTCGCGTTTTGAGCGATTTACTTTATCAAACGAGCGGCGCCATACTTCATAAAAGTCGACCTTAGAGTTCGACATATGGCGTTCAAACACGCGTAGCATAAAGCGTTTTACGTCGCTTGCGCCTAATTTGTGTAAGTTAAGAATACGTCTAAATATTTCTTTATAAATAGAAGAGTCTTGCACATTATTAAGCGGGATCATTTTTAGGTTTATGTCGCCGTCAAAAGGCGTTGCGCCGCCAGTCAATAGCGCGTTGAGCTCTTGTGCTTTAAGCTCAATAGGATTGTAATTAAGCGATTTTAAATGGTTGAACAGCTTGGTAAATTTAATAATAGTTTTACCTTGCGTGTACTGCTCTAAATCAAGCTTTCCTTGATAACAAAAGTACTGATGCGCGTAACCGGCAATTTTACCAAGTCCCGCAACGCCTATTACTACCGAGCCATGAGGCAAGTTAGCTTCTAGTAAAATGTACGACTGATCGGATGAAAAATAAAACTTTCGGGTTTCATCTAAATCGTGTCCGTCCCATTCTGTTAAGCGTAAATCGTTAATAAGTGGAAACTGCAGGGCGTTAATAACCGAGCTTTTACCTGTGTTATTTGGCGCGCAAATAGAGCTGCTTTTATCAAGCGGGATCACACATTTTGCATAGCCTGCGGTGTTAAGTAGGGCGAGTTTACTTAGTCCGTATAGATTTTTCATTCCTCGTCCTCTGTAATATAGGTTTCTTCGTTTACTTCCATGAGTGCATCTATGTAGCGGTGAATTGGCGCTTGTAGCATAAAGCCGCCTTCTACTTCACGGGCTAAACCTAAGCGCACCATGCGCAGGTATACGTCTTTACGCAGGTCCGATCCCGAAAATATCTCAAGCTGATCAAACAAATGTTTGTTAATTTGCACCAGCGTTTGCATAAGTTCTAAATCGTTTACGTCGTCAAACAATGCGCGCATTGGGTCTTTACCCGTATTGGCGTAGTGTTCAATTAAAATGTAAATAGTGAGCGCGATAGCGCGAGATATCTTGCCCATATTTGGTGTGCTTTCGTCGCTACCAAAATAATAAAATCCACGGCTGTCGCGTTTTAAATCGTTACCTAGGGCTGTAAATAGGGCGGTGTAGTCTTCTATGTGTTGGTCAAGCTCTTGCCACATTACGTTGTCTTGCTCGCAAATGTGATAACCCGCTACTAATTTTTTATTAATGGTTTGTAGATGGGTTAGCTCGTCTAAGTTTATGTGTGTCATGGTTTATTTACCTGCCTTTGAATCTGGCTGAGGCTCTGAATTAAATGGATATAAAGAAAAGTGCTGACCGGCAATTTTTACGCGGGCTTTTTCATCGCTTTGAATTATTTTAATATCGCTGTCGCTGACTAATTTTTGATACAAAAATAGCATTTCGTCGGCATCGAGATTTGGGTAGCTTTCGTCTAAAAATTGCAGCAAGGGCTGCGGTTTTTTGCGTTTTTTATTAAAGCGCTTAGCAAAGCTGGTTTTAACATCGTTGTAGTCAGGAATATTAGGCGTAACAAATGCAGGCACGTCTTGCTGGTCAGGCAATTGGTATTCTTCGTGTTCAAATTCAACCAAGCTTGCCATGTAAGCCACAATATGGCGTTGCTGACCAAGCGAATATCGCTGTGCGTCGCTTACAAAATGTGGCTGCACAGCACTTAGCATGTTGTCTACGCCATTTTTACGCACAAGCCCAAGTACTTTGGCTGCTTGGCGAGTAATTAAGTTATTACGGCGTAACTCTTCGCGCAGCGGCATAAGCATATCGGCACTTTTACGTAAGCTTTCTCGGCCCACTAAATGCATTTCTAATATGCGTGTACGTAATTGCTCCAGCATGCGTTTGTCGTTGTAGGCTTTACCTGAGCGCTCAATGTGCAGTATTTGTTTACTTATTTGCTCTTCAATGAGGGTAAAACATGCATGAAACTCACCACGAATATCAACCATTTCAAGCATTGGCTCTATGTATTCGTCAAAGGCTTCTATTACCGCTTTATAACGCTTTTGCAGCGATTGCACCGCATTATTAGATTTAGCTTGTTCAACAATATTTAAAATGGCGTTTTCGTTGTGCGCATAGAGCTTCATTATTTTACGCACCCGATCATCCATAATACGGCTATAGCGGCGTAAATCGTCAAAGTCTTCTATTTCGCCAGCGTTATCTAGGCGATTACCTAAACGTGCAAGGTCGTCGACTAATACGCTAATTTCTTGCGCTAAGCCTAAATGTTCTTCTTGCAGTAAAAACGTAGCAAAGTCGGCAATAGCACGATTTATTTCAAGCTGCGATGATTTAGCCAGTGGAATTAAAATATCTTGGTTTAACAAACGATTTGTTTCTTTATAAATACGCTCGTTTGACCAAGTAGGCTGTTTTTGTTTAATGGCGTTTTGTACGTCTTTCAGGCTAAAGTCAGCCATTTTAAAACGTTTAAATAATAGCTCTAGTACACCCCAATGTTCAGTTATGGTGTTTAGTAGCTTTTTAGCTGGGATCATAAGAGGTTACAACATCCTAGTATTTTATTATTGAGTTCTTTTAGAAGACTCATTATTACGTATTTTTAATTAACCTTGTCTGTATATAGTATTCGTTTTTAAGACCATTTAATAATAGTTTTTGCATAGAGGCAGTGCTAAAATTCGCGCCGAAAATAGGCACATGAAATGGAATGTTATTTGTGTGTTCTTTAAAACTATATCAAAGGTTGTTTAACTACCATGGTTTCCTCGATTATTCTAACCCTGATAGCGATTGCATTTTTACTGATCGTTATAGAAGATATAATCCATGTTAATAAAGCTAAAACCACGCTGTTTTTTGGTACGCTTTGCTGGATTCTTCTTTTTATATACCCTCTACACGGGCAAAGCCCCGATACGATTCAACACCTTTTAAATGAAAATATTTTAGAAATCGCCTCGTTATGGCTATTTTTAATGGCTGCGATGACCTTTGTAGCGTATTTAAATTCAAAGGGGTTTATAGAAAATATTGTGCACCGTGTTATGCCAAAAAGTATTAGCGAAAAAAAGCTCATGTTTTTGGTGGGTGGTTTTGCATTTTTGTTTTCGTCGATTTCAGACAACGTAACAGCTACGCTTATATCGCTCGCGGTTGTTATGTCGTTAAAACTTGAACCTAAAAAGCTCATTAAATACGCCACGCTTATTGTGTTTGGGGTTAACTCAGGTGGGGTATCGCTAATAACAGGTGACGTAACCACACTGATGATATTTTTAGACGGCAAAGTAACCATTGCTCATTTATTACTACTTATAGCGCCAGCTCTTGCAAGCGTTATGTTGCTAGCCGCGTTACTATCTATCGGTATGAAAGGGCGTGTTGAGTTTGCTGGTGCAGGTAAAACCCGCATCGAAAAAACCGACATTACCATTGCTGTTATATTTTTATCTACCGTAGTGAGCACACTTATGCTGAGTGTAGTTTACAGCGTACCGCCTTTACTCACCTTTTTGTTTGGCTTATCAGTGATGTTTTTAGTCGCGCAATTTTTAATGCGCAAAAAAGACATTAACAAAGACATAATCGACTTTGTTCGCGATATAGAATACGACACATTATTGTTTTTTGTAGGTGTACTTTTACTTGTAGGCGCACTTAAAGAAATTGGTATGTTGAGTAAATTTACCGACCTATATACGGTAATGGCACCCGAGTACGCAAACTACTTAATGGGCATATTATCAGCAGGGGTCGATAACGTACCGCTTACTGCTGCTTTATTAAAAGCCGATATAGTAATGAGCCAACAACACTGGTTGTCGTTTACGTATGCAACGGGCGTGGGCGGTTCAATGCTTATCATTGGGTCGGCTGCGGGCATTATTGCCATGAGCAAAGTTAAAGCGCTTACCTTTATGAGCTACTTGCGTTTATCGCTGCATTTATTAATTTGCTACACCGTAGGTTATGCAGGCTCGTATTACATGGGCAGTTTTATTTGATGCATAAATTATTAAATGCTTGACAGCTAGACGTCTAAACGATAACTTTCAAAGCCCCGCTACTTAGTGGGGTTTTGTTTTATTAGCCACTGGTTAATAAAGCATTCAGAAGAGGTGCGATACTTAGGTACTTAATGTTAGGCGACGAATGCCGATGATCATTAAGGAGGGAAGTACTCGCCGAGGAAAATAATGGTACGTCGTCATTGTTTTTCGGTTTATGGGGCTGAATCCTCAAAACTGTCACCAATATAGGTGGAGAGCTTCTGGCAGTGGACTTATCTTCAAGCATTCCTTTGCCAAGTTCTTCTTGTTTTATTGCGATTTGGATATCGCGAAAGGAGACTAAATGACTACCCAATCAGCGCCACAAACAGTGCCTCAAACAGAGTTAAGCGCAAAATCAGATTACATCGTTGCCAAATTTGGCGGAACAAGTGTTGCCAACTTTGAAGCGATGAGTCGCTGTAGCGAAATTATTGTTGCAGATAAAAGCGTACGTATTGTTGCCGTGAGCGCTAGTGCCGGCGTAACTAACCACTTAGTTGCACTGTGCAAACCAAGTATTACCTCAAGTGAGCGCCAAGAGCATATAAACGGCGTGCTTGCTATTCAACACATTATTTTAGATGAGTTATCGCTAGATGCCGATTTAGCGGTTGGCTTTAACGAAACCCTAAAAGCATTTCAAACATTGGCTCAAGAGTCACTAACAACCGATCAGCAACACGACGAGCTACTTAGCTTTGGTGAGCGTTTGTCGTCTTATTTATTTGCTCAGGTGTTGCGTTTACAAGGTTTAAACGCCGATCGCTTTGATGTGCGCAAGGTGCTTAAAACCGACAGCCAATTTGGTAAAGCAACGCCTAATGTTGCAGCCACAGCGCAAGCCGCTAAAGAACATTTAATCCCGTTATTAGACGCTCAAGTAATTGTGACTCAGGGCTTTATTGGCAGTGACGAATACGGTCAAACAACAACGCTTGGACGTGGTGGTTCAGATTACAGCGCTGCACTTTTAGCTGAAGCAATTAACGCTAAAAGCGTGCATATTTGGACCGACGTAGTGGGTATTTTTAGCACCGACCCGCGTTTGTGCGCAAAAGCGACGCCAATTGCACGTTTAAGTTTTGACGAAGCCGCTGAAATGGCGACCTTTGGCGCAAAAGTATTGCACCCAGCGACTATTTTACCAGCAAGCCGGAGCCACATTAACGTGTTTGTTGGTTCTAGCCGAGAGCCAGAGCGTGGTGGTACATGGATTGAGCGCGAAAAATCGCAGCAACCAGGTATACGCGCAGTAACGCAACGTAAAAACCAAATATTGCTTACGCTTAAAAGCCCCGAAATGCTCCTAGCAAGCGGCTTTTTAGCACGCGTATTTACACTATTAAGTGAATACAATATATCGGTAGATTTGGTAACCACATCAGAAATCAGCGTAGCTATAACCCTTGATAACGCGCAAAACGCATCGCGCCCAGAGCTTGATCAAGAATGCCTCGATAAGCTTGCAGAGTTTTGCCATGTGTCGGTAGAAAACAACCTAACATTGGTGGCACTTATTGGCTCTGAGATTCAATTACGCCAACACGAAATGAACTTAATGAGTGTACTAAAAGACTTTAACATTCGACTAATTTGTCACGGTGCTAGTAAGCACAACCTGTGCTTTTTAGTAGAGCAAACTGAGTCAGATAACGTAGTACAGTCTATTCATAGCCGTTTATTAGAAAACGATTTTGCTGCTTAAATAGCGGTTATTCAGGAAAGCGATTTATTAAAGTTACCTAATAAAGTCACTTAACAAAATCACTTAATAAAATCAGTTAATAAAAAGCATCGCCAGTCGATGCTTTTTTTATGCACCACACTTACATCAAAACAAACATTGCTGTCACTGCTATCAGCTACAGTAATGCTATTACTGCAAGCACTCAGCTTTGCACTATGTAATTCGTCAAACACATTGGGGCTAAGTAATTTTGCAATAGGGCGGCTGGTGGCTTTAGCAAGTGACTCTTTTAATGTCCAAATTCTAAAAAATGTATCTGCTTGGGCTTGGGTATTAGTAGGCTCAGTGATAAGTGTAATTTCATCATTATGATAAAAATGCTTAGCGAGCTTTTCAAACGGGCGCTTTAGGCTTACTTTTTCAATATCAAACCCAAACTCACTTTTATCAAAATTTAGCGCGACCCCAACCAAACCATGCGAATGCGAAATACAGGTGTTAATAATATTACCATTTAAATGTATTTGCAGCTTTGAGCTTGCCTCGTCAAATTCGGTACTCATTTTATTAAGGGCTACGTGCGCATGTTGCGGCTGCGTTACTTTAATAAGGTGTTTTAACAATAACCGCGTCGCTAAATACTCTTGCTTAGCTGGCGGGCTTTTGCGGCGGTTTATAATGGTTAACTCAAATGGGCTTAAGCAATCGGGTAAATTAAAGTCACTAAGATCAAGTGTTTTAGCATTAAATAATAAAATACTGTTACTCGCTAAAGACAAATTTGCCAATTGAGTTGAAGTAATACTCAAGGCGTTTTTAAAATAGTGTTCAGTCATAAAAGCCCTAAAGCAAAAGAAGTCGCTGATATTGTGAGCGGTTAACGCCACTAATAAAGGCTGGGTACAATTTTATTACTCAGCTGGCATGAAATATGGTTTAATTCACAACAATCAAAATAATAACAGATTTGTAGATGTATGGCACAAGTGCGTGATGGGTTTCAAAGCCGACTCGGTTTTGTTTTAGCCGCTGCTGGCGCAGCAGTGGGTTTGGGTAATATTTGGGGTTTTCCTACGCAAGCGGCCAACCATGGCGGCGGTGCTTTTTTACTGGTTTACTTTATTGTTATATTTTTACTTGCGCTTCCTGCGCTGTATACCGAACTTTATTTAGGTCACAAAGCACAAGCTAATCCTGTAAAAGCATTGGGCGATGCATGGCAAAACACTAACCGTAAAGTAGGTGCAGCAGCCGGTTACATAGGCCTTGCGGGCGCAGTTGTTATGCTAAGTTTTTATTCAATAGTGGCAGGGTGGATGCTCTCGTACGCTATTGAACCCATAACCACCTTTTTTGGTTTTACAGGCGCAAGCGAGTTTTTACATAGCGACTCAGTGCTGCGTAATTTTGTATTTACGCCGCTTATGCTTATTTTAACTGCCAGTATTATTTTAAAAGGGGTTAAATCGGGAATCGAAACCTGGTCGCGCCGTTTAATGCCACTGTTACTTGTGCTGCTTGTTGGTTTAATTGCCTACATTGCAACACTTGATGGCGCAAGCGAAGGCTTTGCCGCGTATTTAGTTCCTGATTTTAGCCAAATACTCGACCCTAATTTAATTATTGCCGCAATGGGGCAAGCGTTCTTTTCGCTCTCGTTAGGTGTAGGTTGTATGATGATTTACGGCTCGTATTTACAGCCCGATGCTAATTTACCTAAGCTCACCGCAGGTGTAGCCTTACTTGATACCAGCGTTGCGTTTTTAGCAGGGTTACTTATTATTCCTGCTATTTATGTGGCGCAGCACAACGGTGTCGAGGTATTTAGTGGTGGTAAACTGATTGGCGAAGGCCAACTTATTTTTGCTATTTTACCTGCACTATTTAGCACCATGGGCGAAATTGGCTTATTAGTTGGTTTATTGTTTTTTGTATTAATGTCTATCGCATCGGTTACGTCAACTATATCGACCACCGAAATTCCGGTAGCGTTTTTAGTCGAAAACCATAACGTTAGCCGCACCAAAGCAACATGGGCAGTGAGCGCCGTTGTACTTGTGTGTGCAAGCGCCATTATATTAAATTTTGATTGGTTATTTGGCTTAGTTATTATGCTATTTACCCAATACCAATTACCGCTTATGGGCTTGTTTTACTTTATTACTGTAGGCTGGATGTGGAAACGTGGTAACAAATTACATCAAGCAACAACCGGCTTACATTACTGGTTTGCTCAGTATATTCGTTTTGTTTGCCCAATATTAATGACCTTGGTATTTGCAAACGTTGCCTTTGGTTAATTATAACTAAGCTAAAAAAACAGCTTAAAAAAGCGAAGTGAGTTTAAAACGCACTTCGCTTTTTTGTGCGTGTTGTTTAGGTAAAGCCTAGGTCTTTATAAAACCTCATTAGTTAAAGATTTACCTTCATTTACTTCCAGCGCGTTAAGTAGGGTTGTGTTTGCTATTTCGGTAAGTGCTTCTTGGGTAAAAAAGCCCTGATGCCCCGTTACTAAAACATTTTTAAAGCTCACTAAGCGCGAAAATATATCGTCTTGGTTTATTTCGTCGCTATGATTTTTAAAAAATAGCTCCGACTCTTGCTCGTATACGTCGAGCCCCAAGTAGCCTAGTTTTTTAGTTTTAAGCGCGCTAATACACGCGTTACTATCAAGCAGTGCGCCTCGTGAGGTATTAATAAGCATAACGCCGGTTTTCATTTTGCTAAACGCCTCGTCATTTATTAAATGATGAGTTTGCTCGGTAAGTGGGCAATGCAAAGAAATCACATCGCTTTGGCTAAGCAAGGTGTTTATATCGGTAATAGTATAATTGCCAGGTTGTGCGTATGGGTCGCACACTAATACTTTAGCACCAAAGCCATTTAAAATGTTGCACAGCGCAAGGCCAATTTTACCGCAACCTACAATACCCACGGTTTTATTGTGTAAGTTGAAGCCTAATAAACCGTTTAAATCAAAGTTGTCTTCGCGTACGCGGTTATATGCTTTATGCGTTTTACGACTAAGCGTTAGCATAAGCGCTATACAGTGCTCAGCTACGGCTTCTGGGCTGTAAGCAGGGACGCGTAATACCTTTAATTTATGTGCTTTTGCTGCAGGTAAGTCAACGTTATTAAACCCTGCACAACGCAGCAAAATAGTGTTTATGCCTTGGCTTGCCAGTTGCTCAATAACAGCGGCGTTTACGGTGTCGTTAACAAATACGCATATGGCATCAAACCCATTTGCTAAAATAGCGGTTTGTTCGCTCAAGGCTTGTTCAAAATACGTTATTTTTATATCACGCTGATCGCGTGTACTTTGTTCAAAAAAAGGCAGTTCGTACTTTTGAGTACTAAAAAAAGCAATGTTCATGGTAATAGCCTCGACGCTTAAGGAGTATTATTTATTACTAATACAATAAACTACTTTATAAACCTGTGCTTTAGTAGTGCGCATTTTATTGATTTAAATTAAGCCTTAAGCGGAGCCTTACTTGAGGTAAACAAAGGTATTTTTGAAGATACCTTTTTACCATCTTTAGCTGCGCTTAACTTTACGGCTTGCAGTAAGTTACTTTCGATTACTTGTTTAAGTGTTTCGGGCTTAGTGCGCGGTGCATAACGTGCAACAAGTTGCCCTTGTGAGTTAATTAAAAACTTAGTGAAATTCCACTTAATTGCACGATTTTGCGAAATACCCCGCGTATGCGACTTTAAATAATTAAACAACGGATGTGTTTCTGGCCCATTTACCATTACCTTACCAAATACCTCAAACGAGGTATTAAATTGATCTTGGTAAAAGTCTTTAATGGCTAAATTATCAAGCGGCTCATTTTGGCCAAACTGGTTACAGGGAAACGCAAGTACAGTAAAACCATTGCTTTTGTATTGCTGATAGAGCTTTTCGAGCGCATTTAATTGCACCGAAAAATTACACTTACTCGCTGTATTAACAATAAGGACGGTTTTGCCCTGTAATTGGCTAAGAGAAAAATTTTCGCTGTTAAAAAGTGGTGCATTAAATTGATAAATACTGTCCATAGGTTACCTACTTACCTTTCCCGCTAAGGAAATTTTATAAAGACTTTCATTCGCTTTTTTATCGACCGGTTGACATAATCGAGGTCTAGTTTCTAAGTTATCAGTTAAATAGGTCATTTTTATGTCAATGAAAGTCGCATTTATAGGTTTAGGCGTAATGGGTTACCCAATGGCGGGGCATTTAGCAAAAGCAGGGCACAGCGTATGCGTTTATAACCGTACTCAAGCTAAAGCACAAACGTGGACTGCAGAACATTCAGGAAGCTTTGCACCAACCCCGCGCGAAGCTGCCAACAATGCCGACATCGTATTTATGTGTGTTGGTAACGATGACGATTTACGCTCAGTAGTCTATGGCGACGATGGCGTGTTAGCAGGCATGTTGCCACACACTATTTTGGTTGATCACACCACAACCTCTGCCGAAGTAGCCCGCGAAGTGGCTGCTAAAGCGGTTCTGCAAAATATCGACTTTATAGATGCGCCTGTATCGGGCGGACAAGCTGGCGCCGAAAACGGCGTATTAACGGTAATGGCGGGTGGTAGTGAAGCCGTATTTGCTAAAGTGCAGCCAGTTATGGCGGCGTTTAGTCGTTTTAGCCAACTGTTAGGTGGCGTTGGCTCGGGACAACTTTGTAAAATGGTTAATCAAATTTGTATTGCTGGCGCAGTGCAAGGGTTAGCCGAAGGCTTACATTTTGCCAAGCAAGCTGGGCTTGATGGCGAAAAAGTCATAGAGACCATTTCTAAAGGCGCAGCCGGTTCGTGGCAAATGGAAAACCGCTACAAAACAATGTGGGCAGGGGAATACGAGTTTGGTTTTGCCGTAGATTGGATGCGTAAAGATTTAGGCATTGCACTCGATGAAGCTAAAAACAACGGCGCTACTTTACCAATGACCGCAACGGTCGATCAATACTACGCCGATGTACAAGCACTCGGCGGCGGCAGATACGACACCTCAAGTTTACTAGCACGCATTGAAGCGCTGCATAAAAAGTAACGCTGTAGACGCGAAGCTTGCTTGCGTGACGGGCAAAGCCCGTAAAGTAATTTATTCACAAAGAGGTTTAGAGGCGCTGCGCTTTTAGAGGCAGTAATAAGTCTAAAGCGGTTGTTGTTTTTATGTCTTCTCATTTACTCCTCATTCGCTTCTCTTTGTGAATAGAGTTTTATTTAAGTAATTAAAAGCGGTGCTTTTCACGTGAGCAAGCTCTACGTTTACCCCAAAGTGTAGATTTATGATTGTTTTTGGAGACGCGAAGCTTGCTTGCGTGATGGGCAAAGTCCGTAAAGTGACTTATTCACAAAGAGGTTATGAGGCGCTGCACTTTTAGAAGCAGTAATAAGTCTAAAACGGTTGTTGTGTTTATGTTTACTCATTTACTCCTCTTGCTCTTCTCTTTGTGAATAGAGTTTTATTTAATCAATTAAAGCTGCGCTTTTCACGTGAGCAAGCTCAACGTCTACGCCAAAGTGTAGATATGAGTTTTACTTGTAGACGCGAAGCTTGCTTGCGTGACGGGCAAAGCCCGTAAAGTGATTTATTCACAAAGAGGTTATGAGGCGCTGCGCTTTTAGAAGAAGTAATAGATCTAAAAAATTATTGTTTTTACGTCTTCTCATTTACTCCTCATTCGCTTCTCTTTGTGAATAGTGCTTTATTTAAGCAATTTAAAGCTGTGCTTTTCACGTGAGCAAGCTCAACGTCTACGTCAAAGTGTAGATATCAGTTTTACTTTGTAGACGCGAAGCTTGCTTGCGTGACGGGCAAAGCCCGTAAAGTGACTTATTCACAAAGAGGTTATGAGGCGCTGCGCTTTTAGAAGAAGTAATAGATCTAAAAAATTATTGTTTTTACGTCTTCTCATTTACTCCTCATTCGCTTCTCTTTGTGAAATAGATTTTACTTTGCGTGTAGTGGTACAAATATTTATAAACAAAAAAACGCGACACTTTATTGCTAAAGTGTCGCGTTTTTAATACGTTATACACACAAACTTAAAGCAAATTACATGCTTTGTGCGTAGTTATATAGCGCCTTTAAAATTGTAAGATTTTTTTCGCTGTCGTCATGTTCATGCGCTAGGTTTTCAAGGGTAATCATAAAATCTTGCGCATTAATTGATGGTTGATCTTCCCCGTGCATTAACTTGTTTTGGCAATACTGGCGCCATTGATCAAGCTCTTGCTGGTTTAGCGTTTCTGGCCAGTTACGGGCGCGGTATCTAAACAACAACGTATTAAACTTTTTATCTTCAAAGTCTAACTTCAACCCTGCTAATTCATCTGGTTTTGCATCACGAATAATCGCAAACTTAGCTTTATCGGCATGGCTTGTAAACCCATCGTAAAGTAAGTAGTCAACGTTAGTGGTTGCGCTGTAATCGCCTTGCTCGTTAAACACTTCCGTTACTTTATCGCGAAGGTCGGTATTGGCTTTTAAAATAGCTAAGTTAGCTAAGCACTGCTCGCGGTCAATTCCCAAACGGGCGGCATTTTCAGGCAATAACGTTTTAGCTGGGGCTAAAATAGGGCACTTGTTTAAATGCACCAGCTTTAAGCCAACAGGTAAATCGTCCTCGGCTAAATCTACACGTTTGGTGTATAAGCGTTTGCGTAACTCTTCTACGTTTAAATCAATGAGTACTTGCGGGTTTTGAGTTAAATCAAAACAAATAACCGCATTTTTATTTACCGGATGAAAGCTCATTGGTGCAACCCAGCTTGTACAGCCTTGTGTTGCAGGTATACGCGACGTGGTATGCACCAGCGGCGTCATATTAAAAACATCAACCAATTCAGCAAGGGCTTTTTTATTACGCAGCCCAAAAAAGAAGTTATACAGCTTTGGCTGTTTTTCTTTTATTAGCTTAGCCAGTGCAATAGTGGCGGTTACATCGCTTAGCGCGTCATGCGCTGCAGCGTGTTCAATACCATTGGCTACCGTTAAATGCTCTAGCTTAAAGCTTGGGCTGCCGTCTTCTTTTAACGGCCATTCAATGCCTTCAGGGCGCAGCGCGTAACAAGCACGTACTAAATCAATAATATCCCATCGGCTATTATTGTTTTTATATTCGCGCTCGTACGGGTCGTAAAAGTTACGATAAAAGCTATAACGGCTTACTTCGTCATCAAACCGAATACTGTTATAACCAGCAACACAGGTGTTTGGCACACTAAATTCGGCATGAATTTTTGCTATAAACTCAGCTTCAACTAAGCCTTTTTTCATCGCCACTTGTGGCGTAATACCTGTAATTAAACACGCCTCAGGGTGAGGCAAGTAATCCGCTTGCGGCTTACAATATTCAATAAGCGGCTCGCCAATAATATTTAAATCAAGATCGGTACGAATACCTGCAAACTGGCTCGGCTTATCCTTTTGAGGGCTCGCCCCCCACGTCTCATAGTCGTGCCAATAGATTGTTGCTTGATTTTGCTCTTGATATGCCATACTGAAAACCCTGAGTAGTTAACTTAAAATCGCCTAAATGCGCGCCAAGTTACTAAAATAATGAATTATTTAGATTATGGCATATGGGCGAGGGAGTTTATAGGTTTGGGTGATAAATGATGTTTGTATAATTTGTTTTAAAGAGTGAAGTCAAGGCTTGATAATAATTTAGAAAGCCCTGAAGCTACTTCATAGGCGAACTACTTTAATAATATACAATAAAAAATGAGCACAACTGAAGGCAATGCCATTAGAACAGTTTTAAATAAGTTAGAATGAATGGATGCAGCGATAAGGCATCGTATTTAGAATACTTCAGTCTATTTTTTGTGATCAAGGTTAACTATTTATAATTAATTCATTAGGGAAGATGAATTAGCTCATCTTCAGAAAAATGCATTCGTTGGATATCTAGATAAACTTCATTTATCTCACGCCTAAACTTTTTAAAGTCCTTGTTAATATCTTCCATTTGATAGGTAGCAAGCATCAAAGAAAAATCTTTAACTTTACTCCTATTTACCCTAATGACACTCGCACAAACAAGCATTTTTTCTTTTGCGGTATCTAATTCTAAATAAAAAGCTTCATAATTTTTTTTATGTTTCGCTAGTTCATCTTGCTTTGCATCTAAGGTTAACTGAATACGGTTTAATCCCTCAGCATTAAGCTCGCGCATAAAAAATTTTATTTTTTCAAGTTCAGCCAAAATTTTCAGTTCAATCTTTGTAGGGTTTAAAGCGTTAACTTTCAATAGGAAGTATTGATAAAAAGACTTAGAGAATTCAGCATGGTTCTCTAAGTCTTTTTGATGAAGCCATTGATTTCTAGCCTTAAAAGCAATAATAAAAAGCCCTATTGTGCAAAAAGCTACTATCCAATCAGGGGCCGGTTGTTCCTTAATGCTGATATCAATATTAATTTGAGGAGACGCTGTACCAGCAATAAGACCAGCAATAAATATGAGGCTAATCACTCTAAAGTAAAACCAATTACTTCTTGCTAAAAAAAATTAGATGTATTCATAAATACTCCATTCTAGCTTATTTCTTGAGTGAACTAAGTAGCTTACCAATTTGATCCATGCCGTCAAAGGTGCTTGGTAGGTTTTCAGCATCACTGATAATCCCACTAAAAATAAGATTCTCAAATTTATCAAGGATATTCATATCATCGTTTGCTCTTATTTCTTTTGAATATTCAGCGTATTTTTGAATAAATTGGCAAAGTGTTTTTCTCAACTCAATTTGTAATATTTGCGCTTTTACTGATTTATAATTTTGTAATATTACTCTAAAAAAATATATAAAAATGATTTCTAAAGAAATAATCGGTAGCAGTTTAGCTAAATGAGTTAAGGGTTCTTTACTTTGTGTAATATTTTCAGGTAGCCAGTTAAAAATACTGCAAAGCAGTGGAATTGTAATTAGAACACCCATTCCTAATAACCCTGAAAATAGATTTTTAGCTTCAATACTTTTAGCTTTGGCTAAGTCATTAAAGCCCTTATAAAGACCTACAAAATTAAATGCATCGGCTTGCTGCTCTAAAATATTTTTTAAATCATTTACCTTAGTTTCTCTTTGCTCAAGTAATGAATGGTGCTTAATTAAGTCTTCTTTAACGGATTTTGACTGGTTTTCAAGATCTTGAAGAGTATTTTTTGCTTTATTATGTTCTTCTTGAAATGAGGAAAATAGATTAATTTCCTTAGAATGATAGAGATCTTTAGTTATCTCATAAGCACTCGAATATTTGATATTTCTAAGGTATTTCTTAAGACTTTTGCTAACTTCATTATGGTTGATATATGCATCAATATTATCGACTACTTTATTCAAGCGTTCTTCATTTATCGAAAGGTGTTGCGTATCTGATAGTGAGTTTTTGAAATCTCTTTCACTTAAAAACTTCATCGAATATTTAAAAATTAATTCCAACTTTTCTGAAAGGTCAGGGTCCTTATGGAAAGGAGGTTGTAGCTCTAGTATAGCTTCAACAAATTTCTCCCCAATTTCATTTATACTTAGAATACAATCATTATCCCACTTTTTGGGAGCAGCTTGAAAAATGGAAAGAGTGTCGTTTAAGTATAAATTCACAGAAGAATCTTGATTTTGGATCTCGTTCTTACATGTTATTGCATTTACAACAAAATTCTGCATTGAGAGATTGTTATCCCTTTGTTCAAAAAACATAATTATTCCTTTAATTTATTATTGTTATTAATCGTTCTAAAGTGACTTACCTGTAAATATTATTTTTCCAACCAACGTGCAATCACCATTTATTGGAATTAGTTGAACTGGCCAGTTGGGGTTGGCGGCTTTTAGGAACTTGTAACCGTTTTCGATAATGAACTGCTTAAATGGAGCTTGGTTGTCGTTCAGGCTTATTACTACGTGCAAACCGAGAAAGTACTTTGCTTCAAGATCTACAAAACCCACATCACGCTCATCAAACTTTGGTGCCATATTCACGCATTTTAAACTCTAAAGGCTCTAATTTCATTTGTACGTAATATTACTAGAAACTATACACAAAAGTATCTAACATTGGAGATTATTTTAATAACACTACCCATTTATAACAATGAAATCATTAATAAAAGTTATTATTTATTGCTCACTTTTTATCTCACATAGTGCCTTAGCTGTACTGGCTAAAGTTCAAGTAAATGGCTTTGACGTTGAATACGAGCTAGCTGGTAAAGGTAAACATACTATTTTACTTGAAGCGGGTGGTTCTGCTGGTTTAAGTGATTGGAATCCGGTTTTTGAATCACTTACCAAGTACGCTAAAGTTATACGGTATTCTCGTATTGGTAATGGCGGCTCTGCACAAATAAAGAAAAACTATAGCTCAGAAGAATATGCAGCGGAGGTTGCGTTATTACTCAAAACACTGAAAATAGATGAGCCTGTTGTATATATTGCGCATTCTTATGGTGCTTATATTGCACGTGTATTTGCTGCAACATACCCTAATCAAATTAAAGCGTTGATGTTGATTGAGCCTGCATCAGAGCACGATGTAGATATTATGCGCGCGATTGACTTGCCTCGCGCTGAAAAAGAAATTGCTGCAATAAAGCTTGATGACATGAAAAATGGAATGTCGAATCAGTATTTAGATTTTTGGGCAAAACGTCCACTGCCTGATTATCCACAAATTGCTGATATACCAGTGACTGTTATAGCCTCAGTTAAAAAATATAAAAGTCCATCGGTATTATTTTTTACCAACAAAGCGCGTGAAATGTGGGGCGACTTACATTCAAAGTGGGCTAATGCATTTCCTCAAGGTGAAATAGTAATAACAAATAAAAGCTATCACTACCCGCAAAATGATGAGCCAGAAATGGTTGTAGCCCAAGTAGTTAAGTTACTAGAACGCACTCAATAAGTTTAAGTTTCGTTGGTTGTTTTTATAAATATCAATTGTCGTAAATTAGTAATCTGGCATTAGACTAAAGTCTATAGGTTAGATTTATTCACTTATTAGGTTTGTTTTAATCGTTTGTCGGTTTTGTGTTAATTCTCTAAAGTTCAGTTGTCGGCAACAAGCACGGCTTAACCAACAGGACTACGACCATGAAACTTACTCTTATCAAAACTATCGCTCTTAGCTCACTACTTACATGTTCAGCTGCTGCAATGGCTGAGCAAAGTGATTACAAATTAATGGTTATTGAAACTGCAACAGCGCCACAGCCACTTGAGCAATCATTTAACAGCTGTGCACTGAATGTTAAGTCAAAAAATTACGCACAAGCTGAAGCAATTTGTACACAAGCAATCGCACTTTTAAAAGATGCAGATGGCCCTAAATTTAAAGTACGCCAACTTACGTCATTTGCTTTAAGCAACCGTGGTGTTGCACGTTTAAAAGCGAATAACGACACTGCTGGCCTAGCTGATTTATACGAAGCTAACCAAATGTCTACAAGTACAATGGTATCGCATAACTTAACTCGCGCTAAAGAAGAGCTTTCTTTATAAGTATTTTATAAATGCTTTTATAAAGTGCTTACCAAAAGCATGTTATAAAATAGCGAGAGTAAAAAAGCCCATGTTAGGTTAATTCCTAACATGGGCTTTTTGTTTTATTTAATGCGTGAGTTAATACTTTAAATACGTTAATAGAGTAGGGTGTGTATTTATAATTAATATTTTGGGTATGCTTGTTTAGGCTACACGAATATAATGCGAGATAACCGTATAAAAAATAATAACCCTTCTGCTTTGCTTATTTTGAGCAAGGCATCATTAAATAAATATTGAGATTTAAACCATGGCACCAGGAACCAGCCTAAGCGTACTTGAAATAAGTGCGATATTTTTATCAATTACCGCGTTACTCACCTATGTAAACCATCGCTTTATTGGCTTGCCAACAACCATTGGCGTTATGGTTATTTCGATGCTTTTATCTATCGGCGCTATATTTTTGGGCTTTTTAGGGTTTGATGATCTTATAGATTACGAAGTGAGCTTGCTCGATCAGTTAGATTTTACTGAAGTTTTGCTTGATGGCATGCTTTCAATGTTGCTGTTTGCTGGTGCGTTGCACGTAAATGTAGGTGACTTAAAGCGCTATAAATTGCCGATTGGTATTTTGGCTTGTGTGGGTACGCTGTTATCGACCGTTATTATTGCTGCCGCGCTTTATTTTGTAATGCCTTTACTTGGGTTTAACTTGTCGTTTATTTGGTGTTTATTATTTGGCTCGCTAATATCGCCGACCGATCCGATTGCGGTTATGGGTATTTTACAATCGGCGGGTGCACCAAAAAGTATTGAAACTGTTATAGCGGGTGAGTCGTTATTTAACGATGGTATTGGCGTGGTGATTTTTGTGCTTTTACTGGGTATTTTATCTAGTGGTGATATTCCTACCACGTATTATGTGGCGCATACACTTGCCGTTGAAGCGGGTGGCGGTATTGTTTTTGGTTTGGTGCTGGGCGGTATTTTATATTACTTACTTAAAAGCATTGATAGCTATCAAGAAGAAGTATTACTTACACTAGCCGGTGTTATTGGTGGTTACGCGCTTGCAAGCCATTGGCATTTGTCGGGTCCACTTGCAATGGTAATGATGGGCTTAATGGTGGGTAACCACGGCCGAAGCTGGGCTATGAGCGACAAAACACGCCATTACGTTGATTTATTTTGGGAGCTGATTGACGAAATTTTAAATGCCATTTTATTTGTACTCATAGGGCTTGAAGTCGTCATGATTGCATTTTCGAGTAATTTATTTATTGCTGGTGGCTTAACTATTTTTATAGCGTTAATGGCACGTTTAATTGTTGTGGGTATAACAACCACTACATTTAATAAGCAATTAGAGTTGCCATCTGGCGCATGGAAAGTTTTAACCTGGGGTGGCTTGCGTGGTGGTATTTCGGTTGCATTGGTATTGCAGTTACCTGATGGGAACGAGCGGGATATTTTATTGGCTCTTACTTATGCGGTTGTGGTGTTTTCTATTTTAATTCAGGGTTTGAGTATTGGTAAAGTAGCCAAAACTATCCGTTAAAAATAAATTGGTTAGATCAAACCTGTTAAATGTAATTTTTTAAAAAGCGTGTGAAATAGCTGTATTTCACACGCTTTTTATTTTTCTTATAAAACAAAAGGGCAATTAAAACGTAAAGCTGAGCTGCACACCGCTGTAAATATGTTCTTGTGCTTCCCAGTAGTCGCCATCTATTTGGCGTGCTCGAGTAAATACTTCTATTTTAAATGGCTTAAAGTGATAACCCGCACCTATACCTGCGTAACCGTCTATGTCGTTGTTCGATTTTTCTATTTGGTAGGTGTTATCGCCTCTATCGTTTTTAAAGGCGAGTTCGAACAGATCTAAGCCAAGCTCGGCGTATATAAAAAAGTCATTAAAATAACCAAGCTTCATGCCATTGTCCCACGTTATAAATTCTTCTTGCTCGCCTTGTTTATTATCGATTACTGCCGCGCCAATTGCGCTTGTAAAAACAACACCAAAGTTACTGTAATTTTGCTTAACCATCATTTCTACACCCGCAGATGTAATGCTGCTATCGCCATTAAATTCTGATTTTATAAACATACCGGTGTTAGGCATGTCATTACCGAGCAAAAGCCTTGCGTTAGCATTTTGGCTAAATGATAAAAGCGTGCTTAATAAAACAAAAAGAGGAAGTGTGTGTTTCAAAAAAGTTAACCTATTAATGATGAAAAGTTACCAGAGCCGTAATTATAAATACATAACTTAGTATTGCATGTAATTAAATGTATAAATTTGTTTGATTGTTATTCAGTTATGCCAAAGCAAGGTGCTTAAAATAAAACCGACTAAATAAAAGCATAAATAATTATATGTATTTTAAAATGCAAAGTAGCGATTTTAGGCACGTAAGATAGTGCGTAAGTTATTTAAATATATAGAAAAAGTTTAAGCGTATTAGACTAAGGTCTATAGGTTAATTTTCTTCACTTATTAGGTTTGTTTTAATCGTTTGTCGGGGTTGTGGTAATTCTCTAAAGTTCAGTTGTCGGCAACAAGCACGGCTTAACTAATCAGGAATATGACCATGAAACTTACACTTATCAAAACTATCGCTCTTAGCTCACTATTAACATGTTCAGCTGCTGCAATGGCTGATCAAAGTGATTACAAATTAATGGTTATTGAAACTGCAACAGCGCCACAGCCACTTGAGCAATCATTTAATAGCTGCGCACTGAATGTTAAGTCAAAAAATTATGCACAAGCGGAAGAAATTTGTACTAAAGCAATCGCACTTTTAAAAGACGCAGATGGCCCTAAATTTAAAGTACGCCAACTTACGTCATTCGCATTAAGCAACCGTGGTGTTGCACGTTTAAAAGCGCATAACGATACTGCTGCACTTGCTGATTTATACGAAGCATCAAAATTATCTAACAGCTCAATGGTATCGCACAACTTAACTCGCGCTAAAGAAGAGTTATCGTTATAAAAAACCTTTATAACGTGTTTTATAAAGTGCTTACTAAAGCATGATATAAAATAGCGAGAGTAAAAAAGCCGATGTTGGGTTAAACCCCAACATCGGCTTTTTCGTGTTTATTAACTTTGTATTGTGTTATACCAATCCGCAATAATACTTAATCATTTTGCGGGGCTAAACGTGTCGCTACCTGCGTTAAAAAATTCTCATTTAGAACAACCAAATAGCGATCTTTTTGCCTAGCTATCAACACGTTTTTCCATCCTCAAAATAGATCACTTAATTAAGCGAATTGGTATTATTAAAAATAAAAAAACTGTATTCTGCTATTTATTGTTTAGTGATTTGCATGGTTTTTAACTAATTGTAATTACTAAGTATTTTTATAGATGTTAGACTAAAGTCTATAGGTTAGATTTATTCACTTATTAGGTTTGTTTTTATCGTTTGTGGTAATTGAGCTAACACTCTAAAGTTTATTTGTCGGCAACAAGTACGACTAACAAATACCAATTTTATTAAAACATGATTATTTTAGCGAATTAAATAACTCACTAACGGCGTTAAAAAATTACTTATATAGAACGACTATATTTCATAATTTTTGCCTTGTTATTAAGCTATTTACTTGACGCTAAAAAAGATCACTAGTTTAAACAATTGCCATAACAGGAATATAATCATGAAATTTACACTTTTAAAAACCATCGCTCTTGGCTCATTATTAACTTGCTCAGCTGCTGCAATGGCTAATCAAGGTGATTATAAATTAATGGTTATTGAAGACTCTGTAACTGCAGCCCCAGCATTTGAAAAATCATTTAATAGCTGTGCTTTAACTGTTGAATCAAAAAACTACGAAGAAGCAGAAGCTATTTGTACACAAGCAATTGCTTTACTTAAGCAAAGCCATGGTCCGCGTTTAAAAGTACGTGAACTTACATCGTTTGCATTAAGTAACCGTGGTGTAGCACGTATTAAGGCTCAAAAAGACACTGCGGGTATTTCTGATTTATATGAAGCGGTTCAAATTTCTAAAAACTCACTTGTAACGCATAACTTAACTCGTGCTAAAAAAGAGTTATCTTTATAAGAATGCTTGCATAAAGCACTTATAATTTAGCGAGAGTATAAAAGCCCATATTAGGTAGCACCTAATATGGGCTTTTTTGTATGTTTGCATAACCGTAGTTACTTATAAATACACTCATTTTAATAAAACAGCTTTACTGAATAATAGTGCTCTTAAGAGTGATTTTTAGAGCCTTACGCTACTAATTTATATTGGTAAGTACTTGTTACCTAAAACATAGATCTATAAATATAGAAACATAGGTAAAAACATTATTTTTTGACGTGACTAAACTGTGCAGTAAAACGGGATTGTTTTGTTTAAGTTGTTGTTTTTAATTAATAATAAAGTCTAATGTCTTTGACTTTAATCTATTTTTATTTAAAATCGAAGTAATATATATTTTATAGCATTGACGACACGTGGATGCTAATCACTGTTTTGTGATAAATAGCTAGATATTATCTTGGTTTTAATTTTTAGTCCCACCTCCATATTACTAAAAATTAAACAAGGAATAGAGTAGTTATTAACTTGCGCAATAAAAATAAAAAGCGCAAATAAAGGGATTTAAAAATGCAATTCAAACTAAAAAAAATAGCTGCCTTGTTATTCGGGGTGGGTATTAGCCTTTCTGTATTTGCCGAAGATATAGAGCTATACGTAAACCATAATGTTGAAACCGACGAAAACCCTCGCGTGCTTATTGTGTTTGATACATCAGGAAGTATGAAGACTAAGCTGCCTAATGGGGGCCCTAAAAAAATCGATGCTGGTATAAGCGCGATGACCCAATTAGTAAGTGATAACAGCTCGATTGATTTTGGTTTAATGCGTTTTTATAGTTCATATGGTGGATATGTTTTATCTGATGTTGGGACTGATCACGATACTATCACGGATAAAATCGAAGAATTAAGTGCGGGTGGAAGCACGCCTTTAGCTGAGACTCTGTGGGAGGCTTATCGATACCTAAGAGGTTGGTATGTTGATTATGGTCGAAATAAAGGTGATAGGGATTATTCTGCCGAAACAGGGAATCGATATGACGGCTATGATTCTAAATACATCTCGCCCTTTAAAGCTGTTCAAGGTTCTGATGAGCGCTGTGACAACTCTATTAATGTGATTTTAATGACCGACGGTGATCCCTACAACGATAATCAGTCAGACTCAGATATAAAAGCATTATACAAATCTACTTTTGGCTCAAACCCAGCTAAAACAAGTGGCAGTTATTTAGCCGCTTTAGCTCAGATAATACATGGTACAAGAGATGTAGAGGTGGATTTGTACGACACCACGCCAGAGGTTGCTGATACCGGACGCGTTTTTACTATCGGTTTTGGTAGTGGCATGAGTACAAATGGTAAAAAGTTATTAGAAAAAACCGCTTTATTGGGAGGAGGCGAGTACTTACATGCAGATACATCGACTGAACTTTCTGAAGCACTTAATAATACAATATCGAAAATACGCGAAGTTAACGATAGTTTTTCATCTCCTACGGTAGCAAGTAACAATGTTGACCAAACACGTAGCCGAGAGTCAATTTACTTTGCGATGTTTTACCCTGAAACAGGCGCACGTTGGAGCGGAAATTTAAAAAAGCTTAAAGTGTCTGGTGCAAATATAGTCGATTCAACTGATAAAATAGCTCTTGATGAAAATGGGTTAATTGATGAGAAAGCTCGAACTTTTTGGCTGCCAACTAATAAGCCTGCAGATGGGAATTTAGTAGCTCAGGGTGGCGTAAATTTACTTTTATCAACTTTAGACCCTGATAGCCGTAAAATCTACATAGATAAAACGGGCAGTATTATTGATTTTACTTTTGATAAAGTACAAACCATTTTAGATTTAGCGACAAGTACAGTTACCGATCTTGCCCCTGATTTGATTCCTAATATCGGGTTAACTTTACAGGAGAGTGATATTAACTGGGCACGAGGGGTTGATGTTGATAATGAAGATGGTGATGACTCATCAGTAGATCAGCGAATCAATATTTTTGGCGATCCTTTGCATTCAAAACCGGTATCTATAGATTACGGCGATGGAAGTATTCATATACTTGTTGGTACCAATGCCGGCTTTTTACATATGTTCGAAGACAAAGGCGATACTGTTGAAGAAAGGTGGGCTTTTACACCTGCTGCCTTATTAAAAAACATTCCGGCTTTGCGGAGTAATCTCGCAAATACAAAAGTGTATGGCATGGATGGCCCTATAAGTGTGTTCTTTAATAATAAAAGTTTAAACACTGATGGTTTAAATGATGGTGTTGTTAAAGCAAGTGAGGGCGATGAAGTTTGGGCATTTACAGGCATGCGCCGAGGCGGTAAAAATTACTACGGCCTGGATATAAGTGACCCAAAAAAACCTAAAAAATTATGGAATAAGCCAATTGTTGGTGGCTCTGAAGAATTTAAATATTTAGCACAAACATGGTCTAAACCTCAAATTGCTTACATTAAAGCGTTTGGTGAGGATCCATTGCTGATATTTGGCGCAGGCTACGATACAAACAAAGATAATGCGATTAGAACAACAGATGAAACCGGGCTAGGTATTTACATTGTTAATGCTAAAACTGGCGAAAAGGTATGGGCGCTCACTCCAGATGAACATGGTTTTACCGGAGAGCACAGTATTGCAGCGGATGTAACTACGCTTGACTCAGATTACGATGGGTATATTGACCGAATTTATGCAACCGATACTGGCGGTAATATTTGGCGTGTAGATATTCCCACCGATGATGAAGATGAGATTACTCACTTTAAACTTGCTGAACTTGGCAGTACATTAGCGTCACAAGACAGACGTTTTTTTTATAAACCGTTAGTTGCTAGAACGCTGTTTAGTAAAGTTACTAAGACCAATTATGGTGGTGAAATGATTACGACCCGTTTAGATACCCCGTATGACGCAATAGTTATAGGTAGCGGAAATCGTTCAAACCCACTTGCTACTAATGAGCAAGATCAGCTGTATATGATCCGCGATGAAAACACCCTAACAAAAATATTTACTGAATTTCCAGCCCCAATAGTGCCAGATGATTTAATGAAAATGAATGAAGACCCATTTGGTAATGCACTTGATGACGTAGATAAATTTGTTAATCTTGAAGTTAAGTTAGCCGAATTTAAAGGGTGGCGATACGAATTAGGGACGGGCGAAAAGTCCCTTGCTGCAGCAACGGTCGTTGGTGGGGTTGCTTACTTTACTTCCTTTACGCCTGCATCTTCATCATCAACACAAAACCAATGTTCGTTAACGGGTGGCGGTGGTTCGCTTTATGCCTTTCATTTGCATTATGGAACGAAGGTTTATGACGATGTGAAATTTGCAACAAGTAATGATGTACCAGATACACCGAAACTATTTTTTGGGGAAGGCCCGTCGTGTGCAGATAATGATGCGGATGGTAAGTGCGATTGGGATGATGCAACGGATGTAACGCAAGTTAGTCAGTTTTATTTAATAGGCCCTGGGGTTAAAGGTTCTGATAAGCCGATAAAAGCTATTGAAATACTTGGGCCAAATTTAAATGTTGAAGGTGGAAAAGTTAAGCTAGTAAATGGCGCTGAACCAACTGGTTTTGGCTTTAAAACCCAACAAACATATATTTATAAACGCGAAGAAAACGATAGTCAGGCACATTAAAAACACAATGCAATAAACATAAGCCACCTTAATTAGGTGGCTTTTTAATTTTAAGAGCGAATCAAAAATGCTGATGGTTTGCTTATATAATTGTTTTATAGTTATCGAAGCGCTCTAAACCAACCCATGTATGATACACATTCGTTTACAAAATACTGCCTATCACTCAAGCCCTTTATTTTAGGTACCTGTAGTCCATATTAGTCAACAATAGCTGGTCTTAGTTATATTTAATTAACAAATGTAAGAGCAAAATTTAACATGACGTGTCACCATATAGGTACAGGGCATGTTAACTTGTTGCCATCCCCCCATAAATATTCAATAAATTTCTGTTGTTTAAATTTACTTGTTATTTATTAAAGTAACCAATTCAATTTATAACAATATGATTTTTAATAATAATTAAAGTGCAAAAAAGGAAATCTTTGTATGTCTTTTAAAAAAAGTCAGTTAGCTATTTCATTAGCGTTTACGCTAGGCCTTGTTGGATGTGGCGGCGGTGGCGATGATAAAGTGGTCGTTGTAGAGCCAGTTGTAGCTAAGCCTGACCCTATAAAAGTAGACCCCGTAGAAGTTAACACTATCTCTCTTACTGGAAAGGTTATTGATGGCTATGTATCTGGTGCAATAGTATGGCTAGATATTGATGGCGATGGTACTTTTGATGAGCAAACAGAACCTTCTGTAGTCTCTGAAGAATCGGGTAATTATAGTTTTAATTTTACAGAAGAGCAGGCGCTGTGTGTGCCGTATTCAACTATGTATGTTGATGTACCTGTTGGCGCAATTGACGAGGACTTAGGAGAGGTAACACAAGCGTATCAAATGTCATTTCCGCCCTCAATTGAGGCTTTGACTGATGAAGATATTCGAAATATATCCCCTTTAACAACCGTTATTTGGGAGCAGTTAAGCCTTCAATTACAAAAAAGTGGTAACAATAATTTAAGCTGTGATGCACTTAAAGAAAATACTGAGCTACTTGCAAACCTTCAAAGCGAAATAACAAATGTTATGCAAAACTTGGTTGCGCATTATAATTTGTCGACAGAGCAAATTTACTCAGATTTTATTGCCACTAGTGACAGTGATGCTTACGACAGAGCACAAGCAATTGTTAAGGGACTAAAAGCGGCCTATAAATTCAAGCAAGAGCTAGATGCTCAGTATCCTGATGCAGAAGAAGTAAGAGCAGTGATTTACCAAGACACAACAAAAGATGATGAGTATGAGTTTGAAAATGCATGGTACAGAGACAAGGTTATTTTTGCGGGCGCTGAGCTTATTTATGAGCAAGTAAAGCTTCAAAATACAGACGAACTCGACAAAATTGACGTTATTTTGTCTCGATTGGATTCAACAGATACGCCTTGGGGCGAAGAGTCGTTAAATGGAAAATTAACAGTTAGAGACGATGTTTACATTAACGCCGATCGTACTTACCGATGCTCTAGCATTGAGAGCGTTAGTTTTGAGCAAAGCAATGTGCTTTATGGCGTTGATAATACAAGCCCATCGGTTAACTTTCCAACAGCTGATGAATGCGTTAGTGATAATTTAGATACACCGTTCGAGCGAGGTTTTAGCATTAGCTATACTGAGTCGGGATCGTATTACCAAACTGACTTTGCCTTTAGAGAGGAAAATGCCGACTTTCAAACATTATCTGATTGGGTAAATGTTAAAGACAAAGCTGCTGATCTAGAAACTCAAGATTTAGTTACTGTACTCGCTGCTATGCCTTATAAGTTTGATGACGAAACATCTATTGATGCTAGCTTTTGGCGTAAATACAAAACCACAGACAACGTACGTATTACAAAGACAATTGAAGGGCAATGGTTTAGAGATACCCGCCGAGAAGATGGAACAATGCTGCATGAGTGCGGTGAAAATGGTGTTGATTGGGCTCCATGCGAATAATGTAAAAAGCACTTTAATAAATATTTAGCTTAGTGCCAGTCAGTTAATAACTGACTGGCATTTTTTTGTTTAAAAAAGCTTACTTTTACGTACGGTTATAACTATATACTTGATGAACTCTATTTTTAATCTGTTTTTTACTCGGGTTTACTGTAAAATTACTGGGTTAACATTTGTTAAGCAATGCTTACAATTGTTATTGCTCATTAAGTATTTAAACTAATTTAAGTAGAGCTTATGATTTTTTATATTATAGGGTTAAGTTTACTTGTTATTATTTTATGCGTTGCACTTTATGTAATTTACAGCAACGTACATAAAAGTCGGGTAAGAAAATCCAAAGAATACAACGTACTATTTGATAAAGACACAATAGTGGATGATTTAATCACTCAACTAACAGAAAAAAATCAAACACAAGAAAACCAAGATAAAACAGCTAAAGGTAAAGAAGAAATCCTTGCAACATTTGTTGAGTTACATCGCTCTGGTAGCTTTTGTGCACATTTGAGTGAACAGGAAATTATTTACTTTGTTAAAAAGAAATTAAACATGGAGAGTAATAAAAATGGATAGCGAAAAAGCAGTCCCAGCAGTAAAAAGTGACTCATTTATGAGTCGATTTGGTCGTCGTAATGTAATTGTTGTTTCATCAATTGTTGTTGTATTAGCCGTAATTGCAACCCTTACATCGCAAGTTGTTTCGTGGAATGAAGCAGATGAGCGTTTAGTACATCAATCGGCTTTTACAGGTAACTTGACAGTAATAAATCAAGCCGGCCCTTATTTAAAAGCGTTTGGTACTACATCGGCTTATAAAAAAGTAATTTCGATTAACTTTACGGGCGATGCCGGTGCAACAGCAAGCGCAATTGTACCGCTAATACCAATTCGATTTTTAGATACGACAACAGGTGGCGCACGAGGTGTTTCTCGTTTTAGATTGCCAGGCAATGTACCAGCAGCTGAATCGGGTGCTTTACGTGGTTTACTTAAAATACACGAAGAGTTTGGTTCACAAGAAACATTAATATCTAATTTATTAATGCGTGCAACCACTGAAAATGTAAAAGCGTCGGCGCGTATGATGTCGGTAGAGCAACATTACTCTGGTGGTAATGGTCAATTAAGCCAAGATTTTGCTGATCAATTAACAAACGGTATTTTTGTTACTGAACAAATTATTAGTACGGGTGAGCGCGATAAATCTGACGATTTAGGTAATTTAAGTAAACAGCAGCGTGTCACTATTAATATTAAAATGGACGATGAAGGTAATACACTGCGTAATGCACCTATTTTAGGCGCTTACGGTATTACAGTAGTTGATGCCAGCATTATTGATATTGACTATGAAAGCAAAGTAAATGCTCGCCTTGAAGCGCAAAAGCAAGCTGCTGCTGATGAAGCACTAGCGCGTCAAAACCTTAAAAAAGCTGAGCAACAAGCACGTACTGAAGTGGCTTTAGGTGAACAAGCAATTGCTAAGCAACGTGCTGAATCTGAAAAGCTAAAAATAAAAGAGCAAATTGATGCTGAGCGAATTAAGGCAAATGCTATTATTTCTGCGCAGCAACGAGTGGCTGTAAAAGCGGAGCTTGCAAAAGAACAAGAAGAGATTTTAAAGCAACAACGCTTAGAAGCATTAGGTATGGACGTTTTAGCTGAGGCTCGTTTAAGAGCTAAGTCTGCTGCACTTGATCCTAAGTATGTATTTGATGAAACGCTAAAAGCAGAAGTTAAAATTCAAACTGCTTTATTTACAAGCTTAGGTAATAGCCGTTTAGTGCCTGAAATTGTAATAGGCGCAGGCCAAGGCGAGCAAAGTAATGGCTCTGAATTTATGCGTTTATTAGCCGCTGACGCTGCATTGAGTCTTAAAAAGCGTTTAGAAAAAGATAAAAAATAAACGTTAGTTAAGTATTGTACAAATAATAAAAACGTTGGCTGACTTACATCGGCCAGCGTTTTTTATTGCGTAAATTTTGTTATTGTACTGTTTAGGTAAGCCTTGAGGCTTATTAAACATGTATTTAGGTAATAAAAGGTAAATAGTGAGCAGTTATGGATTCGAACAGTAATCAGTTTATTTTAGATTTAGGACAAGAGCATATTACCATTCAGCGACGATATGAAGCACTGGGAGCGTTTAACGATTTTTTGATTGCAGTGTGGTTTTTAATTGGCAGTTTTTTCTTTTTAAATGATGCATTAGTGCAAAGTGGCACATGGTTGTTTATAGCGGGCAGTGCTCAATTACTTATAAAACCTGTTTTGAAGTTGATCAGCTTAGTACATGTTAGTCGGGTATTTCATTCAAATAAAACACCATAAATAAAACCATAAATAAAACCATAAATACGACTCATGATGAGTTCAGTTATTATGGCTAATAATTTACCAGTATAAGTTATTTAAATATCAAGGATAGAAAAGTGAAAGTACTAAAGTGGATTGCAATTGGAGTAGCCGTTTTATTAGTTATAGGCTTACTAATTCCCGAAAAAATAAGGATCCCGGTACAAGGTGCCACAAATAAAGATTGGAACCATAATACGTTTTGGTACGAGCCTTGGGGTAGGTCGGGTGTGCACAAAGGAATTGATATTTTTGGCAAAAAAAATACTCCCGTAGTTGCCTCAACAAACGGTGTGGTTATATTTGCAGGTGAGCTAACTCGAGGCGGTAAGGTGGTTGCAGTACTTGGACCTAAATGGCGCGTGCATTATTTTGCACATTTAAATGACTACTCAGTAAGCACAGGTGATGTAGTAAGCATAAACAGTCAAATTGGCTTGCTGGGCGATACCGGAAACGCCGCAGGAAAACAGCCTCATGTGCATTATTCTATTTTATCCTTAGTGCCCATGCCTTGGTTTTATACAACGCAAAGCCAAGGCTGGAAAAAGATGTTTTTTTTAAGTCCACACGATAAATTAAAAACTAATTAGCCTGCAACTGGGGTTTTACCCGCGCGAATATTTTTAATGCTTTTAATAAACATATAAATACAGGTAGTGATTAAACAGCCTGCTAAATAAAACACAATACCGTTTGGTGCATCAGATAAATTTGCGGCGAGCATAGGACCAAATACCGAACCAATACTATAACTGAGCAGCATAACCTCAGTTGCCGATACTATTTTAGCCATTGGCAGTGAGTCGCACGCAAGTGTTATAGCAATCGGGTAAAGTGCAAAGCTGCACGCGCCTAGTATTAAGTAGCTCACTATTAATCCTGCTAAAGTATTTGCTTGTAATATACCCACAGCACCGGCTGCGCCTACTAAACAAAACATACCCATCAATAAGCTTTTTTCAAGCCGAGTAGATAAGTAACTCACAAGCGGCTGCACGACCATGCCGCCTAAAATAATAACCGCCATAAGTGTGCCTGTGTACTGAGCTTGATCAGCTTGCGCTGCAATATAAACCGGCATTAAGCCGTAAATAGGGCCCAGTAATAAGCCTGAAGCTAAGCATCCGAGCATTGCAGGGTGGCTTAGTGTTTTTATTTCTTTTAGTGGTAGTTTTTCAAGGTGCTGTTTTTCGGGCTGACCTTTGGTTATTAATAAAGGGGCTAAAATAGCTAAAAATAATAGCGAGGCTACAAATAAATAAGGCGTTGAACCTTCGGTGCCAAGCGGCCCTATAGCAAGCTGACCAACGGCGCTGCCCCCATAAAGTGAGGTCATGTATAAGCCCAAACGTTTAGCACGCGACTTTGCTGTATTGGTCATTAATAACCAAGACTCAACAACGACAAACACACCGGCAACAGCAATGCCCGCTACAAACCGAGCAATTAACCAGTTAATGGTATTTGGCAGTGCAAGTTGTGCAAGCACACTTACTATTAATAAACTTAAAAATAATATAAATGCGAAGCGATGACCAATTTTTACCACAATGCGCTCTATTGTGGTGGCGCCAATAAGTAAGCCAAAGTAAAAAATGCTCGCAAGCCAAGGCGCTAGATTTTCATCAAGTTTAAATGCGGGTAACGATAGCGGAATAAGGCTCATTAAAAAGCCCGAGGCAATAGCAAAAAATGACAGCCCTATAACAGGCGCTAAAGGGTTGTTTGGGGTGCTTGTGGCGGCTAGTTCGGCCATTTGTGTTTATCGACTCTTGAAGGTAAATAACCACTGTTTTAAAGTTTGAGAGGTTACTTTAATAATAAAATTTGCGCGAATTTAGAGCCAAATTAAAAATAAGTAAAGTGATATTTTATTAAACAATATAAATAAACTTTAAAACGATCTTTTTGGTAAATTATCGGATCTATTATGCTTTTTATTGTAGTGTTTTTATGTAGATATTGTTTTATATTTGTGAGCATTTATTTGGGCGTGTTGCTCTTTGTGGATTGAAATTTGTTCAATCTAGGGGCGATTTAATCGCGGCGCGAGGTTTGTAACCTAGCGGGCTAAGTAAAAACCGAGCAACAAAGAGTTAATCGTCCCTAGAAAGAACCCAAGGGGCAGCGCATGTTTGGCATTTATGCTGCGTTATCGCCTATTTATGGGGAACAACTACACTACATAGGCTCTGCCTTGCTTAAATACCAAACAGTCTGCTGCAAAATTAATCACGAAAGGTCAACACGCCCTAGTTAAACCCTATATAGAATAGGGTTTAACAGATTTTTAATGCAAGCTGACAGGCACATATCGCATGCTGCACGTAACTTTTTAAAGTTAATTAATATCCGGTGTTGAGTCTCTTAAAATAAGCTTTGGCTGAAACACGTGCTTTACTGTTATGCCGCTTTTTTTATAAATATCTTTAAGTACTAAGTTAGCCGCAGCTCGACCCATTTCGGGAACTGGGTTATCTATTGTAGTCAGTGTTGGGTAGAGGTAATTGGTAAAAATTACGTTATCGAACCCAATAATGGCTAAATCTTTTGGTAGGTTAAAACCGTGTTCGCGGGCGTATTTCATGGCACCCGATGCCATTTCGTCATTGGCACATACAAGGGCGGTTATTTGCGCTTTATTTTGAATAAAATGCCTTAAGCCGTCACTGCCGCCGGTTTCTTTAAAGTCGCCTACATAATATAAGTTTTCGTCAAAGGTTAGGTTGTATTCTGCTAATGCCTGTTTGTGACCTTTTAAACGGTTTGATGCATCTTCTTTAAACTGCGGGCCTGCTATGTACGCAATGTTTTTATGACCTTTGTTGATCATGGCTTTGGTGGCTAAGTAGCCGCCCATTACGTTGTCGAGGCTAATGCAGTTTTCTTCAATTTCTTTAACGTAGCGGCTCATTAAGTAAATAGGAGTTTTACCTTTACTCAGCTCAATTAGGTAATCATTTGATACTGCCTCTACGTGGGCAATAATAGCGTCGCAATTACGGCCTATTAAAAATTCAAAGCCGCTTTTTTCTTTTTTCTCATCACTGTGCCCAGGTGTAATAATAACGTGTTTACCCGCAATACGAAGGTGTTCTTCAATGGCTGACATCATTTGACCAAAAAACGGACCATCCAACTCAGAAACTAAAATACCGACGCTGTTTGTAGTACTCGAGGCCAAAGAGCGAGCAATAGAACTTGGCTGATAGCCTAGCTCTTTCATTGCTTCTAATACCTTTTTTTTAGTTTTTTTGCTTACGTAGTCGTTGTCGTTAAGTACCCTTGAAACAGTTGATAAAGACACACCTGCCATTTCTGATACTTGATAAATTGTCGCCATTGATGTCCTAGCTTATATGTGTTTTTACTCGCGCTTTATAAAAATATAAAGCGCGAAGAATCATTAAAAGTTAATTTACACATTACTGCGTCTAATTGCTAAGTCTTCTGTTATTTTTTGCGTCATCGCTGAAGTAAGCGGATAAATAAGCATCAATGCGGCGCCTAAAAAAGCAAATGCGGCAGGTATCCAGCTCATAAGTAACTGCATACCAGGTAGGGCTTGCGTAATTGTTAGCTCATCCATGCCGTTATAGCCGTAGCCTGCAAGTACCACTAATACTAATGCACCTGCAAAACCACCACCGGTTTTTTGCACAAATGTACCCGCAGAATAAATAAGGCCTGTAGCGCGGCGTTTGTTTTTCCACTCTGAATAATCGGCTGAATCACCAAGCATACTAAAAAATAATGTTGGCATCATCGCGGCAAAAAATTCAGCAGCGCAACCAAAGGTAAATACAGCAACCAGATTATCGCTAGGCACCCAGTAAAATGCAGTAGTGAGTATGCCGCTTAGCATTAATGATGCAATAAATAGGTTTCGTTTACCCATAATTTCGGCCAGTTTACCTGTGGCAAGTGCGCCTAATATAGATACAACCAACAAGGCGATAAAATATTGCCCAGCCATGAGTTCATTGGCTACGTGGTACTTAAAGTAGTACGCAATTACACCGTATTTTATGCCATTAAACATCATGGTTAAAAAACCAATGCCAAGTAACACCAACCAAGGTTTGTTGGTCAGAAGGTCAACCATGTCACGCTGTGATCCCGTTAAGCTTTGCTTATCTTTATTGAGTAATTTTTTAATAACGAATGTCATTGCAGCCATAACAAGGGCAAAAAATACGCCGCTGTATAAATCGCGGTAATAAAAAAACAAGGTGGTAGCAAGCAAAGGTAGGATTATAAATGGCAGGCTTTTGGTTAAATCAAACAACTCTGATTTTAAATTGCCTTCATTTGAGGCGTGCGGTGTTACACGCTCTTTGGTAGTCGCAAACGTTATAATCATTAAAATAATAAGTAAGCTGGCAAATAAGTACATAGTAAGCTGATAGCCTTTGGCATCGTCGCCGCCACCAAAAAAAGCTACTAGCTCAGGTAAAAAACCCATAACCAATAAGCCACCAGTAAATGCACCTGCAAACCTAAAACCAGAGAGCTTTGTGCGCTCTGTATCGTCTGGTGTCATTACGCCCATAAGTGCCGAGTAGGGCACGTTACTTACGGTGTAGGCAAGCGTTAAACCTATGTAGGTTACGTAGGCATAAATAAGTTTATTGGTGGTGCTAAAGTCGGGTGTAGTAAAACACAACACCATAAACAAGCCCAAAAATGGTGCCGAGTAGAGTATCCACGGGCGAAATTTACCAAAGCGCGACTGCGTTCTGTCGGCAATCATACCCATAATAATGTCGGTTACGCCATCAGATAGCCTTACCACCAAAAACAACATGGCAGCGGCGGCTGCCGATATGCCAAATGTATCGGTGTAAAACACCGCTAAATAAGCAAGCGCACCGCGCCATACTAAATTAGCGCCGGCATCGCCCATGGCGTAACCGACTTTTTCGTATAAAGGGAGTTTGTTCACAGTGTGTGTTCTTATTGTTATAAGCCGATAAATTATCGGCTAGTTATTAGGTTACTGTACGCTTTACCGCTGGCTTTAACAGTTCGTTTTTGTGTGTTGTAGTCTACGTGTACTATTCCAAAACGTTTTAAGTATCCTTCAGCCCATTCAAAGTTATCCATTAGGCTCCACGCAAAGTAACCATCTACTTTTACGCCTTGCTCAGCTGCGTTATGTAGGGCATTTAAATGCTCGTGGTAATATTCAATACGGTCGTTATCTCTCACTTCGCCGTCTTTAAATTCGTCAGCCATGGCTGCACCGTTTTCGGTAATATAAATAGGCGGTAGGGTGTATTTTTCGTTTAACGATACAAGTAATTCTGTAAGCGCTTTAGGATAAATTTCCCAGCCTATATCGGTCATTGGCGCTTTATGTGGCAGCTCATGGTAAAAGTCGGTTTCGCTTGCTTGATAATGCATGCGGGTATAAAAGTTAACCCCTAAATAATCCAGCGGTTGAGCAATTATTTCCATGTCGCCATCTAAAATATCTGGGCGGTGAGCTTTTGGTAATTGCTTAATAATATCAGGGTATTTACCTTGCATTACAGGCTGCATGTACCATTGGTTAATATAGTCATCAGCAAATGCAGTGGCTTTTAAATCATCTTCACTTTGGGTAACGGAGTAACAAGGCGTAAAGTTAAGTACAATACCGTTTAGCGTATTTGGGCTATTTTTAGCAAGTACTTGCATAGCTAAACCGTGACCTAGTAATAAGTGGTGCGCGGCTTTACGACCAAATTCGCGGCCTACTATGCCAGGCGCATGTACGCCAATTTCGTAACCTAAGTAAGAGCTACAAAACGGTTCGTTTAAGGTGGCGTAAGAGTGCACACGTTCCCCAAATGCTTTGGTAATTAAATCTGCGTAATGGGCAAATTCGTAAGCGGTGTTACGGTTTAGCCAGCCACCTTCGTCTTCAATGTGTTGTGGTAAATCCCAGTGGTACAGCGTTACAAAAGCTTTAATGTTACGGCGTTTTAATTCATCTAAAATGTCGGTATAAAACTTAACGCCTGTCGGATTTAAGTGACCGCTTTTAGTCATTACGCGCGGCCACGAAATTGAGAGTCTGTAAGCGTCTACACCTAATGACTCAATTAAGTTTATATCGTCTTTCCAGCGAGTGTAGTGCTCGCAGGCTACATTGCCATTTGAATTATCGACTATTTTGCCTTCTTTACTGCAAAAGGTATCCCAAATACATGGCAAGCGATCAGCTGCGCCGCCTTCAATTTGAAATGAGGCCGTAGCTACACCATAAGTAAAATTTTTGGCTAAAAGTGGTGAGCCACTAGGTAAAGATAATTGTTTCATTAAGAGAAAACCTCTGCTTCTTTGTAGTAAATTTTGCTTTTATTTATAGTTTATAAATTGCATTGATGGAAGCGCTTCCATATTTAATTTGATTAATCACTAAGGATGGTATTTAATAACTTTAAGGAAGCGCTTCCATATTTAGATTAGTGGCTATTGTTAAGCAGGTCAATAGTTAAATTTAAATAACAAATAGGCGTTTCACAAAAACACACTGACACAACACAGGGCTATAAAAATGAAAAAAAGCTTAAACACTAACAGGTTACGCATGCTCCCCATTTTAATAGGGGGGTTATGCGTTTTAAGTGCGTGTAATAAACAAGAGGTTAACGCTAATAATAGCCAAGGCGCCGTAGCCAAAAAGGCTGAGCATGAGCAAGGTGATTTATCACTTTGGCCAACGCTTAAAAGTAAGGTAGTGAAAACGCCTGAAATTGAAAATACAATTGCACAGTATTTAAAAACAATGACGCTTGAGCAAAAAGTAGCGCAGATGATCCAACCTGAGATTCGCGATATAACCGCTGCAGACATGCGCAAATATGGTTTTGGTTCGTATTTAAATGGCGGTGGCTCGTTCCCGAATGCTAATAAGCATGCAACGCCTGCAGATTGGATAACGCTTGCTGAAAGCATGTATCAGGCATCAGTTGATGACTCAATTGATGGCAGTAAAATTCCGACCATGTGGGGCACCGATGCAGTACATGGCCATAATAATGTGATTGGGGCGACGTTATTCCCTCACAATATTGGTTTAGGTGCTGCTAATAACCCCGCATTAATTGAGCGAATTGCAGCAGCTACTGCAATAGAAGTAATGGCAACAGGGATCGATTGGGTATTTGCACCGACTGTTGCGGTTGTGCGCGATGACCGATGGGGCCGAACGTACGAAGGCTACTCAGAAGACCCTGCAATTGTACGTGAATATTCAGCCGCAATTGTAAACGGACTACAAGGCAGAGCCGATGAAGACTTTTTAAGTGACAAACGCGTAATTAGTACTGTTAAGCACTTTTTAGGCGATGGCGGCACGGTAGATGGTGACGATCAGGGTGACAACATTGATAGCGAAGAGACGTTATATAACATTCATGCGCAAGGTTATATTGGCGGCCTAACAGCGGGTAGCCAGTCGGTTATGGCATCGTTTAATAGCTGGAATGGTAAAAAAAATCACGGCAATAAATACCTACTTACTGATGTGTTAAAAACAAAAATGGGTTTTGATGGCTTTGTTGTAGGAGATTGGAACGGACACGGACAAGTTGCAGGCTGTACAAATGAAAGTTGCCCGCAGGCTGTTAATGCGGGGCTTGATATTTTTATGGTACCAACGGATGCTTGGAAGCCACTTTATGAAAATACAATTAAACAAGTAAAAGCGGGCACAATAACAATGGCGCGAATAGATGACGCCGTGGCACGTATTTTACGCGTTAAATTACGTGCGGGTTTATTTGATAAACCAAGCCCCGCAAATCGAAAATATTCAGGTAAATTAGAACTAATAGGTGCGCCAGCACATCGCGATATTGCCCGCCAAGCGGTACAAGAGTCGCTAGTACTGCTTAAAAACAACAACCATTTATTACCGCTTAACCCATCAAGCAACATCCTGATTGCAGGCGATGCGGCTGATAACATTGGCAAGCAATCGGGTGGTTGGAGTATTACGTGGCAGGGAACTAATAATCAAAATGCAGATTTTCCTGGAGCAACGTCTATTTATGCGGGGTTAAAAACGCAAATAGAGGCTGCTGGCGGTAACGCTATTTTAAGCCCAAGTGGCACGTTTGATACCAAACCCGATGTAGCCATTGTTGTATTTGGCGAAGAACCATACGCAGAGGGACATGGCGATAAAGACAACCTTGAGTTTGAACGTAACAATAAACGTTCTCTTAAAATATTAAAAACATTAAAGCAGCAAGGTATTGCGGTGGTATCGGTGTTTATATCGGGCAGACCAATGTGGGTTAACAGCGAGCTAAACGCGTCAGATGCATTTGTAGCAGCATGGCTTCCTGGCACTGAAGGACAAGGCATTGCAGATGTTTTATTAGCGGATGCAAGTGGGCAGGTACAATACGACTTTAAAGGTAAGTTGTCTTTCTCGTGGCCTAAATCGCCACTACAAACCGCAGTAAATAAGGGCGATGCTGATTACTCACCATTATTACCCTATGGCTTTGGCTTAACGTATAAAGATGAAAGTACGCTTGCCAATAATCTAAATGAAGACTCAGGTGTTGATATTAGTAACCTTGCGCCGCTATCTATATTTAATGGCAGCTTTAAAACACCGTGGCGTTTGTTTTTAAATTCAACCAGCGAGCAGCACCAAGTAGCAAGTAACAGTGTAAAACTTGGCGGCATTACTTATCGCACTGAAGACAAAGCGATTCAAGAAGATGCGATGCAATTTAATTTTGATGGCACTGCAGCCAGCTACATCGAAATTAATAGTAATTTTACCGAAGACAAAGTGGCCTACATTGAAGCAAATTCGGCCCTTAGCTTTAGCTATAAAGTAAACCAAATACCTAGCTCACAGACATACCTTGCAATGAAATGCGAACAAGGTTGTGGTGGCGAGCTTGATATTACCAATGAGCTTAAAAATGCTGATTTAAATACATGGCAAACCATGAGTATAGATTTAACGTGTTTTGCTAAAAAGGGCGTTGATTTTGCCAGAGTAACCAGCCCTTTTATTATTAAAACGGCAGGAGAGCTTAACGTTTCAGTTGCAGATATTAGCTTTGAGCCACAAAGCGCTAAAACAGCAAAAATAAAGTGTGAGTAGTAGAGTGCTTATAAGTTGAGTTTATTGTGTGTTGTCTCAAAGCCCTAAGGGCGTGTTGATCTTTGTGGATTGAAATTTGTTCAATCTAGGGGCCATTTAATCGCGGCGCGAGGTTTGTAACCTAGTGGGCTAAGTAAAAACCGAGCAAAGCTTCCGCGTCCTGCTCACGCCCCTTACCTACATCCATGTAAGCAACAAAGAGTAAATTGCCCCTAGGCAGAACCCTACGGGCAGCGCATGTTTGGCATTTATGCTACGTTATCGCCTATTTATGGGGAATAACCACACTACATAGGCTCTGCCTTGCCTAAAAACCAAATATGCTGCTGCAAATTTAACCACCAAAGAACAATACGCCCTAGTAAGGGCTTTTTTTATGCTGGGCAATACTGCTTTAAAAACTCATGGTGAGGCGGTAATTGGCTTACGCGTTGCTCTATTTGTTGCTTAATACCGTGTAAAAAACGGGTGAGTTCTTCATCGCTCATCATGCTGGCTATTAAGTGATGTTGATTAGGCTCAATACCTTGGCCAAGCATAACTTGCACCCACGAGTCGACTCTAAAAATGTCGCCATCGTCTAAAAATACACGACCGGTTTGCTTAAACAAATCAATTTTATGTTGAAGGGTTTTTGGCACCTCCATCGCACTACAGTGTTGCCAAAACTCGCTGTCATCGCGATTAGTTACTTTGTAGTGCAGCACAATAAAGTCGCGAATATTTTCAATTTCGCTTTTAAGTTGTTTGTTGTATTCGTCAATGGCGTGATTAGTAATGCCATTAAACGGAAATAAACGCATAAAGCGAATAATACCCGACATAATTAAGTGAATGCTGGTGGACTCAAGTGGTTCAACAAATCCGCTGGCAAGGCCAAGCGCTAGGCAGTTTTTGTTCCAGCCTTTTAAGCGACGCCCTGTTTTAAATTTAATAATACGCGGCTCTGTAAGTGGCTCGCCCTCAATGTTATTTAATAGTAGCGCTTTGGCTTGTTCGTCATCCATATATTGGCTGCAATAAACTAATCCGTTGCCGACACGGTTTTGCAGCGGTATACGCCATTGCCAGCCGCTTTTGTGGGCAATAGAGCGGGTAAGTGGCAATACGGTCTCGCTGGTTGATTTTGTTTGCACGGCAATGGCGCTGTTACACGGTAGTAAATGCGACCAGTCTTCGTAGCCAGTATGCAATGCTTGCTCTATTAATAAGCCTCTAAAGCCGGTGCAATCAATAAAAAAGTCGCCGTTAATGTGCTCGCCATTATTTAAAGTAAGCGATTCTATATGGCCCGTTTTAGTGTTTTTTACTACTTTTTGTATTTTACCTTCAATGCGTTTTACACCTAATGGCTCTGAAAATTCACGTAAAAACTGCGCGTAACGTGTGGCATCCATATGGTAGGCATAGTTAATGGGATTTTGCTGATTAAACGCAAATTTACCGCCTTTAGCCGCTTGCAGTTCGTAGCAGTAATCGCCAAATGGATTGTTTATTCCTAAAGTTTTACCTTGCAGCCAAAAGTGGTGAAATTCACCCGCCCAGCATTCTTTGCCCGTTGCGCCAAATGAGTGAATATAATGGGTGTTTTCATCGCCCCAGTTTTCAAAGCTAATACCGAGTTTAAAGCTTGCTTGAGTGGCTTTCATAAATGCTTGCTCGTTTATACCCAGCAATTTATGAAATGTACGAATTGGCGGAATTGTTGCCTCGCCAACGCCCACGGTGCCAATATCGTCAGATTCAACAAGGGTTATGTTTATATTGTTGCCAATTAGTTTGGCAAGTGCCGCTGCGGCCATCCAACCAGCGGTGCCGCCTCCAGCAATTACTACGTTTTTAACAGCGTTTGTTTTAGTCATTATGTGGCTGCCCATTATTTGATAAAAGGTGATTTAAAAGCGTGCGATTACTTGGCAGTCCATTTAAGCACTGCGCTATTTTTTCGCGATTTTGCTGATAATAGTAATCCCCAGCACGTGGGTCGTTAAATGTATTTTGTGCAGATACTGTTTGTGTATTAAAGCCCATGCCATATAAAACGTATTGATAACTGCTTGATGAAAACACTTCTTCGTTTTCAATAAAATCAAAGCGGTTAGGGGGCTGAAATTGCCAAAGTTTAAGTAAGTTTTGCAGGCGCTCGGGCGCGGTATTTAAATTACTAATATCTTGCCAATAAGGAGTGTCGTCGCGCTCGCTTAGCACATAATGAAGTTTTAAAAACTCAATAACGCGCTGCCAACGAGTGCTAAAACGCTCATTAAAACGCGTTTCAAGCTGGCTCATGTGGGTGCGGTTTTGCGGGAGTTGCTCGCTTATCATGCTAATTGAAAGCTCAACCATGGCAAGTGCTGACGCTTCAAGAGGCTCTAAAAAGCCAGCTGACATACCTACGGCAACACAGTTTTTAATCCAAAATTTTTGCCTGTAACCAGGGCTGAATTTTAATACGCGGTAGTTAAGTTGCTCAGCTTGTTGCTCACTGGTACTTTTAGCTATGTAGCTTTTTAGAGTATTTGTTGCGCTTTCATCGCTTTGATATTTACTACTAAATACATAACCTGTACCACGGCGCGTTGGCAGGGCTATATCCCAAATCCAACCGTTACTTTGCGCTGTAGATAACGTAGCAGAGGCAACTGGCTGATCGGCGTGTGCATTAGGTATTTGCGCCGCAACAGCGCTGTTATTAAATAAAATATGATCTTGCGCTATAAACTCACTATTAAAATGCTCACCAATTAAACGAGCGCGAGAGCCTGAGCAATCTATAAATAAATCACCCGTTATATCGCCATTATTATTTGTTTTTAATGAGGCAATATAGCCATGCTCGTCGTTAATAACCTCGGTTACATCGTCGATAATATGCGAAACATTTAGGTTTTTAACGCAGTGATTTTTTAAAAACTCAGCAAATTTACCCGCATCTAAATGATAGCCATAGTTGGTAACTGCTGCATATTCAGGTGTTTGTAATTGCTTTGGTGCTAGTGCTGCTTGGCATACAAAGCTTTGCATATTAACAACGTCGGCAAATTTTTGGTTAGGTGCAATACGTTGCCAACTGGCGTGTAAATTAGTGTGCTCGTAGCCTTGTGGATTCATAAAAGGGTGGTAGTAGTTTTCTCCCTCGCTGAGGTTTCGCCAATTTATAAATTTAGAACCTTGCTTAAATGACGCGTCGCACTGGGTTATAAAATCACTTTCTTTAATGCCAATGCGCTGTAGGGTGTTGCGCATTGACGGCCACGTGCCTTCGCCCACACCCAATATAGGCACGTTTGCCGACTCAACTAACGTTACATTCAGGTGCGGGTGTTCGGCGGCTAATAAGCCTGCGCTTAGCCAGCCGGCAGTACCTCCACCTAAAACGACTATTTTTGTTATTGGTTTGATCATGAGTTAACACCCTAAAGTTGATAACATTTAAACTAGCATTAATATTGTTTTAAATACAAAAAAGCCGCTAGTAAAAACTAACGGCTTTACTTTGTATTACCTTTAGAAGTTGTAACGCATACCAATATTGTAACGTGCGCCTAGCTGTTGTAGGTTCCACAATTGAACTGACGTACGGCCATGTTCGCGGCTGTTTTGTTCAGTAATATTAAGGCCTTCAACAAAAAACGAGAGTTGCTCGCTGTAGTTGTACGCAACATTAAAGTCGATTTGATAATATTCTTCAGTAAAGCCTGGCTCATTTACGTATCGAGCTGCGCTATTTAAAAACTTATCACGCCAGTTGTAAGCAATACGTGCTTGAAAATCATCGTTTTCGTACATTGCTATAAAGTTAGCTGTATCGCTTAAACCCACTAGTGCAAATTGTGTTGTAGTAGGGTCAGCGTTTACATCAAAGTCTATGTCGCCATTAACTGTGGTGTAGTTTGCTTGAACACCAAAACCGCTTTCACCAAAAAAGTGCTGAAAGGCAACTTCAAAACCATCAATGGTGGCATTTTTATTGTTGGTAGGTACTTGCGCTGTAAATTCTAGTAATGGGTCATCGCTGTTAGCAATTACATCGTAGGCGGCTTCAAACTCTTCGTAGGTCATAGAGTCAAAATCAACGTTGTTTTCTGTTGCGGCAACCATTTGAAATAAGTTTGAATCGGTTACTGCAAGTCCGCGAGATTCTAGCTCAGCAATGGCAGCTTGAGCGCGAGGGCCCGCTGTTGCATCGCGTAATCCGTAGTAGTTTTGCGTCATGGGTGTTAAACCAATAAAGTTTTCGATGTCTTTAGTGTAATAACCTACCGACACATAACTTGTTTCTGCAAAGTACCACTCAGCCGATACATCAATATTATCTGATTCAAGCGGCACTAAACCCGGGTTACCCGTTGACGCTGTAGCCGGTGATGAACCCGCTAAAAGAGTAGGGGCGCCTGGTACACCAACCGTCGCTGCTGAACTTAAGTTGTCGTAAGTTGGGCGAGCAATTGTTGTGCTATAAGAAAAACGCGCTTTTACGTTTTCGATTACTTCTATGTCAAAGTCAAAGCTTGGTAAAAAGTGATCGTAGCTAGATTTAAGCGTGAAATCTTCTTTAGCTGAGCCAAAACGAACGTTAAAGTCGTTATTACCTTCCCATGCTACTGCGTTAGGTAAGTCGATATTAGCCGTTGAGGTAATGTCGGTAGACTCTTGGCGTGCGCCAATAACAATGTTGTATGGCATATCGCCAATGTAGCCGTTGTAAGTAAATTGCACAAACGCTGCGGTTATATCTTCTTCAATGGTGCGGTTAGTTGCAAATGCGCCATCGGCTGCAAAGTTAAAGCCGTACTCTTCACCTGCCCAGTAACCAATTTGCGATGCGCTGCCGGTATAACCTTGGTTGAACGAGCCCGATGTATCGTAGTCGTCAAACTCAGCTAAAAAGTTTGTTGGGTTTAGGTAGCCATCAGGTAGTTCGCCTGGGTTTTCTATACCCCAGTTACCCATTGTATTACGTGTAAGTGATTGCAGTGAATGGCTTTCCATAGAGCGAGACTCTATACCAAAGTCAATTGCGCCGTTTTCAATTTCGTATTTACCATGGATTCTAAATTCTGTGATTTCAGACTCTTGGCGAGCAAAGTTAGAATCTAAAATAGACGTACCCACATCAGAGGCATCTAACGTGTTATTACAATTTAAGTTGTCTCGGCGGCAATCATCAAAATCGATACTCATTGATGGCAGTTCGCGGCTAAAATCAACTTCTTGTGCGTTAACTACGTTTGCGCCCAAGCCTGCGTTTACCCAGCTGCCGTAAGGTGCATCTGGTTTGCTAGTGGCTTTTGAATTGTGTGCATCAAACATAAAGCTCAATTCTGAGTTGAAATAGTACTTAACGTTTAAACCAATAGAGTCGTTTTGGTTAACTTGGTTTAGCTCTTGAAACGCTAAACCTAAATCGCGTGTTTGCTGATCGCGACGTTCTTCTCGGTAGTAAATAGGGGTTTTTACTGTGTTATCGTCAAATGTTAGCGCGCTTTTGTAGTTATCCATCCATATTGATTGCTCAGCACGGGCTTCGAATAAATCTTGCTTAGAATATGTGTAATCAAGCGTGGCTGTTAAATCGTCAATAGGGCTGTACTGCAGCGTTAATTGTGCGTTTGTACGAGTACGTTCTCTGTCGGCAATGGTGTAGCGCAAATCTGATGGCATTGAATAAAGCTGGCCAACAGCGGGTGCATTAGTTAAAACAATATCGTCTGCTGCTTGTGGGATTGTGCCGTCAAAAGCAGATGTATTCCATTGATTTACAAACGCACCTGTTGATGAGCTATCGCGCTGTTGCATGCTTGCAGTTAACGAGGCACCAAATTTAGCTTCACTGTCGGTCCAGCTAATTAAGCCCGAAAGCTCAGGTGTTATGTCATCACCAACGCGGTTTGTTGAGTCGTGTAATGCTTTTACGCCAATGCTTGAAACAAAGCCTGGATTGTCGAGCGGGCGAGCGGTATTTATATTAATTGTTGCGCCAATACCACCAGATGCAATACTTGCTTTACCTGTTTTATATACTTCAACCGACTTAACGCTATCAGACGCTAAGTTTGCAAAGTCAAAAGCACGAGAGCTTGGTGTACCACCGCCTGAAGGCAATGAAGCTGCCGGCATAGTTCGACCGTTTAGGGTTACCATATTGTAGTCGGGACCAAAACCACGAACCGTTACTTTAGAGCCTTCACCATTTGAACGATCAATCGACACACCCGTAATACGCTGTAGCGACTCGGCTAAGTTGGTATCGGGGAATTTACCAATATCTTCAGCTGATATAGCATCTACAACACCTGCGGCGTCGCGTTTTAATCGAGTTGACTCTTTAATACTGCTTTTAAAACCAGTAACTTGAATTACTTCAACATCTGTATTTGCTTCTTGTGCATATACAGGTAAAGAGATTGATGCGCCTAAAATCAGAGATAGGCTGGTCGCTATCTTTGTTTTTCTTACAATATGGTTGGACATTCGGTTTCCCTCGCACTTTTATCATTATTATTAACAGCTGTATGGGGCTGTTATTGTGTAATTATAAACATTGTCAAATGTATGGAAGCGCTTCCAGAAAAATTCATTTAACTGAGCTTTGTGGAAGCGCTTCCAGAAATGCTAGTTTAAATTTTAAATAGGGTCAACTATTGTTTTAATAAAATGAGACTAAATTGTTTTTAAAATGTATGTTTTTTAGATTTAATTTTATTTAAATTATAAATTACAGGTGGTTATAAAAAACCGTTTTAAATAGTTGTGTAACAATATTTTATTATAAGAAAACCGGTTATTGATTCATTTAGTTATTTAAACACTTTAATAAGGTGTTTAAATCAGCTTTTAGTAAGGGCTAAAATTAATAAGTAGGCCGTTGGTCACTCAACTAGGACAAAACTTAAATTACTTATTACACTCAGCCATAGACTCAACTTAAAACACTATTTATAGGTATTAATAATTATGAGCAATGTAAAACAAGGGTTAGCTGCAACCGCTTTAATTATGGCGTCGTTTAGTAGTATTGGCGCGCAGCAATGTAGTGATGTAAGTTTGCAAATTTTAGGCTCGGGCGGCCCTGAGCTTAACGATGGTCGCGCATCAACAAGTTACCTTATTTGGCACGAAAATAAAGCCAGAGTGTTAGTTGACGTAGGCTCTGGTGCCAGTATTGGGTTTGATAAAGCAGGTGCAAAATTTAGTGATGTTGATGCCATTTTATTAAGCCATTTACACACTGATCATGCTGGCGATTTACCTAGTTTTATAAAAGGCAGTTACTTTACATCACGCGATAAAACACTTGCGATATTTGGCCCCCAGGGCAACCGTGTAATGGCTTCTACTAATGAATATGCACAAGCGTTACTAGGTAAGCAGGGCGCATTTAGATACTTAAGTGATTACGTAGAAGGTAATGAAAACTACAAATTAGATATTCGTTCTGTTGCACCAAAAAAACAAAATGAATTTAAACAATCACTACAAAGTGATTTGGCTGTTAATGCAATGACAGTTAACCATGGACCTATTCCTGCTTTAGCGTGGAAAGTGAGTATAGCAGGATGCGAACTTGTGTTTGCAGGCGACATGACCGACAAGTTCGGCACATTTACTGACTTTGCTAAAAATGCCGATGTAGTGGTTATGCACAACGCAATTGATGAAAACGCATCAGACGGGGCTAAAAATTTACACATTACCCCAAGTCAAATCACTAAGGTACTAATTGAGGCTGCACCTAAAACGGCGGTTCTATCTCATTTTATGAATCGGTCATTAAAAAATCAGCAATTGTTTAAAAAATCGTTAATTAAATCACTAAAAAGTAACGTAGTTTTTGCAGAAGATGGTTTAAAAATAAACTTATAAAGTATTGCGCATAAGAGTGTTGCGGGTCGCTAGTTTTATCGCTATTTTAAAGGCTCTCTCATAGATGGATTTTATTATGCGCATTAAATTTTTAGCGAGCTTTTATTCTTTCTTCTTGTTTGCACTGTTTGGTTGTGACGACCAAAGCATGGCAATGCAAGATAGCCCTCAGCTAAATAGTAATGCAAGTAACTTACCCTCTGATCTCAAAGTAAACACACCTCCAGCAGCTCAAACAAACGAACCCGCTTTAGTGGTCGGTATGCTTGCAACACATTGTAAAAGTAATGAAGCAGCCTACATTAACGCAAAAATGCATAAAGTTGTGCGTAACCCAGATGAAAGTACAGCCTACAAGTTAGAACCTACCGATAAAGTGCTTTCTATTTGTGTTGCAAAAGATGACTCATCGCTTAGTTATCGATTTGGTAGAGTTAATGACATAGGGCTTGAAAAAGAAGCAACACCGGATGCTCCATTTGGTAGTTACTACAGGCAAGTAGGGCGTATTGGCGAGAGTATTTTATTTTTTAGTAACGGCGAATATCATTATTATATTATTAACTCAGGCGGTATGGGCAGCGGTGTAACCGTTAATGTTTATAAAAACGATACATTAATAACTGAGCTGTTTTCGGGTAATGATCCTTACGATGATTTTGTTATAGCAACCGATTTAAATTTCCCTAAAAAATTGGTTATCGAAAAACAGCCATTTAATAAGCAAATGCAGTAAATAATGACTCCACAGCAGCAAAACGTTATAGAGCAAGGGCATTGGTTTAAAAACCGTAGCGCTTATTTAAAAAGCTTTTTATTAACGCAGGGCAAAACGCTCTCGCTAAAAGCTCAGCAATCATTATTTTTGCGAGGTGATAAGCACGATGGAATTTATGCAGTGCTTAGCGGCGTAGTGCGTATTAGTGGCGTAAGTAACGAAGGCAAAGAAGCCGTATTGAGCTTTATTGATTCATCATTGTGGTTTGGCGAAGTTACCTTGTTTGATGGTGGCCTGCGTACTCATGACGTATATGCACAAACTGATGTTGTGCTTTTTTACGTTCCCCAACGCGAGCTTGAACAGCTATTAAACGAACAGCCACAATATTGGCAAGAGTTTGGTTTATTGTTGGCACAAAAGTTACGCCTAATGTTTACCTCAATGGAAGATCACGCATTACTAAGCGCTGAGCAAAAAGTATGCAATCGACTTTTAATGCTCAGCGAGCATACAGAGCACTTAACACCACTTGTTTTATCTCAGCAGCAACTTGCTGATATGACCTACCTAACGCGCCAAACTATTAATCAAATACTGCAACAGCTTGTTAGCCTACAAGCCATTAGTTTGGGGTATCAACGCATAACTGTTTTAGATAAACAAAAGCTACAAGCGCGTGCTACACAAGCTTAAATAGAGACCGCTTTATTTAGTTGGAACCAAAATTGCTACAGATAATGTAACGCAACAATGGATTTGAGCTAATGACTACAATAACCTTTAAAAATCAATATAGTAATTATAACTCTCCTACAGTAAATAAAGCGGCAGGTCCAAGCGAAGTTGCGGCAACTAATACCCTCCCTAACGTAAAAACAAGTGATACTAAAGGCATTACCTCAGCCCCTAAAGAACTAACGTTTTTAGAAAGTGCTCAAGAAGCGCTGGTTTATCAGCGCTTAGGTGTAAACAAAAACAAAATAGACGAGCTGAAAGCGACAATAGAAGAGCTCATTAAAGAACAGCAAAGTGAGGGCGCAGACCCTAGCGCAATTGCTGATAAAATAGAGGAACTTCAAAAAATGCTTGAGCAAGAGTATCAAAAAGGGCGCGAGCGAACGGATATGAAAGGTGAGCATGAGCCGGGTAAAATAATTTCTGCATTTGTTTAATTTACAAAATGTCGGATACCTGACATTGTTGCTGTGCTTACTTTTGCTAAAGTAAGTTTTATATATAAAAAGAAAGGCAAAACAATGAAAACACTTCAACAGCAACTTGGTAAATATGGTTTATATCATCGTTCTAAGCGCAATGTACTAACGCACTTTTTTGGTATTCCGCTCATTGTATTTGCAGCGTTGTGTTTACTTGCGCGTATTCAAATACCCCTTGGTAGCTTTGTAATTGATGGCGCACAACTTTTTGTATTAGCGTCGGTTGTTTATTATTTTATGCTGAGCTTTTCGCTTGGCTTTATTATGGCCGTGATATTCACTTTACTCCTTGTTGGTGCTCAGCCTATTGCGGCAATGGCATTTTGGCCTTGGTTGAGTATTGGCGTAGGTGTGTTTGTATTTGGCTGGGTACTGCAGTTTATTGGGCACTATTACGAAGGTAAAAAACCAGCGTTTGTAGATGACCTCATTGGCTTAATTATTGGCCCTTTGTACGTAACTGTTGAGCTACTATTTTTAATGGGCTTTTACAAAAAATTAGAAGATGAAGTAAACGCAATAGCAGGCCCTACAAAGGCGTAAAATACTTTACTAAGTACCTTTATAAACCTAATAAATAACAATAAAAGGGCAGATAACGCATGCAATATAATAATAAAACCGTGTGGATCACCGGCGCATCATCAGGTATTGGTAAAGAGCTTGCTATACAATTTGCCGAGCTTGGAGCGCGCGTTATTTTATCGGCGCGCAATGTAGATAAACTAAACGATTTAAAAGCAACGCTTAAAGGCGAAGGGCACTTAGTTGTGCCGCTGGACTTAGCCGAGCCAGAGCATGTACTGAGTACAGTAACAGCAAAAATGAACGAGCTTCCTGCAATTGATATTTTAATTAATAACGGCGGCGTATCGCAGCGCAGTTTATTTTTAGAAAACGACTTTAACGTGTATCGCCAATTAATGGAGGTTAATTACTTTGGCTTAATTGCACTTACTAAAGCTGTATTGCCTACTATGGTGGCAAGGCGCAGTGGCTCAATTGTGTCTATTAGTAGTGTGGCGGGTAAAGTAGGTTCAAAATTTAGAACGGGTTATTCGGGTTCTAAATATGCGGTTGTTGGTTTTATGGATTGCCTACGTGCAGAAGTAGCACAACATAACATTCATTGCTTAACAATTTGCCCAGGCTCTATTAAAACAGCCATTGCGCATAACTCACTAAACGAGCAAGGCATAGCGCAAAATAAACCAGAAGAGTCGATAGAAAATGGCATGGATGTAAGCGTAGCTGCTAAAAAAATGATTAACGCCATTAGTAATAAAAAAGACGAAGTGATTATTGGCAAAGGTTTAAGTGGTTGGGCGCCTACAATTAAGCGCTTTTTTCCTACTTTGTTTAATCGCATTACCGCAAAAACAAACTATAGGTAGCGTCGTTTATTTCAAAGGCGTAAAATGCCGTAAATTTGATCAATTTAGACAAGGATTCTAAATGAAGTATTTATGGGTGAGCCTGTTTTTTATTGTATTAATTTGGTCTGGTATCAACCCAAAAGATCAATTTACATGGCTGCTTGAAGTTATTCCCGCAATTATTGGTTTAGTGCTGCTAGCAAGCACTTATAGCCACTTTAAACTTACCCCTATTTTATACACCTTTATTTTAGCGCATTGTATTGTGCTGATGATTGGCGGGCATTACACCTACGCCGAGGTCCCATTGTTCGATAACCTATTTGGTAGCGAGCGTAATAACTACGACAAAGTAGGGCACTTTTTTCAAGGGTTTGTACCTGCACTACTAGCACGCGAAATTTTACTGCGCAAAAAAGTAGTAAATGGTCGAGGCTGGTTAATCACCTTTGTTATTTCGGTATGTTTGGCATTTAGCGCCTTTTACGAATTAATAGAGTGGTGGGTTGCAGTGTTAAGCGGCGAAAACGCAGAAGCATTTTTAGGCACGCAAGGTTACGTGTGGGATACCCAATCAGATATGGGACTGGCGTTATTTGGGGCTATTTGCTCACTGTTAGTACTTTCAAAAGTACACGACAAACAGCTAAAAAACGTTAAAGATTATCTATAGGCTATAGGAACGTTCTATAGAAATGTTTATAAAAACATTGGTAAAAAAGACTATTAACTTATGACCGCAAACACTAGTGATTACTCAATTAGCACAGACAAAAGCAAACTTAACTTTAACGTTATTTATAACTTTATTGCTAATAGCTATTGGGCCAAAGGCATTCCTAAAAGCGTGATGCAATCAGCTATTGATAACTCAATGTGCTTTGGTGTTTACAGCGCTCATAACGAACAAGTTGGCTTTGCCCGAGTAGTGACAGATAAAGCAACCTTTGCCTATTTAGCCGATGTATTTATTACCCCGCACTTGCAAGGTAATGGGCTGAGTAAGTTACTCATTAAAACGATAGTAGAGCACCCTGAACTACAAGGGCTCAGGCGCTTTTTATTAGCGACTTCTGATGCACATGGTCTTTATGCACAATACGGGTTTAAACCAATAGATAACCCCGCAATGCTAATGCAAATAAATCCTGAGAATGTGTATGGTAAAAATAATAGTGAGGTCTATTAAGAGAGGGAAGAGCATGTACCGTCTGAAGTGCTAGCTAGCTAGCAAGCCACGCGAACATTTGATAAATATAATTAAATGTCCAAGCAAGTATCCCAGCCCCAGTTTTTAATACATTACTCAAACCAAAAATAGCTTCTACGACAGTAATTACAGTTAACCCAAGGATTAAATTGTTAGTTCTAGTTTGGAGTAGTTGTTGCTGGCTTTGGCAATAATAGTCATGCCACCATTCATTTTCTTTGTATTTTTCATCAACATCATGATCTCGATGATGCTGATAGGTCATTATTGTTTCTTTTTCACTGTCGGGAATCAATGAGCAACTTGTCTCTATAGAGCCCTCGTGCCATAAAGTATACCTATCAAAGTAAAACTCGTATTCTTCTTCTGGGTTAAGTGGCTTAATTTTAGGGTGGTTCTGCGCATCTTGGCCTAGCCGTGTTGGTTGATGCATCATTCTAAATTTAGAAATACTAGCGCCAGAAAATGCTGTACTTCCTATATTTTTAACTCTTAATCCATATTTAAAAGGTTCATTTTGAATCAAAAAAGGGTATTTACCTCTGAACCATTTTTGGTTGAGTGGTTTATGAATAAACTGAAGCCGAAGGTTAACTTCAACTTTTTCAATTTCTTTTTTTGTTGATTCCAAAATTTACTTCCTTGAATTAGTAATAGTCACAATGTAACAATATACATTGCTAGCTAACGAGCCTGTAGATTAACTCGTTTTTTATTTGTTTTTATTGATAAATAAACCATAGCTGAGTTCCTATTTTGGTTCAATCGATTACTGTATTTTTACACAGAATATTAAAAAGTGTTTAGTGTGGGTTTTATTCTTGTTTTGGAAGGAGTTACGGGTGTTTCAGTGGCTTTATTTTGGCTAAATTTAAGATGGATGTAACTATAATTCTATATTTTTTGAAACATTGAGCTGCCGCTAAAAACGCCAGCGATAACGCAGGTAACTGCTTATAAGTACACTTGTTGTGTAAGCATATTAAAAAAGGTGGTTTAGGGATGGTGGAAGCTGTAAAGCGAGGTCACTAATTATTTACTAAACGCATCTTCCTATTTTTAAAACAGGACAGACACGTTTAATACGAATTTACTTGGCTTTTTTAGCCTCAAGAACTTCTATTTCACTCCAGATATTTTCGGCTTCTGCGCTTAACATGGCGTAACTTTTAATATCGCCTTTACGCTGTGCTTGCATACCTTGCTCTAACTTTGCGTCGTACTCTTTGCGTAATTTTTTTGTTGGATCTGATTTAAATATCGAAAACATGGTGACTCTCTTAAATTAATAGCAGTTATAGTACTAATATACGCTACAAAGGGATAACTGGTTCTTTTAGTGGCAAGGCGTTTACCTTATTAAATAAGACAAACGCTGTATTCATTATACTTTGATGTTTAAGGGGGTTACGTTTGCGGTTCTAGGCGTTTAATACCTTGTCCATCAATACCTAAATAAATAAAACCATCACTGCCTTGGGCTAAGCTGCGTACTCTGCCTATTCCATCGAGTATTTTATGTTGCTTAACAACCTTACCTTTTGAGAGCTCCAGTGCGCTAATGAATGCAAATTTCATTGATGCTAGTAATAGCTTACCTTTAAGCTTTGGGTATTTATCACTCGTTACATACAACATATCGGAAGGGGCAATTGAAGGGGTCCAATGTAATACGGGCGATTGCATGCCGTCTTTCTCTTTAAGGTCTGTAAACTTGGTACCGCTGTAGTTAACGCCATAGCTTACTAAAGGCCATCCGTAGTTAGCGCCTTTTTTTATAATATTAAGTTCATCGCCGCCGCGTGGCCCGTGTTCGTGAGACCATAAAATATTGTTTTGATTATCAAACCACATGCCTTGTGGATTACGGTGCCCATAAGACCATGCCGCATGTTTTGCATCTTTTTGTTTAACAAACGGATTGTCGCTTGGGGTACGGCCATCATCGTGTAAGCGATAAATTTTACCGCCGTCCCGCGTGAGATCTTGCGGGTTTATGTCGCGCGCGCCGCGATCGCCAATTGAAAAATAAACATAACCTTCATCATCAAACACAATACGGCTGCCGTAGTGCTGGCCTTTGGTACTATTATGCTCGCCTTTGTATAGCAATTGCTGATCAGACAACTGCGTGTGATCGTCACTTAGCTTGGCGCGCATTAAGGCGGTGTTACTTCCGCTTCCTTTGCCTTCACTACTTGAGTAACTAAAGTACAGCCATTGGTTTTGCTTACTATCGGTGTGTAGTGCTAAATCAAGCAATCCACCTTGGCCATTAGCTTCAATGTTGGGCAGCCCTGAAACCTTAGCTAACGTAGTTGTATTTTTAGGTAATAAAAATAACGTTCCACTGCGCTCAGATATTAGCAAGTCACCATTAGCTAAAGGCTCAATAGCCCAAGGTATAACCACACCTTCTGCCGCTGTTACTGCGTTAACGCTAAGCGATAAAGTATCGAGCTGTTTATAGTTTTTTACGAAATCGCTTTTTGCATGCGCGGGTGCGTTAATAGCAAATACAGCAACGGCTAAGCCTGCACTTATTAGTTTAGGGAGTGTGTTATGTGACATTAAATTTATCATTATGGCTTCCAAAATTAATCCAATCTTACATAACCTTAACATGGCATAAATAAATTTGTTAAGTGTTGAGTTGAATGAAAAACACACACTTATATTTTATACGATGATCTTTTAACAGGAAATTGTTTTAGTAATTAGCGCTAATAAAAAATTGAATAATTACTCTATTGGGGTTGAAAACTAAAAATTTCAGCGTACACTTGTGCGCTGAAGTTTGAGCGTACACGTGTAAGTTCAAACGTTAAGTATTTTACGATCCAAGAGATTAATAGTGATGATAATTAAAGTATTAAACCAATTTTCAAAATGGTTTTTACACCATCAAAGTTTTGCAGGCTACATAGAGCCAATAATGCAGGTGTTTAAACCTGCGTGGCGTGCAGGGCAGTTTAGAGCGCAAGTAGTTAATACGGCTGTGCTTGATGGCGGTTTTTTAAGTGTGCAACTTAAGCCAAGCAAACATTGGCAGGCGCATACGTCAGGGCAGCATATAAGTTTAACGCTTGAAATTAATGGGCGATTATTAACACGCGTTTTTACCGTGGCCTCAAGCGCTCAGCAATTTAAAAATACAGGTTTGGTGCGCTTACTAATCAAAACAAATGCGCAAGGGCGCTTTACAGGCTTACTTAGTAGCGCATTAAAAGCGGGGTTGTGGTGCAATATTTCTGCGCCAAGCGGCGACTTTGTATTTAAAAACACACACACGCCAGCCACTTTTTTTGCCGGCGGCTCAGGTATAACACCTATGCTAGCTATGCTTGATGATTACTTAAGCCAAACTACGCAAAAAGTGTCGTTGGTGTATTACGCAAAAGCCACTGAGCATCAATGTGTTGATGAGCTAAGTGAGTTTGCGGCGCGTTTTGAGCATTTTTCGTTTTTATTATTAACGCGCGAGCAAGCAAGCGATATAACCAGCAATATTAAGCCGTGGGAAAACCCAGACATTTACTGCTGCGGCCCTGCGCAATTTATGCAAACGGTGAGCGATTTTGCTAAAACGCATAAGCTAAATTACTACCAAGAAGCCTTTGGTTTGGCGCTGCCTAGCTTAAACGACGACAGCCAATTTAATGTAAAAATTAACGCCAGTGCCCATGTTGTATCGGGCAACGATGTTTTACTACCTCAGTTTGAAGCAAAACAATTGCCGGTTAAACGCGGTTGCGGCATTGGTATTTGTCATCAATGCCAATGTATTAAAAAGTCAGGCGTGGTACGTAATTTAAAAACAGGTGAATTGAGTGACAACGGCGAGCAGTTAATACAACTTTGCGTAAGCCAACCTGTTAGTGATTTGGAGTTACAATTATGAAAAACATTGACTATGACATGCTCGCAAGCGAGTTAGATGCCATTAAAATGGACACCCTTGGCAAAGTAGGCCAACAAGATGCCGACTATATTCGCTCTGTTGTGCGCAAACAGCGAGTGTGTGAATGGAGCGGGCGAATTTTGCTAATGCTCGGTTTTATTCAGCCACTATTGTGGGTTGCAGGCGTGCTGCTATTAGCGCTTGCTAAAATTTTAGACAATATGGAAATTGGCCACAATGTAATGCATGGTCAATACGATTGGATGAACGACAAGCAACTCAACTCACAACATTATGAGTGGGACATAGCGTGCGATGGGCAAAGTTGGCATCGCGTTCATAACTTTGAACACCATACGTATACTAATATTATTGGTAAAGACAGAGACTTTGGTTATGGCTTGTTGCGTTTAAGCGATGATTTTAAGTGGCGTTTTAAAAATGTATGGCAGTTTTTTACGTATATTAATTTAAGTGTGTTATTTCAGTGGGGCGTGTCGTATCACGAGTTGGCTGCAGAGCGTGTTTTTATTGGTAAAAAGAAAGAAAACCGCGAAGGGCTTGTATCGCACTCTACATTAAAGCAGCGCTTTTTTAGTAAAGGCGCTCGCCAGTTAATTAAAGATTATGCGATATTTCCGTTACTTGCAGGGCCTTTATTTTTATGGGTATTGGCCGGTAATTTAGTAGCCAACTTAATCCGTAATTTATGGACATCGACCATAATATTTTGTGGTCACTTTACTGAAGAAACGCAAACTTTTAAACAAGAAGACTGCGTAAACGAAACCCAAGGGCAGTGGTATTACCGCCAAGTACTGGGTTCGTCTAATATTAAAGGGCCGCATTGGTTTCATGTTTTAACAGGGCATTTGAGCTGTCAAATAGAGCATCATTTATTTCCTGATATGCCGTCTTCGCGCTATCAAGAAGTAGCGCCTCAAGTACAAGCTGTTTTGAAAAAACACGGTATTGATTATCATACAGGTGGTTTTTTTAGACAGTATACGTCGGTGTTAAAACGTATTATTAAATATTCGTTTAAATAAACATGTTTTAATTAACGAATGAAAAAATCGGTCTGTGTAACTACACTGACCGATTTTTTTGTTTATTGCACTCAATACGGTTGATTAGTAAACAGCACTTGCAAAAATTTCTCATAGTTAATTAAAAAAGCCTTACTTTAGCTATGGTTAAATAGCGTGTGATTGTCATACAATGGAGGAAAATAGACCACACAAGAGAGATTAAAATGGCCGCATTTGGTACCGTGTTTATGCCGCAGATGATTCAAGCTCGTTTTTCTGATAATAAATGGAGCGAGAGCTCAATTGTCCCTTCCGATAAACTTGAACTTCATGCTGGTGCGCACGTTCTTCATTATTCAAGTACATGTTTTGAAGGCTTAAAAGCCTTTCGCCATGAAGATGGTTCTGTTTATCTTTTTAGAATGGATGCAAATATTGCACGCATGCAACAAAGCTCAGCGCTATTAAGCTTACCGAGTTTTGACAGTGATATGCTAAAAACGATGATTATCGATATTATGCGCGAATACGCAGATGAAACGCCATTACCGCCGGGCTCCATGTATATTCGCCCAACGCACATTGGTACTGAGGCGGCAATTGGTAAAGCAGCTGCGCCATCAATGAGCTCGCTTTTATACACGTTACTATCGCCAGTAGGTGATTACTTTGCCGGTGGTGCAACTGCACTGCGTGTATTGCTTGAAGAAGATGGTATGCGCTGCGCTCCGCACATGGGTATGGTAAAAAGTGGTGGTAACTACGCCAGTGCACTAGCACCTATTAGTGCTGCACGTATAAAGTACCAAGCAGATCAAATTTTATTTTGCCCAGGTGGCGACGTACAAGAAACCGGTGCTGCTAACTTTATACTTATTGATGGCAACGAAATTATTACTAAAGCGCTCGATAGCACGTTTTTACATGGTGTAACGCGTAATAGTATTTTAACCATAGCCAAAGATTTAGGTATGACGGTAAGCGAGCGTAACTTTAGCGTTACTGAGCTACTAGAGCGTGCTGCTAAACCAGGTACTGAAGCGGCGCTTTCGGGCACTGCAGCTGTACTAACTGCTGTGGGTACATTTATTCATAACGATAAAGAATACAAAGTAGGTACTGGCGAGCCAGGCCCAACGACTGCGCGCCTTCGCCAAGCATTGAACGATATTCAATGGGGTAAAAGTGAAGACAAGCACGGCTGGTTAACTAAAATCTAATTATAGATTTAATAGCAACTCGCATTAAAAAGCCACCTAATCGGTGGCTTTTGTGTGTTTGGTTACTTTAAGCTGTGCTTATTAGAACTTCATTTCTATTTTACCGTACACGTAGCGTCCGTTAAATCCATACGGCGAGAAGCTAGAGTAAGCAAATAAACGTGAGAAGGTGGTTACATCGTCAACATTTTCACGGGTTGCATCTGGGTAAACATCAAAAATGTTATTAGCCCCTAAGCTCAGCGATACGGTTTCGCTAAGCGAGTAGGCTACATCTAAGTCGGTGATCCATTTTGGTTTTAGCACTTCATTTAGTTCAGCCGTTGATGATGGATCTTGAGTTTCACCGTAACGCGTAGTTCTAAGCGTGGTACGTATATCGTCGTTAGTCCATGTTGCGCTTAAGTTGTACTTATTACGTGGTGTGCTTACTTCAAAACGACGCAACTCAGTGCCTGAAAACAAGTTGTCTTGATCGAACCCTGCGCCTTGTAGCTCAGCTGGTGGGTCAATTATATCGGTAACTTCATTTTTACCGTAGTTATAACCTAAGTTAAAGGCAACATCGCCGTAACCATCGGTTGCTACATTATAAGAAGCTACAACATCAACACCACGGGTTTTACTGTCAATTGCGTTTAAGAAGAAACGACCTTGGTTAGCGCCTGTACCTTCAAGAAGTTGCTCAATAGCAGCGCCCGATAAGTTGTTTGATAGCACAATGCGGTCATCAATTAATATTTGGTAGTAATCAACCGATAAGCTGAAATTAAAGTCGGTAGACCATGTAAAACCAACGCCGTAGTTTGTTGCTTCTTCAGCATCAAGACCTGGTGAGCCCAGTGCTTTTGCTACATCGCTGCTTGGTGCGAACGTACCAGTTTCGGTTGGTTCGCCATCAACAAATACAGTGGCTACTGAGGTAAAGTATTGCTGCTGCAAAGAAGGTGCTCTAAAACCAGTAGATACTGAGGCGCGTAGTGCTAGGTCTTCAGTTAATGAATAACGAGTTGCAATTTTACCGTTAAGTGTATCGCCAAAGTCCGAGTAATCTTCATAACGGGCGGCAACCGCTAAATTCCAATCGTCGGTTAGGTAGGTTTCAAGGTCTATATACAAGCTCACGTTGTGGCGGCTATTGTCGCCCTCAGATTCGGGTGTAAACCCCGGGAATACTTGTGCGCCCGCTGCGCCAAATGGGCCATCAATTGGGTCGGTTACTGCGCCTCCTGGGCCAAATGTACCTTGTGCATATGATGCTTCTTCGCCTGCATCTATTTGGTATCCTTCGCGGCGATACTCAGCACCTACAGCTACGTTTACAGAGCTTTCTAAAAAGCTGACGTCTACCTCGCGGCTAAAATCAACGTTTAAAGTAAGTTGATCGTAGGTAAGTGTTCCTGCATCAAAGCTTGTTTGGCTAGTAGGGCCATATGAGGTATTTAAGCTATTTATAACACCAAACTCAAATGCATCTTGACCATATACGGCCGATACATCGTAATTCCATTCACTTACAAAACCTTTAGCGCCAAGTGCCAGTGAAAAGTCATCTATATCTGAGGTAATAACAGGTAAAAAGCCATCAGGGTATACTTCTTCTATATTACGGCTATCGCTTGCACGGCGATAAAACCCGCCGCCTTCGCCTTCACGTTTGCTGTAAGAGCCAAACGAATATAAGTCGACTTCGTTTGTTAACTGGTAACCTGCGTTATAAAACATTGAAAAATCTTCAACATCGCCATTACCAAAGTTATGGTTATATCGATTTACGGTAAGTTCACGTGGGTCAAGCGCGCCATCTACTGATCCGTCATCTATGCGTGCGTAGTTTTCACGTTGGTCGTAGTCTGAGCGGTTAGTTGAATGGCGGTCGCGGTATTCTGTTGAGATGTTTAAAAAGCCATTATCGCCAAGCTCAAAACCCATATTACCTTGCAGCGTTAATGTTTGACCATCGGTTAAAGAGCGATCGCCCCCTTCGGTAAATGCTAAATTACCATCACTGCCTTCAGATACTGATTTTAGCTGTGGTACACCGTCCATTTCGGTTACGTTAGCACCATATATAGCCGCAACTGAACCACCGCTGCTGGCACTTTTAAGTACAATATTAATAACACCAGCTATAGCGTCAGAGCCATATTGCGCTGCTGCACCATCGCGTAATACTTCAATACGGGCAATAGCATTTGCAGGTATCGCATTTAAGTCAACCGATGATGAACCACGACCCGTTGAGCCATTTAAGTTAAGTAATGCGTTGCTGTGGCGGCGCTTACCATTAACAAGCACTAAGGTGTGATCGGGTGCTAAGCCACGAAGCTGAGCGGGACGTACATGGTCGCTGCCATCAGTAAGTGATGCTTGTGGGAAGTTAAAGCTGGGTAATAAACTGCTAAGCAGGGCATTCGTTTCAGTAAAGCCTGAGTTTTTAAGTGCATCTGCACCAATTATATCGATGGGTACTGCGCTGTCTTCTACTGTACGGCCTAATCGGCGAGAGCCAATTACGCTTATTTGTTCGATGTTTTCTTCTGCTTTAGTGTCTTGCTCTGCAGCATTTACGCAGAGCGAACCAAGTAGTGCAGCAGACGCGCTCATTGCGAGTAATATTTGTGGTACCGATTGCTGTAATTTAAATAACGGTTTTCTATTCATGCTGTATTTCCCCATACCCATTGAATTATTTTAGTTTTGTACAAAAAAATTAAATTTTTTGTTACCTAGAACATATACTTAATTAACAAAGTCAGTCAATTGAATAACATTCAATTAATTTAGGTGTTTTTATAATTACATTTGATTGTTTTTTATAATGACCATTGTTTTAGTTATATAGCGAAGGTGACTGCTAAGTAATTGATGGGTAATGAATTATATTCAAAAGTTAAATTTAACGTTTAATTAACTGGTAAGATGAGATTGATGGTTTTAACTAATTACGAGTATGAAGGCGTTTCTATTGGGCTGTGACTAGGTGGGTATTAAGTTACAAGTATTACTAAAAAAGAAAAAGATAAAGCCACTCATCAAATGTTAATTAAATTAACATTTGATGGGCGTTTTATATTTTATGTCCTATTTATTAGAACCTATACTTTAAAACATGAAACAATTTTGTTTTTATAAGTAATTAGTATAAAAAAGAGTGCTAAAAATAGTGTTAAAATTTAATTTTTCCAACAAGCATATCTTTAAACATTACCCAATCTCCCCACAAACTGTAAAAAGGGTGTTTAAAAGTAGCTGGGCGGTTTTTTTCAAAAAAGAAATGCCCGACCCACGCAAACCCATATCCAATAACAGGTAATAGCCACAATAGACTGTATTGTTGTTTTATTAATGCCATTGCGATTACAGCAAGAACAAGGGTGCTTCCTATAAAATGTAAGCGGCGGCAAATCACATTGCGATGTTCTTTTAAATAATAAGGGTAGAAGGCTTTAAAGCTTTTAAACGTGGGGTTTGTACTTTGCATAGTGTGCTCTTTTATTGTTTTTTATTTTAATGAGGGTTGTGCTATTAAAGCGTAAGTTTACATTTGTTTACAGCGATAAATGGCGCTTAACGCATCTAAATAGACAAAAGGGCTAAAAGTTAATAACTTAGGCGCACTATTAATAAATAAGAATGGAACTCAGGATGTTTAAACACACTCTAGCATGTGCTGTAATTGTAGCGCTTAGCGGCTGTTCAGAGCCAACTAATACGGTAACTCAAGAAGAAGTAAAAGCACCAATGAAGCAAGTTAATGCAGTTATATACCCAGAAACAAAAAAAGGCGATATCGTAGATACCTACTTTGAAGAAGCGGTTAGCGACCCATATCGTTGGCTTGAAGATGATATGAGCGACGAAACTGCCGATTGGGTTAAAACGCAAAACAATTTAACGTTTTCTTATTTAGAACAAATTCCTTATCGCGATAAGTTAAAGCAGCGCCTTGAAAAACTAATGAACTACGAAAAAATAGGCGCTCCTTTTACTGAAGGCGATTACACCTATTTTTATAAAAACGATGGCCTGCAAAATCAATATGTTTTGTACCGCAGTAAAGATGGTGGCGACGTTGAAGTATTTTTAGATCCAAACAAGTTTAGTGAAGATGGTACGACGTCTATGTCGGGTTTATCGTTTTCAAAAGATGGGTCATTACTCGCGTATCAAATATCTGAAGGCGGCAGCGATTGGCGCAAAATTATAGTTATTGATGCACATACTAAAGAACCTGTTGAAGAAGCGCTTGTTGACGTTAAATTTAGCGGCATAGAGTGGCTAGGTAACGAAGGTTTTTATTATTCAAGTTACGACAAACCTAAAGGCAGTGAGCTTTCGGCTAAAACAGATCAGCATAAAGCGTATTACCATAAACTAGGTACAGCTCAGTCTGCTGATAGTGTTGTATTTGGTGAAACTGATGCGCAAAAACATCGCTACGTTGGCGCTGATGTAACACATGATGGCCATTACTTACTTATTTCGGCAAGTACGTCTACCTCAGGCAATAAGCTGTTTATAAAAGACTTAACAAAGCAAAACAGTGAGTTTGTAACGGTTGTTGGAAATACCGATTCAGATACATCAGTGATTGATAACGAAGGCAGCAAGCTGTTTTTAGTTACTAACCTTAATGCGCCAAACAAAAAAGTAGTGACGGTTGATGCAAGTAACCCAAGCCCAGAAAATTGGGTTGATTTAATTCCTGAAACCAAAAACGTACTAAACCTTACAAAAGGCGGCGATACCTTTTTTGCCAACTACATGGTTGATGCGATTTCGCAGGTAAAACAATACAACAAAAAAGGCGAGCTAATTCGCGAAATTACATTACCAGGCGTGGGTACTGCACGTGGTTTTGGCGGTAAAAAAGATCAAACAACGCTTTATTATTCGTTCACTAACTACAAAACACCAGGTACTACTTATACGTTTGATGTAGCTACGGGTGAATCGGGTGTTTATCGTAAGTCGGCTATTGATTTTAATAGCGATGATTACACGTCTGAGCAGGTGTTTTACACATCAAAAGACGGTACTAAAATACCGATGGTAATTACTTATAAAACAGGCATTAAGCTTGATGGTTCAAACCCTACAATTTTATACGGTTACGGTGGTTTTAATATTAGTTTAACGCCAAGCTTTAGCCCCGTTAATGCTGTATGGCTTGAGCAAGGTGGTGTGTATGCCGTTGCTAATATTCGCGGTGGTGGTGAGTACGGTAAAGACTGGCACAATGCCGGCACTAAATTGCAAAAGCAAAATGTGTTTGACGACTTTATTGCGGCTGCTGAGTATTTAAAAGATAAAAAGTACACGTCTAAAAAGCGCTTAGCACTTCGCGGTGGATCTAATGGTGGCTTGTTAGTTGGTGCAGTGATGACGCAGCGCCCAGACTTATTTCAGGTGGCTCTACCTGCTGTAGGCGTACTTGATATGCTACGCTACCATACATTCACTGCGGGCGCTGGTTGGGCATACGACTACGGTACCAGTGAGCAAAGCAAAGAAATGTTTGAATACATTAAAGGTTATTCACCACTTCATAATGTAAAAGCAGGTGTTGAGTATCCAGCTACTATGATCACAACTGGCGATCATGATGACCGCGTTGTCCCTTCACATTCGTTTAAGTTTGCAGCTGAGCTTCAAGCAAAGCAAACGGGTAATAATCCAACGCTTATTCGCATAGAAACAAATGCAGGGCATGGCGCAGGTACTCCAACGAGTAAAACAATTGAGCAGTACGCCGATATATTTGGTTTTACGCTATATAACATGGGCGTAAAGTCGTTATAAAAGCGCTTTAACTAAATAGCTAACTTTAATAGCTGAGCAAAAAGGCCGAGTAAATTTAATTTACTCGGCCTTTTTAATGTTTGCTAGTTTTATATTACTTACGTCTATTGGTATTGCTACTGTATAGGTGAAAACAATCGTTGATACGTTTTATAAGCGTATTCGTCGGTCATTCCGCTCAAATAATCGCAAATTATGCGCATCCCTTGATTTTGTTTTTCGGCTTCTATGTATTGTGCTTGTGTAGTTTCGGGCAATAAACGCAGCGGATCGCTAGCAAACGCCGTAAATAACTCAATTAGTAAGTTTTGGCCTTTAAATTCTATTTGCTGCATTTCGGGGTCGCGTATTAAACGTTGAAACACAAAATGCTTAAGTATTTGCAATACACTGTCGTATTGGGCATCTAATTTAGCGGTGTACTTTAAAATAGGGCATTCAAAGGCATCGTTTTGAATATCTAAATGTATATGAATAATAAAGGTATTAACCAGCTCACCTATGGCATCTTTTCGCTCATAATCATTTTTTGAAAACAAGCGCTGGGTCAGCGATTCAAGCATGGTGTTTAACCAGTCAAAGTTTAGTGCTTTTAAATGAGGTAGAGCATGAGTTTGCCAATCGTCTAATGTAAGTACATGTGTTGCAATGGCATCTTCTAAGTCGTGTACCGCATACGCTATATCGTCGGCGTGTTCCATTATGGCGCTGTCGAGCGATTTATACGTTGTTTTAGCGCGGTACTTATCAATAGCGGCATGTTTACCTAACAATGTTTTATCGTTTTGACTTAGTGGTTCTACTATCCAATTGAATATGGCTGCATCGTCGTTGTACAACCCTTTGGCAGGTCGCCAATCATCTGCTTTTATAAATGCACGACCGGTTGTATCGTTGGGAATGGTATGCCAAAGCGTATTAATAAACGCGGGGTATTTTATAAAACCTAATAAAGTACGACGAGTTAGGTTCATACCGTGCCCGTTACTGTAGGGCTCAAGTTTTGCAACTATGCGCAGTGTTTGTGCGTTACCTTCAAAACCACCGTGATCGCGCATCATGTAATTTAGCGCTATTTCGCCACCATGGCCAAAGGGTGGATGGCCAATATCGTGCGCCAAACACAGTGTTTCTAGCAGTCCGGTTGATGGAAAGTGCGTAAAGTCGCTATGTTGCGCTTTTAAGTGGCGCAATATGCCAGTACCAATTTGCGATACTTCTAAAGAGTGGGTAAGGCGAGTGCGATAAAAGTCGTTTAGGCCAATACCCATAATTTGGGTTTTTGCTTGCAAACGCCTAAATGCAGCGGCATGAATAATACGCGAACGATCGACCTGCCACGGCGAGCGATTATCGTTAGGACGATGTTTATATTGCTCTATTATTCGGCTTTGCCATTGTTTATCCATACTGCTTACTCACACATCGTTAATATTATTAAACTTTGCTCAGTATACCCATGGACTTATAAATTGCGAATGAACAAATGCACTACATAGGCTCTGTTTTATCTAAAACCCAAATACACTGCTGAAAATTCAACCGTAAAAGGTCATCAAACCCCAGTTATTCGCGTTTATAAAGTGGCTTAGGTATAATGCGCCTTCGTATGCTTGTGTATAAACCATGCATAACTAAGTTTAATAGAGAGAATAGATGTTAAAAACGATTTTTAAGCTTTTACTAACCGTGTTTTTTGTATGGGCGCTTGCATATCCGTTTATACAAAATGATGATGTTGAACTAGATGAGCAAACGTCAGAACAACCAAAAAAAGTGAAGAAAAAAGAAAAACCACTACATAATGTAAAACTGCCAAAGTTTTCAGAATTTAGTGATGTTAAAGAAAAAAAACATGCATTTTTTAGCTTTATTCGTCCGCACGTTGAAGCTGAAAATAAAAAAATATTACAGCAACGCGCTAAGCTCGAAATAGCACGCATGATGTTACAAAACGAATTACCTTTAGAAAAAAAGCAAAACAAAGATATTGCTAAAATTTTAAAGTCGTATGACTTACCAACCACGGTTGATACGCTAATACTTACGCAAGCATTGCGCCGTGTTGATGTAATTCCTAAAGAATTAGCGCTTATGCAAGCTGCAAACGAATCTGCATGGGGCACTTCGCGTTTTGCACGTATTGGCCTTAACTTTTTTGGTCAGTGGTGCTACACAAAAGGTTGTGGCATGGTGCCAAAACGCCGTAATACCGGGGCTGCGCACGAAGTTGCTGCGTTTAAATCGGTAAGAGCTGCTATAAACTCTTACTTTAAAAACATAAATACGCATCCTGCTTATAAAGATTTGCGCGCAATACGTGAAAACTTACGTCTTGAGCAAAAACCAATTTTAGCGACTGAACTTACACATGGTTTAATGTCTTACTCTGAGCGCGGTGAAGCGTATATAGAAGAGTTAAACACGATGATTAGCCAAAATAGAGCCTACTTTGATGAATAAATACATTTTTAATTGTACCAACGCTATTGTGTTAGTACTGCTGAGCATTAGTGCGTTTAATGTAAATGCGAGAGAATTTGTGATGTCGTATGACGGTTTTTACGACCGCTTAAAAATTGTTAACAAAGGCGATTTTCAATATGCGCGAGTTAACTTTTACATTAGTGATATTGGTACTAATGAAACATGTGCGATTAAAAGCGGTACTATTTTAACCGAAAGAAACGAGTATCCACTTAACTTTACCGATAAAGCACAATTACTATTGCCGTTCGATAAGCAGCTTGATACCGATAAAGCGGTTATTGTAGTAGAGCCGCTCAATCCTGTGCACGATTGCCAATTAAAGTTACAAATAGAAGCAAACGAACTTGAAGGTTTAGCATTTTCAAAGCAGTCGTTATATACCATTAACGAAGAACTTGATGAACTATTAACTGATTTGTCGGGCTTTTTTGTAAGTAAATTAATGTGGTTTTTATTACCAGAGCAAAAGGGCGTAGCAGTTACATTTAAAAGCCCAATGCAATTTGATGATGAAAATATAACGTGTGAAAAGTCAGTGTGTTATTTTGCAGTTGAAGATAGCTGGGAAGATGATAGCGCAGTGCTTGGCGATATATCGAACGTTATTAAAGTAACGCCTTGGATTGTTAAGTAGCTCACATACAAAAAGCGGCATTTAGCCGCTTTTTTTGTACCAAAATCAGTACTCGTTTTTAGCCTTTAGTTTTTATTTAATAAGTGGTGCTGATGAATCGCGCTGCATTAAAGTGGGTTCAAAAAAACGATTTATAACGAGGTTTTTATTTTGATATACGTCTTTAAGTACTAATTTAGCAGCCATTTCGCCCATTTTCCCGACCGGATTATCTATGGTCGTGAGTGTAGGGTATAGGTAGTTTGCAAAAATAACGTTATCAAATCCAACAATCGATAAATCAATTGGTAAGTTATAACCGTGCTCTCGTGCATACTTCATGGCACCGGAGGCCATTTCGTCATTGGCGCATACCAGTGCAGTAAAGCTAAGTTTTTCATCAATAAAATGTTTTAAGCCTTTACTACCGCCAGTTTCGTTAAAGTCGCCAATATAATAAAGCGTAGGATCAAATTTAACACCAGCCTCTGTAAGCGCTTGTTTGTGACCTTCTAAGCGGTTGAAAGCATCGGCTTTAAACTGCGGGCCTGCAATATACGCTATTTGTGTATGGCCTTGATTTAATATCGATTTAGTGGCTAGGTAACCACCTAATTGATTATCTAGACTGATACAGTTGTCTTTTAGTTGCTCTACGTAACGGCTCATTAAGTAAACGGGTGTAGAGCCTTGGCTTAGTTTTATTAGGTAGTCGTCTGAGACGGCTTCTACGTGCAAAATAATGGCATCGCAGCGTCTGCTAATTAAAAACTCAATGCCTTCTTGTTCTTTGTCTTCTTCACTGTGTCCGGTGGTAATAATAACGTGTTTACCCGCAGCACGAAGCTCTGACTCAATACCTGCCATCATTTGGGCAAAGAAAGGACCATGTAACTCAGACACTAAAATACCGACACTGTTAGTACAGTTAGAGGCTAAAGATTGCGCTATTGAATTAGGCTTGTAGCCAAGCTGCGCCATAGCATCAAGCACTTTTTGTTTAGTTTTATCGCTTACACGGGTATTTTTGTTCATCACGCGAGAAACGGTGGCTAACGATACGCCCGCAAGCTCTGAGACTTGATAAATTGTTGCCATGTTATTTGTTCACTCGCTTATCCTTAACTACTTCGGCTAAATAATACCTTAGAGTATATATCTTAACTAGCTGTTAGTTTAGATTGAATATTTTCAACAACCTGATTAGTCAGTGTATATTTTTTCATTATGTAGGCAACAAATAATGAGCCAAAAGCAGGTAGTACAGTGAATGACAGTAAAATACCGTGTTGGGTATCAAGAGTTTGTACTGCATCGGCCTGATAACTGTAAAAAGATAACAACCAGCCTGCAATTGCGCCGCCTACAGCCACGCCCATCTTAATAAAAAATATAACGCCTGAATAAACCAAACCCGTAATGCGTACACCTGTTTTTTCATGCCCGTAATCTATGGTGTCGGCCATTTTTGCCCACAACAACGGGGTTGCCATATCTAAAAAGAATTTCCATAAAATAAAGGCAGTAAATGCGAGTACTAATTGATCTTTACTAATAAAGTAACTAAAACCACAAATAGCGGCGGCAATAACTTGTAAGCTTATGTAGGCCTTTATTTTACAAAAGCGCTTTGCAAGTGGTTGAGCTAAAGCACAACCTACCATGCTGGCTGCAACACCTAGCGTCATAAATAAAGTGATTAAATCGTCTCGACCTAAATAGTACTTTACGTAGTAAACAGCAAGCGTAAGCCTTAATACTTGCCCGGTAAGTAAAAAGAATGCAGCTAAGCAAAGTGTTCGCCATTGATCGTTTTTAATTAATGCTTTAACACTTTGGGCAAAAGGAATGTTTTGCTCTTTAGGCTGTTGTATACGCTCTTTTGTACCTAAAAAACAAAGTAAAAACAGTACAAGGCCTAAAATACTCATTGCTGTCATTGTGTATTGATAGCCCTTGGCTGCATCGCCTTGGCCAAAATACTCAACCATTGGCATAGTGCAACCCGCTACAATAACACCACCTAACATACCAAATACAAACCGATAAGACTGAATGGTTACGCGCTCTTTTGCGTCGCTTGTAAGTACGCCACCTAAAGCACAATACGGAATATTAATAGCGGTGTAGACAACCATAAGCAGAGTGTAAGTAGTAAAGGCATAAATTATTTTATCGGTGCCTTCTAAATCGGGTGTAGTGAACGCTAAAATACTAATAATGGCAAAGGGAAGGGCAAGCCACAGTAAATAGGGGCGAAAGTGCCCCCAGCGCGTATGTGTTTTGTCAGCAAGGTTGCCCATTAACGGGTCGGTTACGGCATCAAAAATACGCACTGCTAAAAACATAGTACCTACAACAGCAGGCGATAAACCCACTACGTCTGTGTAGTACAGCATTAAAAACATCATAACTGTTTGAAAAATAATATTACTGGCGGTGTCGCCTAAGCCATACGCTATTTTTTCTTTTACACTGACCATGATTGTTTATCCCGCTTTATACTTGTTTTTAGTTGTGGGTATACTCTTATCTTTTAGAGATGAGTTCTTTATAAGCTAAGCCACTATTTTTAATGGTGCGTTGCTGCGTCTTATAATCTACATACACAATACCAAAACGTTTTAAATAACCTTCTGCCCACTCAAAGTTATCCATTAAGCTCCAAGCAAAGTAGCCATCTATAACAACACCTTGTTCAATCGCATTATGAACCGCATTTAAGTGATCATTATAGTAATTTAAACGATCTAAGTCGTTAACTTCACCATTATTATATGTATCGGGCATGGCTGCGCCATTTTCGGTTATATAAATAGGCGGTAGGGTGTATGTTTTATTAAGCGATACGAGCAGGTCTGTGAAAGATTGCGGATAAATTTCCCATCCCATATCAGTCAACGGACCCGTTGGTGCAATGGGTTCATAAATGTCAGTAGGATGCGCCTTATAAACTTGGCGGGTATAAAAGTTAATGCCTAAGTAATCAATTGGCTGAGAAATTAATTCCATATCACCAGGGTGTATGTCTGGTAAATGACCGCTTGGTAATTGGTTTATTATATCCGGGTACTTGCCATCCATTATTGGTTTCATGTACCACTGATTTAAGTAGTCATCAGCGTATTTGGCACTATCTATGTCTTGTTGATTATCGGTAAGTGGATATGCGGGTGTAAAGTTAAGCACAATGCCGTTTTGAGTATTAGGCGATGTTTTATTTAGCACGTTCATGGCCAGACCATGAGCGAGTAATAAGTGATGAGCTGCTTTTTTACCATACTGCTTGCCGACTAAGCCTGGGGCATGTATGCCAATTTCGTAACCCAAAAACGCGCTGCAAAAGGGTTCGTTTAATGTAGCGTAAGAATACACTCGTGTTCCAAATGCGTTAGTAATTAGTTCTACGTATTGCTCAAATGCATAAGCAGTTTTTCTGTTGAGCCAGCCGCCTTCATCTTCAAGGTGTTGCGGTAAATCCCAGTGGTACAAAGTAACAAAGGCTTTTATATTTTTTCGTTTTAGTTCATCTAAAATATCAGTATAAAACTTAACGCCTACGGGATTTAACTTTCCGTCTTGAGTCATCACGCGAGGCCATGAAATAGAAAGCCTGTAAGCATCAACACCTAGAGACTCTATTAAATCTATGTCTTGTTGCCAATTGTTGTAATGATCGCAGGCAATATGACCATGTGAATTGTCAGCAATTTTACCTGCAGTACTACAAAAGGTATCCCAAATACACGGTAAGCGATGCTCATATCCGCCCTCTATCTGAAATGATGCTGTAGCTACACCATAAACAAAGTCTTTTGTTAATAGAGGTGAATTAAATGGTAATGATATTTTTGTCATTGGTTACAAACCTTTTTGAGAACTTAATTGCACGCTTAGCGCTTATTTTTACTGACTTTCAGCGGGTACAAAACATTATTAAAAATAAAAGTTGTTGAAATATGTAACATGTTCGTATTTAATTAGCCGTGAAAGCGCTTACATTTTTAGATTAATGTTAATTAATCTTCAGGTCAACTCTTAAATACTGCGCCTTAGCGGGGTTTGTATTAATTACTTACTGAAGATCAATTTATAATAATAAATTGCGGAGAGCACATGGCTAGTTCAGCACCACTGACATCACACACACAGTCGCAAAACCACCAAGATAAAAACTATGGTTTTGCACTTACATCTTTAACTTCACTATTTTTTATGTGGGGTTTTATTACCTGCTTAAATGATATTTTGATTCCGCATTTAAAAGCGGTTTTCGATTTAACGTATGTACAAGCAATGCTTGTGCAGTTTTGCTTTTTTGGCGCTTACTTTTTAATGTCACTCCCTAGTGGACACATTGTTAAAAAGCTTGGTTATAAAAAAGGAATCGTGGTTGGGCTTTTAATTGCGGCAGTAGGGTGTGTCTTATTTTACCCAGCAGCGTCTTTACATAGTTATCCTGTATTTTTATTCGCTTTATTTGTACTTGCCAGTGGCATAACGTTATTACAAGTATCTGCAAATCCTTATGTAAGTTTGTTGGGTTCAGCAAAAACAGCGTCGTCTCGTTTAACGCTTACTCAAGCTTTTAACGCGTTAGGTACTACGGTTGCACCATCATTTGGTGCTCTGTTAATTCTGGACTCAGCGTCAGATGCCTTTTTAACACCGGCACAAAATGCAGAATCAGTACAACTTCCTTACCTCCTTTTAGCTGCAATGCTTATTTTACTAGCCGGTATTTTTGCATGGCTTAAATTGCCAGACATTATGAGTGAACAAAAAGAAGCGGCTAAAAACTCAGACACTATTGAGGGCAGTGCATGGCAATACCGTCACCTAACATTAGGTGCTGTGGGTATATTTATGTATGTTGGCGCAGAAGTGGCAATTGGTAGCTTTTTAGTAAGCTTTTTAGCGCAAGAACATATTGCAGGACTAAAAGAGCATGCTGCAGCTCATTACATCACTTATTATTTTGGTGGTGCTATGGTTGGGCGTTTTATTGGTGCTGCTGTAATGCAAAAATTACCCGCTGGTAAAGTACTTGGCTTTAACGCAACCATGGCTATTATTTTAGTCGTTATTGCCATGAGCACGTCGGGTCAATTAGCAATGTGGTCAATACTATTGGTTGGTTTATTCAATTCTATTATGTTCCCCACTATTTTTAGTTTAGCGTTAAATGGGCTTGGTAAGCATACAGCTCAAGGCTCTGGTATTTTGTGTTTGGCGATTGTGGGTGGTGCAATAGTGCCACTTTTACAAGGTGCACTTGCTGATAGTGTGGGTGTTCAACTTTCGTATGTTTTACCTATTTTATGTTACATATTTATCGTGTTCTATGGTTTAAGCGGTAGTAAACCAGTTCAAGCGCAGGAGACTCTATAATGAAAACCCCTTTTACACTTAATAAAATAGCCTTAGCAACATTAATTGCATCAGTAGGTACTTTATCGGCTTGTTCAAACGACGCAGTAACATCGGTTGAAAGTAATGAAACGTTATCTAAAACAGCGCAAATTTGGCCAAAACTTAATATTGCTGTTAAAAAAGACGCCGATATTGAAGCTAAAATAGTTAACTATTTAAAAGCCATGACACTTGAGCAAAAGGTTGCTCAAATGATTCAACCAGAAATTCGTGATATTACTGTTGAAGACATGCGTAAATATGGCTTTGGTTCATATCTTAATGGCGGTGGTGCATTCCCTAATGGCGACAAACATGCAACACCAATGGACTGGGTGGCCTTAGCAGAGAGCTTTTATCAAGCTTCTGTCGATGACTCAGTTGATGGCAGTAGTATCCCAACTATGTGGGGCACCGATGCAGTACATGGTCATAATAACGTAATTGGCGCGACGCTTTTTCCACATAACATTGGTTTAGGCGCGGCTAATAACCCAGATTTAATAGAGCAAATAGCGTCTATTACCGCAGTAGAAGTAATGGCTACGGGGATAGATTGGGTATTTGCACCCACTGTAGCAGTAGTACGAGACGACCGATGGGGCAGAACGTACGAAGGCTATTCAGAAGATCCAAAGATTGTTCACGATTACTCAGCAGCCATAGTAAATGGCTTACAAGGTAAAGCCGATGGCGACTTTTTAAGTGACAAGCGTGTAATTAGTACCGTTAAACACTTTATTGGCGACGGTGGCACGGTTGATGGGGATGATCAGGGAAATAATATAGATAGCGAACAGTCGCTATTTGATATTCATGCCCAAGGTTATGTAGGTGGCTTGTCTGCAGGTAGCCAATCGGTTATGGCATCGTTCAATAGCTGGAATGGCGTTAAAAATCACGGCAATAAATATTTACTTACTGATGTATTAAAAACACGAATGGGTTTTGATGGATTCGTAGTAGGCGATTGGAATGGCCATGGGCAAATTGAAGGCTGTACTAACGAAAGTTGTGCACAAGCCGTTAATGCTGGCCTTGATATTTTCATGGTCCCAACAGGTGCCTGGAAGCCTCTTTATAACAACACAATTGCGCAAGTTAAGTCAGGCGAAATTAGTATGTCGCGTATTGATGACGCAGTGAGCAGAATATTACGCGTAAAACTTCGCGCTGGTTTATTTGATAAACCAAGCCCGGCTAAGCGTCTTTACTCTGGAAAAACAGAACTTATTGGCGCGCAAAAGCATCGCGAAGTCGCACGTCAAGCTGTGCGCGAATCGCTTGTATTACTTAAAAATAAAAATAACCTATTACCTATCGAAGCTAATCAACGCGTACTTGTTGCAGGTGATGGTGCTGATAATATAGGTAAACAGTCGGGTGGTTGGAGTATTACGTGGCAGGGGACTAATAATAAAAATGCTGATTTCCCTGGAGCAACGTCAATTTACAAAGGGCTTGAAGAACAAATATCTGCAGCAGGTGGAAGTGTTACTTTAAGTGCTGATGGTACGTTTGAACAGCGTCCTGATGTTGCTATTGTTATATTTGGTGAAGAACCTTACGCAGAAGGGCACGGCGATAAAGATAACCTAGAGTTTGAGCGCGGAAATAAAAAGTCATTAGCACTTTTAAACTCGCTAAAAGAGCAAGGTATTCCTGTTGTATCGGTGTTTATATCAGGTCGACCTATGTGGGTGAACAGTGAACTTAACGCATCTGACGCGTTTGTAGCTGCATGGTTGCCAGGTACAGAAGGCGCAGGTATTGCTGATGTTTTATTAAAAGCGGCAGACGGCACCATTCAAAACAACTTTAAAGGTAAATTATCGTTTTCTTGGCCTAAATCAGCGGTACAAACTGCGGTTAATAAAGGCGATGAAAATTACGACCCATTACTTCCTTATGGTTTTGGTTTAACGTACGGCGATAAAAACGTGCTAGCTGACGACCTTGATGAAGACTCTAAACTTGATAACTCAGGGCTTACGAGTATGGATATACTTGTTGGTGCACCTGTAGCGCCATGGCGCTTATTGTTAAAATCGGGCGATGAGCTTTTAGATGTATCGAGTAGTACACATGAATTTGGTGCAATTAAATACCGAACTGAGGACAAAATAGTACAAGAAGACGCGCGCCAATTTAACTTTAGCGGTGCAGAAAAAGCCAGTGCTGAAATAGTAACAAGCTTTGCAGAAGATACCATTGCTTACGTTGAAGCCGATAGTGTGATTAGCTTTGATATTAAATTAAACGAAGCACTAACGAGCGATATAGCACTTGCTATGACTTGCTCGGGTGAATGTGGTGCAAGCATTGATTTAGCAAACGTAGTGGATAAAACCATTGAGAATAAATGGCAGTCAGTATCAATCGATTTAGGTTGTTTTGCTGATAAGGGTGTTAATTTTGCAAACCTAACAAGCCCATTTAGCTTACGCAGCAATGGTAAAGCGTCAATTTCTGTGGCTAATATTCAGTTTGTGCCAAATAAGGCAGGCGAAGCTACACTGTCTTGTAAGTAGTTTATTAACTCTATTGTGTGTATACCAAAGCCCTTCGAATGAAGGGCTTTTTTTATGTAGAGGATTAATACTAACCTGCATAAATACTTGAGCTAATTGATATAACTAAATAGGAGCAAGTCGCTATAAATACAAAGAGTTACCACGTTTTTATAGGAGGAACCTTTTTTATAATAGCTTGTAAAATAATTAGCACTGCATTAAGAGGTTTTTTTCGTCAAAGCTAACTACTTTATCTCTGCCGGTTTCTTTAGCAAGATAAAGGCGTTTATCAGCCAACGACAGTAAGTCTTTTACACTCATTTTACCATTTACAGAGTGACTCACTCCCGCGCTCACAGATAGTTTTATATGCGCGTTTTGATAATAAAACGGATGCTTAGAAATATTTTCACGTAAGTGCTCTGCATATTCTTTAGCTGCTCGTAGGGAATAGTCTGGTAGTAATATTGCAAATTCTTCACCGCCTATTCTGGCGCAAATACCCTCATCAATAAATTGCTCTTTTATGTGCTGCGCAATCCATTTAATTGCTTGATCGCCCGTGTCGTGGCCGTACTTATCGTTTACATGCTTAAAAAAGTCAATATCTAGAATAATTATAGATACATTTATATCATTGTTATTAGGTTGTTTAAGGACTGCTTTGGCGTTATTAAAGAAACCTCTGCGATTAAATAACTGTGTAAGAGAGTCGGTATTGGCAAGGTTCGATAGCGTATATTCACTATTAGAAAATAACAAAAATGGCAGTATAAGAGCACTCAGTGTGGCTAATAGTAAATGACTAATAAGCACAATTTGCAAAGGGGTTGCTACATCTTGAATACTCGAACTAAGTACCGGTATTGATAGAAATATAGCATTTAAAAACATAACTCCACTGTGCACTAAAAAGCAGGTAATTAACGCCTTTTTCTGGGCTTTAGCAACAAAGCTCATGCTTTTGATTAAATACGCTGTGTAAATAAATAATCCGGAAATTACTAAACTCATTAGCATTTTTGCTGCACCGAAAGGATAAATTGCCAATAACAATAAGCTAGAAAAACCAAATATGCAGTAAAGAGGCATTAAGCTAATATTTTGTACGTTTTTGTATTTATATAGTCCAACAATAATTAAAAGTGGGCTAGTAATCATTGAAACACTAGCTAAATAGTGGGTTATTAAAGGAAAGTCTATGAATAAGCGCAAACATGCCAGTATTTCGGCTAATGCAAATGTGGCACAGGCTAAACCAAATAATAAAAAAGATGTTTGTTTTTTATATTTATAAATTGAGAGAAAAAATAAGCTTATGAACAAGTTAAGGATAAAAGAGAAGAAGATCACAGTAGGCAAATGAAACATGATTTATTCTCTTTATTATAAAATGATGAAATATATATTTAACTAACTGTTGTAATTATTATGTATTAATAAGAAAAGGTCAATTCAGTTAAAAGGATTGCTTTTTCAATTTTTATATTTTACCTCAAGAATTATTAACGCCCGCTAAACCAAACTCTCTAAAGCTGATTTAATATCAGGATGATGAAAACGATAATTATAAACGAGTGCCTTTTTAGGGACTACAAATTGTCCCGTTGTTAGTAAGTCTGACATTTCACCCATTAATAGTTTAAGTACTGCAGTGGGCATAGTGATAAATGCAGGTCGCGATAACGCCTCGCCTAAGCTTTTACCAAATTGAGCATTGCTTACAGGATTTGGCGCAGTTGCGTTAACAGGGCCAGATATTTCTGGATGCTTAATAATGAAGAGTATTAGCTGAATCATATCGTCGATGTGTATCCACGACATTCCTTGCTCGCCATTACCAATTGGGCCGCCTAAACACAATTTAAAGGCAGGGAGCATTTTACTTAATGCTCCACCTTTTTTAGCTAAAACAATACCCGTGCGCAAAAGGCACACTCTGGTGTGTTCTGATTGCGCGAGTAGCGCTGCATTTTCCCAGTCTTTACAAAGCTGGTGGCTAAATTCGTCGTGTGGGTTTTCAAAAGTTTCATCAATAGGGTTACTATTTTGTCGACCATAAAACCCAACGGCGCTTCCAGATATATAAGTATGCGGGGCAGTGCTACAAGCTTTAATAGCTTCACTAATTTGTTGTGTAACACCAATACGGCTGTCGCGTATTATTTGTTTTTGTTTGTCGCTCCAGCGTTTATTTACAATAGGTTCGCCAGCTAAATTAATAACAATATCAACAGTGTTAAAATCTACTGCATTGACATTGCTTACGGCTTTAACTTTATGGCCCAATAATACGTTTGCTTTAGTTGGATTTCGGCTAAGCACAGTAACAGTATTATGATGAAGTAAAAAAGGGCATAAGTGCTTACCAATTAATCCCGTCGCGCCAGTAACAAATATATGCATTATTAATCCTTACAATAAAATAGTAGCAAGTGATTAAAAAACATACTCGCTAGCAAACAGCTTTGCAAATTTATACGTAAAACAGGCTTTTATGATCACTTCGTAATTATTTCATTTAATTACCTTTTGCCTTACACTAAAGCCATATCATTAATAAAAGGATTAATAAATTGGCAAGTTTAACTGGAGTAAATAAAAGCTTAATAGTTTTTGCTTCCTTAGTGGTCGTACTCGCGGGGATAAAAGCGGCAAGTGTAATTATTATTCCGTTTATTTTGGCGGCGTTTATTGCCATTATTTGTAATCCGCTTATCAAGTTTTTTGCGCGCTACCGAATTCCTAAAGGCATTGCTGTTATGTTGGTAGTGCTTATTATAGTTGGCTTAGGTGTAAGCCTTGGCGGGCTTGTAGGGCAATCAATAAACGATTTTTCGCAGCAACTTCCTGAGTATAAAACACAACTCAAAGAAGAATTTGTATGGCTTGTAGATTTAGCATCTCAATACAACATACTGATTAATAAAGAACAGTTAATCAATATGTTCGACCCAGGTAAAATGGTTGATGTAGCCACTAATATGCTCACCGGTTTAGGTGGCGTAATGGCAAACATGTTTTTAATTATTTTAACCGTTGTTTTTATGTTGTTTGAAGGGCCAATGCTGAGCAAAAAAATACACATGGCACTTGAAGATCCCGATAGCAAAATGAAGCAAATTGACCGCTTTTTAGAGTCTATTAATTCATATCTGGCAATTAAAACGCTAGTAAGTTTAGGTACGGGTATTATTGCTGCGTTTTACTTATGGATTTTAGACGTTGACTACTTTGTGTTGTGGGGGGTATTGGCATTTATGTTCAATTACATTCCTAATATTGGGTCAATTATTGCGGCTGTACCGGCTGTATTACTTGCGCTTATTACTCAAGGTCCGTTAATTGCGGGATTGGTTGCTGCAGGTTATTTAACAATAAATACGGTAATGGGCAATATTGTAGAGCCTAAGTTTTTGGGCAAAGGGCTGGGCCTTTCAACATTAGTGGTATTTTTATCATTAATATTTTGGGGCTGGTTATTAGGTACTGTGGGTATGCTTTTATCTGTGCCATTAACTATGATTGTAAAAATAGGCTTAGAAGCCAGTGCTGAAGGTAAGTGGGTTGCCACTCTACTAGGCAGTGGCGAAGACGTTGCTAAAAATAACTAACATTTATAACCATCAAGGGCTGTAAAATTAAAGCCCTTGATGGTTAAGTTATCAGTAAATACAGGGCTATTAATTAACAAACAATTTAATAGCGTCATCCACCGCGTTTATTGCGCCTTCTAAATATCCAGCTTCTTGTTTTGCAAACTCACTCGCTACAAAATGAATGTTCAAGTTATTTAATTGCTCATCTAAGCCTGAAAAATCAAATTCTGGGTGCTGCGAAGGCTGAGTTTGATCGTCTCTATTAGCTACAAACTTATCGTCTGCCCAGTCTTTAATAAAATACCCCGTTGCCTTTTCAGCATCTTTACCATAAAAGTAGCTAAGCTGCTGGGCACAGGCTTGAATTAATTGCTCTTTAGTTACTTGGTTTCGTGATAAGTAGGGCACACCTATAAAGCCAAATAATGCGGCGTAATTGCCATCTTCAGCACTGGCATCGTGAATTTCGACCATAGGGCCTACGCGACTAAAGCATTGTCCTGATAAGTTTTTATCACGCCAAAATGCATGTTCAAAAGTAGCTATAAATTTGGCTTGTCCTGCCATCCATGTAGGTACACTACTAAGGCGGTTTATGAGCGTTGGAGTAGCCCATAGTTCAGGTGTTAAGTGTGTTGTAACCATACGAGCAGGAATTGCTGAAATTAGTTTTTCAGTAGTAAATTGCTTTATGTTACCTAAGTGATTAACCGTAATTTGCCAGTTATTATCACCTTCTTTAAGCTCAGTGACATTGTGTTCTAATAACACTGAATCAGGATTAAGTTGCTCGTATAAGGCTGTTATTAAAGTATTCATGCCGTGTTTGAGTCTAAATAGTTGCATATCTCCAGCACCTGCAATTTGTTGAGGTTGCTTGGAATTAGGCGCTTGATATAACACATCACCTTTGTTGTATTGCTCAAATATACTTAAGCGGAGTGACTTTACTAAAGCTTGAATTTTTGGTTGGTGGGGAAATATCCACGTAGGACCCAAATCAAAACTAACATCGTTATTTATTGGTGATTGCGCAGCAAAAATTCGGCCGCCTAATTGCGATTTGGCTTCCAGTAATAAGTACTCAATATTAAGCAGTTGTAATTTATACGCACTGTATAAGCCGGCCAGTCCGCCACCTATAATTATTACTGGTTTAGTCATTTGTTTACCTATTAGCTATTTAGCAATCTACTAGTAGGTAGTTTGTTTTGATATGAATAAATTGTCAAGTAGGCTAAAGGGAACGAGTAGATAAACGTAACTAGTTTAGTGTGCTTTAAGTTACGTTAAAATGGGTGTTTTAGTGATTCTGTAAATTGATTTATAAGCTCAATTTCACAGAGTTTATAGCTAATGGCTGCTGTTGTCGCATTAGGAAGTTTTATTAAGTAACGCCATTGGCAGGCACTCTCAAGGTACTTTTCGTTATTTTTAATGCTGCGCATAAATAACGGTAATACTTGCGTATTGCCTGTGCTTTCTTGTGATTTAGTTAGCTCATATTTGCGCTTTTGTATCCAACTGCCTTGTGCTTGCTTTGCTTTATCAATCTGGCTATCTAGGCATTGAATATACCGCTTAGCTTCATCGGTTGTTGCTTTAGCGGCTAAAGTACATGCCTCATCTGCAAAGCTGTACTGGCTTGTAGTTAATAGCACAATGGCAGTAAGTTTTAATAAATAGTTACTTTTTGTCATTGTAATTAAACTCTAAGATAAATTGAGCGCCGGCTAAGTTATCAGCATCGGTAATGGTAAGTGTCCCGTTATACGACTTAACTAAATCAGATACAATCGCCATGCCTACGCCGTGTCCGCTTTCGTATGTATCGAGGCGAGTACCACGTGTAAGTAAAGATTCACGTTTATCCTCTGGCACACCAGGGCCATCATCGCTAATTCCAATACACAGAGTTTTACTTTGGATTACTTGTATTTCTACTTGCGAGCGACACGCTTTACAGGCGTTATCAATCAAGTTACCGAGTAATTCCATTAAATCTGTTTGGTCACCTAGAAAGTAATCTTTTTCGGTTACGGTGCAGGTAAAAATAATATCTTTATCACGGTATACTTTTGCCATAGCACTGAGTATTGAATCAAGTACAGGCTTAATAGGTGTTTGCTTTTTCCACGTGTCTGATGCACCGGTTGCAGCACGCTTTAATTGGTGCTCGATCATCACATTAATTCGGTCGAGTTGTTCTTGTGCATCGGCATCGTTTGCCAATGGACTTGATTTTAGTACTGCAAGCGGTGTTTTAAGTGCATGAGCAAGGTCGCTTAATGAGGCTCTGTAGCGCTCTTTTTGGCGCTGTTGCGACTCAAGTAGCAAGTTTAGGTCTGCTTTTATTGTTTGCAGCTCTACAGGGTAGAGGCCTTTAATTTCTTGAATATCACCCGATTCAATCGCTTTTATCTCTTTATCGAGTCGTTGGAGTGGGCGAGCGCTCCAAATGAAACCAATCGCCATTAGGCCTGCAATTGCAATCCCCATGATAAACATCCAATCTACAAGGGTTTGCTTAAAGCCATCCATTATACGAAGTAGAGCGTCGTTACGTTTGACTAATATAAAGCGAGCTTGTTCTGATTGATCTATGTTGTTTAAAATTACAGTCAGGCTAAGTTGCCAGTACGCGGTATTATTATACTCCACGCGCCTGAAGTCGGCGGCACCGGCTTTGGTTTCTATTTGCTCTGGTACATAGTTTAAATTTACAGCCGATTCTGAGTTCCAAACAGGGTCATCATCGCGGTAAATCATTGCGTAGGTGTCTGAATTTAATCTGTTTAACTCAGGCGCTAAAATAGTGCTGGGCATAATAATACCATGCTCAGTAAAGTCGACTTCAGATATTAGCGAGTAGAGCTGTGCCTCGAGGGTTTTTTCTGTCGCATCAACAAGTGAAGCGTAATACGCTTTGCCAATTGAATAAAATAAGATAGGGAGTGCGACTAATAAAACAAAGACAAGGATAAATCCTTGCCTTATTTTTAACGATATTTGCGGTATTACCACTGGCTTTTAAGCCTGTAACCACGCCCACGTAGTGTCTCTACTGGGTTTAGTACGCCTTCTGGATCAAGCTTTTTACGCAAACGTAGTACAAATACCTCAATTACGTTTGAATCAAGGTCAAAATCTTGGTCGTAAATATGCTCAGTAAGTTCTGATTTAGAAATTACTTTTTGCGGATTTACCATTAAGTATTCAAGTACTTTATATTCGTAAGCTGTAAGGCTAAGTTCTTTATCATCAACCCATACTTGTTGTGAACGTGTATGAATTTTAATTGGACCCGCAGTCATTTCTGGATTTGCTTTACCAGCACTGCGACGAATTAATGCATTACAACGTGCAATAAGTTCTTCAACATGAAATGGTTTTGTAAGGTAGTCATCTGCACCTGCATCTAAACCTTCTACTTTATCCTGCCAGCGATCGCGCGCTGTTAATATTAAAATAGGGATAGTAATGCCTTGTGCTCGTGCTTTATTGATTAGCTCAATACCGTCTATTTTAGGTAAACCTAAATCAACTACGGCCATATCAAGCGGGTATTCTGTAATGTGGAAAAGACCTGCTTCACCATCGTGACATAAATCCACGCTGTAACGTTCTTTTTCTAAAGCATTACGTAGGTTATCTGCTAAATGTAAATCGTCTTCAATAACTAAAATTCGCATTTGTTAATCCTTTTTCACTTCGCCGGTTTTTTTATTTATATGTAAATCAACGACGTGGCCGTCAGATTTGAGTATTCGTACGGTATAAAAATCTGTTTTTTCGGTAATTTTTAAGGTCTTACCGCCTATTGTTTTCTTTGCAAGTATTACGGCTTTCTTTTTGTCCACCTCAGCATGAGATGCTTGGGTGGCCGTCGCTGCTTGAGCAAAGTTAGCTAAGCTAACACAAGCAATAAAACCGAGGCTTAATAATACGCGCATAATGGAAAACTCCTAGACCAGACCCACTTAGTTTAATTAACTAAGTTACTAAAATTCAAGTAAAAACGCTAAATTCGCTTTTATCTCAGTAATTTTAATTAAAATCTTGTGAACAAACCCTGAATTACAGTGCAACACACGCTCTTAGGGTTTAATACACTTTTAAGCAGGGAACACTTTTTTGAAAGGTTTAACAATTGTATTTTCATAGATGCCAGCGGCAACGTAAGGGTCAGCTGCTGCCCACTCTCGAGCTGCTTCTATTGACTCAAACTCAGCAACAACTAATGAACCGGTAAAACCTGCTTCTTGAGGATCTTCACTATCGACTGCCGGAAACGGACCCGCAGTTAATAAACGGTTTTGTGAATCAAGCTCACTAAGGCGTGCTAAATGTGCCGGGCGTGCTGCTTTTCTAAGCTCTAAGCTGTTTTCAACGTCTGTTGAGTGAATCATGTACAACATAAGGAATCTCATAAAAATTGTTAAATTTGATTAACGCAATACTACCACAGCGTTGAAAATTGGTGAATTAAAAGCGTATTTACACAGGTTTACACTTCGATTTTATTTTTAAGCTGTAATTGCTTGAAAATATCTGTGTAACACTGGTAGAGTCGCTGAAATATACAAAATAATAAAAAGGTTTTATGCATGAGCGAAAATAGAGAACGATTTAGTTCCCGTCTCGGATTCATAATGGCAGCGGCAGGTTCGGCTGTTGGTATTGGTAATTTAGTTGGTTTTCCGGTTTCTGCTACCAAAAATGGTGGTGGCGCATTCTTATTAATTTACGCTTTATTTGTCGTGTTCATTTGTTTACCAGTCATGATGGCTGAAATGGCAATGGGTCGTAACGCTCAAAAAGATCCACTTGGTTCGTACAAGCTATTATCTAATAACGATAAAAAATGGAAGCTAGCAGGTTTTTTAGCGGTGCTTACACCATTTATGATTGCTGTGTTTTATATGGTAATTACGGTTTGGATTTTTGGTTACTTAACGCAAACAGGCCTCGGTAATTTAGATTTACTTGCAGATCCTGGCCACTTTGGTGTTTTTATTAATAGTTACACTGTGTTTGGTTATATGGCCGTTGTGGTTATTATTGTTAACTTAATTTTATTAGGGGGTGTTAAACAAGGCATAGAAAAAGCCGCTAAATTTTTAATGCCAGCCTTACTTTTCATGCTACTTGCTTTAGTTACTTATGTATTAACGCTTGATAACGCAATGGCCGGTGTTAAATACTACATTATTCCTGATTTTTCTAAGATGAGTGCAAGTGTACTTAATGGCGCATTAAGCCAAGCGTTTTTCTCGCTATCGCTGGGTATGGGTATATTAATGACTTACGCGTCGTATATTTCTAAAAAGGATGACATTGTAAGTAGCGCGAAAATGGTCGCTATTACAGACTCACTCGTTGCGTTTGTAGCGGGCCTAATGGTGTTGCCCGCTATATTTAGCTTTGATCCAAACACAGACCCATCAGCACTTTCTGACTCGTCTGTATCAATGATTTTTGTATACCTACCTAAAATATTATTAGCACTGCAAAATGATATTGGTTATGTAGGTGCGTCTATTGTTGCGTTCTCATTCTTCTTATTAGTATTTTTTGCAGCGATTACTTCACTTGTTTCAATAGTAGAAGTACCGACAGCAACACTAAGTGACCGTAAAGGTATTAGCCGTAAAAAAGCATTGGGCATCCTTACACTTTCAACCGGTGTACTTACTATTTTATGTACAATGTCGTTTGGTATGATTGACAGCCTTACTTCGTTCACCAGTTATGGCGGCGTTAATAAGAGCTTTTTTGATATTATTGTTGATGTATTTTACGACACAATTTTACCGCTTAATGGCTTAATGGTGTGTTTGTTTGTAATGTACCGCTGGAAAAAAGCACGCTTAACACAAGAGCTAAGCTTAGGTTCGCCTAATTATGCGGGAAGCTTGATGGAAAAGTACGTTAACTTTTCACTTTCAACGTTTATTCCTGTCATTCTAGCTGTGATATTTATAAATACAGTGGCGACTAAGTTTTTTGATTTAAAAATATTTGGTTTTTAAATAGACCTCTTTAAAAGCTTATTGAATAATATAATGCCGCTCAGCTAAGCTTAGCGGCATTTTTTATAGGCGTTTTTTACAGGTACCTGGTCTAATTATTAAAAGGATTTAAAATGAATAAAATTATTATTGGGTTTGCTTTTGCTATTTCATCATTTGGCGCATTTGCACAAAGCGCTGATGGTTGGCCAGAAGGCGGTGCAATGCACACTGGGAATATTTATAATTTAGAGGGTAATAGATACAAAACTAAAATCAGTAAAATGATGGATGAAATTTACGCGCAACTAACTGATGATTACCAAGTTGATGCAGTTAAAGCGCAAATATCAGCATGGGAGCAGTATATAGATGCTACATGTAATGTTGTTGGAGTAGCAACAGGTGCTGGTGGCTCTTGGCCCTCAACGTATAGTGTTAAATGCGAAAGAAGCCTAAGTTATGATAGATACTTTGCGACTAAAAATGCGCTAAAGTGTGTTAATAGATTGAGCAAAGAAGAGTTTGTAGGGCGTAGCGAAAAGTTAAATTGTTTAATTCAAACATTAAATATAAAAATATTTTAAGGTCTACATAGCGCTACAGCTAAATTATACAGTTAGCTGTAGCATTTTAGGCTTTATAGCAACTCAATACTTACTGTTGCGCCTTTTTCGATATTGCCGCTTTGTGCTGGCACTACAATTAAGCAGTTAGCTTTACTAAGCGACGAAAGTACACCCGAGCCCTGTTTATTAAACGGGGCAACCACTAAGTCACCTTGCTCGTTAATTGTTGCAGTCCCGCGTTGAAAATCAGCTCTTCCTGGGCGCTTTTTAATAACGGATGTAGTAACAGCGTTAAAGCGCATTTTAGGGTTTACTTCACCAAGCCCCGACAGCTTTTGCAGTGCAGGCTCTACTAACTGATTAAACGTAACAGCAGCCGACACAGGGTTACCTGGCAAGCCAAAAAAGTAACTGTTACTTAGTTTACCAAAGGCAAAAGGTTTGCCAGGTTTCATGGCTATTTTCCAAAAGTGAATTTCGCCAATTTCGTTGAGTACTTCTTTAGTAAAGTCGGCTTCACCAACCGATACACCGCCTGAGCTTATTACTGCATCGGCAAGTTCGTTCGCTTTTAAAAATGCATTTGTGATGAGTTCTTTGTCATCAGGAATAATTCCTAAATCAATCACGTCTATATTTTTTTGTTGCAGCGCACTAATAATAACAGCGCGGTTGCTTTCAAAAATAGCGCCTTGCTTAAGAGGCTGACCAGGTTCAATTAGCTCATCGCCTGTAGAAAGTACGGCTATTTTTAGGGTTCTGATTACGTCTATATTAGCAATGCCCAAAGATGCAAGTAGTCCCACATCAACGGCTTTTAATTTATCGCCTGCTTTTAAAATAACATCGTCTATTGCAATATCTTCGCCGGAAAAACGCACGTTTTCATTTAGTTCTGGTTGTGCTGTAAACGTAATTTTATCGCCATTTACCGAGGCGTTTTCTTGCATTACAACGCCGTTAGCGCCGGGTGCAATGGCGGCGCCGGTCATTATTCTTACACATTGCCCTGGGGTTAGCATTCCTTCAAAAACTTGCCCTGCAAACACGCTACCTACTTGTGTATAGGTTAAGCTTTTATCTGAAATACATAGCGCATAACCATCCATTGCAGAGTTATTATGAGCCGGTACGTTTATAGTTGATTTAACATCGCTTGCTAAAATGCGATCAACGCTTTGCATTATTTTGATGGTTTCAGCGCTTTTAACAGGTGTTATTACGCTAAGTATATTTTGTATTGCAGTTTCAATTGGTAACAAACCGGGTGCATTGCAAACATCGTTCATATATATTGCTTACTTAAATCATTTTATTTTGAAACAATACTTATAATGTCAAAGCTTTACAATACATGGTTGGGTTATTTTTTGCTTATAGCATGCATGCTTTCGTGCAGCGTAAACGCAAAAGAAACGCTGCAAGTAGCCGTAGCGAGTAATTTTAAAATTGTATTGCAAACCCTACTAAAAAAATCCCCATTACCTAATGTTGACGTGAAAATATCAGCCGCTTCTAGCGGTGTTTTATATTCGCAAATAGTGCATGGCGCGCCATTTGATGTGTTTTTATCGGCTGACGATTTTCGACCGCAATCGCTTATTAAAGAAGGCTATGCTGAGCAAAGTAGCTTAATCACTTACGCTTTAGGCGAGCTTGCTTTATGGCAACCCAAAGCTGAAAAAGTAAATGATAAAGTAGCCATTGCTAATCCGCGTTTTTCACCTTACGGGCGTGCCTCAGAGCACTACGCTAATAACCATTTTAAAAAGCCAGTAAATTATGTGTACGGGAATAACATTACGCATGCTTTTCAGTTTGTTGAAAGTGGTAATGTAGGAGTAGGGCTGGTGGCTGTTTCATCACTAAAGGCGGCTTACAGTAACACGCAAGATCAAAAATATTTAGATTATACCGTGCTGCCTACCAATCAATATCCCGATATAATTCAACAAGGCGTTATTATTAAGTCGACTAAAAAACTCGCTAGCGCTAAGCAACTCATGCAATTTTTAATGGTAGAGGCTACGCAGCAGCAGTTAATTGAATTAGGTTACAGAATAAAGGACAACAATGCTTCAAAGTGATTTAACTGCGCTGTGGTTAACTATAAAACTTGCCTTTATAACCGCAGTGCTCCTTCTTGTTTTTTGTATTCCGGTGGCTTACAAGCTCGCTGGCTATAATGGTAAATTTAAACCATTTTTAGAGGCATTAATTGCAATGCCTTTAGTGCTGCCGCCTACGTTATTAGGGTTTTACTTACTTGTTTTATTTTCGCCTGATCACGCTTTTGGGCAGTTTTGGTTTTGGCTAACGGGTACGCAGCTGGCGTTTAGTTTTCAGGGCGTGGTTATTGGTTCGCTTTTTTATTCGCTGCCTTTTGTAATGCAGCCTCTTGTGGCTGGGTTTAAGCATATTAATCAAACCTATAACGAAGCTGCCATTGCGCTTGGGTTAAGCCCGTTTAAACGCTTTGTGCATTTAATTATTCCGCTTTTAAAACCCAGTATTGGTAGCGCATTTGCTTTAGGCTTTGCGCACACATTGGGTGAGTTTGGTTTGGTATTAATGATTGGCGGCAATATTCAGGGGCAAACACAGGTGGTGTCTATTGCGCTTTATGACCATGTTGAATCGTTAAATTATACGGCGGCGCATCAGCTTTCACTTATTTTACTGGCTATTTCGTTTGCCTGTTTAGTGCTGTTATTTAAGTTTAATAAAAGCATTGTAGGGGTTAAGCAATAACATGATTAAATTAAGCCTTTTTAAAGCACTCAATAATTTTGATTTAGATATAAACCTTGAGCTTGAGTCGTTTAATGTACTCGGTGTTTACGGGCCTTCTGGCTCGGGTAAGTCAACATTACTGCGCTGTATTAGTGGTTTAGAGCCTGCAAAAAGTGTTTATGTAAACAATCAGCCAGTGCATGAGTTACCAAGCGATAAACGCGGTATAACGCTTCAGTTGCAATCGTGCCCGTTGTTTCCTCATTTAGATGTGGCAGGTAATTTAGCGTTTACACAAAAACACTGTGGGAATAAGCAAACCAGCTTAAGGTTAGAATACGTTGTTAAAACACTTGAATTACAAGACTTACTAAATCGTGATGTACAAAGCTTATCGGGCGGCGAACGCCAACGTGTAGTATTTGCGCGCACGTTGTTAGCAGGTCAAAAATTTATAATGCTTGATGAGCCTTTTAGTGCGCTTGATTGGTCATTGCGTTTTAAAACACTCACTAAACTTAGCGAGTTTGCAGTTAAGTTTAATATTAAATTTATAATAGTAAGTCACTCATTAAAAGAGCTGCTATTTTGCTGCGATACCCTTATTCAGCTTGATAAAGGCAAGGTGATAAACCAAGGTGCAAGTGCACACGTTGCAAAAGCTATTTATGCAAACGATAGGCAAACACCGCTAAGCTTAATTAATTACGATGTGGTTAAATTTGATGAAGACTACGGGCTATATCAACTGCAATTACAGCAAAGTGAGCAGCCGCTTTTTGTGCTTCCTGCACTTGTAGATAGCAGTAATAAGCTAATTATAGAAAGTGAGCAAATGTCGTTTAGTGCGTTAAAGCCTGAGCAAACAACGCATAGCAATGTTTTAAGGTCGGTATTAACTCAGGCTGAGCTTATTAATAATAAGTGGCAGTTAACACTTAATGTAGATGGGCAAACTTTGTATTGCTTGGCTTCAAGGCGAGTGTGGGACAAAAACGACTTTAAAGTGGGCGATGTGCTTTATACAACAATCAGTAATCTAGAATAACTAAATGCTGCACACCGCACATTGACTATTTTTAGCTATTTTAAAACGATTAAACTCCATGCTTAAGCCATCCACCAGCAATAAGTGTTCGCTTAAGCCGCTGGGTAAACCTGCAAGCATTTTTAGCGCCTCAGTCGCCTGAATACTGCCTATTAGCCCAACAATAGGGGAGAGTACGCCGGATTCAGAGCAGCTTTGAGTTTGCTCACTAAAAAATTGCGATAAACAACCATAACAATGGCTGTTTCCATCCATAGTAAAACACGCGACTTGTCCTTCCATACGTATTGCAGAGCCCGAAACCAACGGTACTTTAGCGTTAAAACACGCGCTATTTAGTGCATTGCGCGTTGCTAGGTTATCTGAGCAATCAATTACTATATTAATGTTATTAAATAGAGGATTGATAGACGTATTTTCATCAAAAAATGCCTCAATGGTATTTATGTCTATTTCACTATTAAGTTCGCTGAGCTGTTTTTTAGCGGCACTGCATTTTGAGCTACCAATATCACTTTCTTTATACAGTATTTGCCTTTGCAGGTTGGTTACGTCTATTTCATCGTTATCAACTAAGGTAAGCGTGCCAACGCCAGATGCTGCTAAGTATTGACCTACCGCGCACCCAAGCCCTCCTACACCAATAATTAAAGCATGCGATTGCCATATTTTCTCTTGTCCGTCTATATCAAGCTGCGGAAGCATAATGTGCCGAGAGTAGCGCAGTTGCTGCTGGTAAGTTAACGGTGATTTTTGCATTTTTAGACTTCTCATACTTTTTTTGAACAATACCAAGTTGTTAAATCCTAGAGCAAGTAGTAACGCTTTTTATTTGCACTCTAACAACCCAGAGCCCTTCACTCATATAGTGCAACTATAACGTATAAAAACAACTGTTGCATTTAACTATATGAAATTTATGGTTTTTAATTAGTGGCTCAGTAATTGCTATATCGGGTTAACTTAAATTTAACAAACATTGGCTGCTACTCATATAAAAGGGTGGGGCATTAATAAAACAATAATACGTTTACGAGGAAAATAAACATGCAACCGAGTTCTGGGTTTAACCTAATATCCTTTAAAGGAAAAATGAAAGTATTACATCTGAGTTGGATGGTCTTTTTTGTGTCATTTTTTGTATGGTTTAACCATGCCCCTTTACTAGGTGCAATTGCGGGTTCGCTTGGGATCACCATGGCACAAGTTAAAACGTTACTCATTTTAAATGTAGCGTTAACTATTCCTGCCCGCGTTGTTGTGGGTATGCTAACCGATAAATTTGGTCCGCGTATTGTTTATTCAGCATTACTTATTACCTGTAGCATTCCGTGTTTTATGTTTGCTATGGCAACTACATTTGAACAAGCAGCGCTGGCGCGTTTTGCTTTAGGCTTTATTGGTGCTGGCTTTGTTGTGGGCATTCGAATGGTGAGTGAATGGTTTCCTGCTAATGAGTTGGGTATAGCGGAAGGTATTTATGGCGGCTGGGGTAATTTTGGTTCAGCAGCTGCGGCTATGTTATTGCCAATTATTGCACTAATGTTTGGCGGCGAAGATGGCTGGCGTTATGCAGTAGGCTTAACCGGTGTATTAAGCGTTATATTTGGTGTTATTTGGTACTTAAATGTAACCGATACGCCAAAAGGCGGTACATACTTTAAGCCTAAAAAAGTAGGCGCAATGGAAGTAACCAGTAAAGGCGACTTTGTATTACTGCTTATTATGAAAATCCCTATGTACGGCGCATTAGCATTACTTACTTGGAAGCTTTCGCCAACCGGTGCTAACTTAATTTCGGCTAATTTTGTACTTGCTGTGTATGCTTTTTTAGTTCTACTTTATATTTACGAAGTGTATAAAACCTTTGACGTAAATGGTCATATTTTTAAAGAGCCAGTACCTGAGTCGCATCGTTATGAATTTAAGCAAGTAGCTGTTTTAAATATTTTATATTTTACAACTTTTGGTTCTGAGCTTGCGGTTGTATCTATGTTGCCGCTGTTTTTTATGGATGTGTTTGGTCTTGATATGGTGTATGCAGGTATTTTAGCCTCAGCGTATGCGTTTATGAATTTAGCATCTCGCCCTGGTGGTGGTTGGATTTCAGATAAATTAGGTCGTCGTATAACACTTATTGTACTTACGATGGGTCTTGCTGTTGGTTACTTTGTAATGGGCTTGGTAGACGCATCGTGGCCTTTATGGCTTGCCGTTGTAGCAGCTATGGCATGTTCGTTCTTTGTGCAAGCAGGTGAGGGCGCTGTATTTGCCGCAGTACCGCTAATTAAACGTCGTTTAACTGGGCAAATTGCAGGTATGACAGGCGCTTACGGTAATGTAGGCGCAGTAGTTTACTTAACGGCATTATCACTTGTTGATTATAAAACCTTCTTTTTCATTATTGCAGGCAGTGCATTACTTGGCTTAGGCGCGCTGTTTTTTATGAAAGAACCAGATGGGCATATTACCGAAGTAAATGAAGACGGCACCGTTGAACTTATTTCAGTGACGTAAGGCATTATTGATTATGTTTGATGAAACACCCCACGCTAAAGCACTTAAAAATGAGCTCAACGTTTCATTTGGTGGGCACAGTGCTAAAGGGCTAAAAGCAGAAAACCAAGATGCGTTTGCAGCTCTTAATACCAAAGCGCAAGAAAAAGAGTCTAAAGGCGTTATTGCCTGTTTAGCCGATGGGTGTTCATCAGCAAAAAATGCGAAACAAGCGTCTCAACTTTCGGTTACTCATTTTATAAATGAGTATTTAAATACTCCCGAAAGTTGGGCGGTTAAAAAGTCAGTGTCGAAGGTGTTAGCAAGTTTAAATCAGTGGCTTTATTCGCAATCGGTTAATTACAATCATCTTGGTCAGCGCCAAGCTGATTGGATGACCACTTTTACAGCGCTTATTTTAAAGTCGGCAACGGGTTATATATTTCACTTAGGTGATACACGAGTTACCCGTCTGCGCGGCAGTAAAATAGAGGCGATAACACGGGATCATAAAGTAAACGATACGCTAACCCGTGCACTTGGCGCACAACTTCATCAAGAAATAGATGTATACGAAGTTGACCTAAAAACCGACGATATTTATATATTAACCTGCGATGGCGTACACGATGTGCTCCCAAGCAGCGACATAGCTAAATTAATTAATGAGCACGCTAATTTAGAAAATGCAGCTAAAGCAATTACCGAACTTGCATTAGCGCGAGGCAGTGACGACAACGTAAGTTGTTTACTAGTAAAAGTAGAAAACATTGCCGAGCAAAAGCTAGATGAGCTTTATCATTCGCTAACACGACGTAAAATTCCACCAGCGCTTAATGTGGGGCAAAAAATTGATGACTACACGGTTATTCGTAAATTGCATGCCAGTAGTCGCTCGCACATTTATTTAGTGCAACAAGCGCCCGATATACCGCCAGTGGTTTTAAAAGCACCTTCGGTTAATTTTGAAGACGATGTGCACTACCTTCAAGGTTTTATAAGAGAGGGCTGGGTAGGGCAACGCATAAACCATTTAAACGTGATGAAAGTACTGAGTACGCAATCGCAAAGTCGTTTTTTATATCATATTTGTGAGTACATGGACGGACAAACACTCACTGATTGGAAGCACGATGTGCCGCACCCAGAAATAACGCAAGTACGCAGTATTATTGAACAAATAGTACATGCGCTAAGGGCGTTTCAGCGACTCGATATGGTACATCGCGATTTAAAACTCGATAATGTAATGATAGATGCGCACGGAAAAGTAACGCTCATTGATTACGGCACAGTAAGTGTTGCGGCTATGGACGAGTCGGTTAAACAAATTGCGGATGATTGCCCACAAGGCACTGCCGATTATACCGCACCCGAAACACTTATTACTATGCACGCAGATTTTAAAAGTGATTTGTTTTCACTTGGCGTGATTGCTTATGAGTTATTGTGCTCAAAATTGCCTTACAAACCACTGCCACTTAACCACGTTGCGCCAAAAGATTACAGCCATTGGCACTACACAAGTATACGTAAATACAGAGCTGATATTCCGTTTTGGTTAGATCAAGCGCTTATGAAGGCGCTTGCCCCTAAACCCGAGCTCAGATACCAAGCTTTTTCTGAGTTTATAAACGATATCAATAAACCTAATCCTTATTTAGAAAGTACCGCTAATAAAAGTTCAATAATGAAACGCGATCCAGTTATGGTGTGGAAATGTATTTCGCTGTGTTTATTTATTGCTTTGGTATGTGTATTAATAATTAAAACTTAGAGAACCAAAATGCTTAACTATAAGAAAAACTTACCTATTATTTTTATACTGGGTTGCTTCACTGCGCCTTCAATAAGCCAAGCTTCGCAAACCGATCTTGATTTTAGACTGCGTTTTGAAAGCGTTGATCAAAACAATGCCTTAAAAGATGCAAGTGGGTTAACACTTAGAACCCGCTTGACGCATCAAACAGATGAGGTAAATGGTTTTTCAGGTCTAATTGAAGTAGAAGATACTCGCAGCCTATTTGGCGTAGATGATTACAACAACACCGTGGGTAAAAATACCGATTACTCAGTTATTGCAGACCCGGAAACCACTGAAATTGACCAAGGCTTTGTTAAATATGCCCGCGATGGCTTATCGCTAAAAGTAGGGCGTCAAGTAATAGCCCTTGATGGGCAACGTTTTGTTGGGCACGTAGGTTGGCGCCAAGATAGGCAAACTTTTGATGCAGCAACCATTAATTACGCATTTAATAACATAGATTTACAGTACAGTTATTTAAACAAGCGTAACCGCATATTTGCTGACGATAAAGACATTAAATCGTCCGATCATCTAATTAATGCCAGCTTTAAAACAGACTTCGGTAAAGTGGTTTTATACAGTTACTTATTAAGTGACGATGCTATACAGGACGACAGTTTAGACACTTATGGCGTTTCTTTTAACGGTAATAAAACTCTAAACGACATAACGTTTTATTACAAAGCGGAGTATGCAACGCAGTCTGCTTCAACAAGCGTGAGTGATTTTGATGCAGACTACTATGCACTTGAAGGAGGTGTTGATATTAATGGGTTGGGCAGTGAGCCCATAACATTAAAAGTGGGCATCGAATCACTCGGTTCTGACAGCGGCGATTACGGGTTTGCAGCACCGCTTGCCACAATGCATAAATTTAATGGTTGGGCAGATATGTTTTTGAGCACACCCACACAAGGTTTGGATGACACTTACATAAGCCTAAATGGTAAAGCGTTTGGCGGAAAGTGGCTGATGGCTTATCACAGTTTTGATGCCAATGAGCAATCAAATGGGGTTGACGATTTAGGTCGTGAGCTAAACGTACAATACGTTAAACCGATTAATAAAACCTACACGGTGGGTGCTAAATACGCTGATTATTCAGCGGGTGATACTGCTGCTAATAAAGTCGATACTCAAAAATTATGGGTATGGATGAGTGCTAAGTTTTAATCCTTTGTTGTACTTAATTACCCTTCTAACTTTCTTCATTAATTTATAGCGATACAAGATGGTGCAACTGCACCATCTTGTGGGGCTTTACACTTTCAACCTATGCACCAATGTAGGCAACTAACTGATTTTTAATGTTTATATATTTGGCTTACATATTGCTATAACAATCCTATAACAAATCATTCGATTTCAATTTTAGTTAATTACTAAAGTAGATATCATTTTAAGGTGAGTAAATGCTAAGCAAGCAGCGTGTTGTAGTGGTAGGAAACGGAATGGTGGGGCATCATTTTGTGCAGCAGCTAGTTTCTCAAAATCAGGCTGATAACCCATTTGAAATTACGGTATTAAGTGGAGAAGACCGCTTAGCGTATGACCGCGTGCAACTATCGTCTTTTTTTAAAGGTAAAACCGCAGACGACCTCGCTCTTACATGCAATAAAACTTATGACGATTGGCAAGTACGCTTTCATACTCACTCTAAAGTGGTTGATATAAATCGTGATGCGCAAACAGTAACAACCGCTAAAGGGGAGCTGTTTGAATACGACAAACTAGTACTTGCTACCGGTTCATTCCCATTTGTGCCGCCTATTCCGGGTAAAGACCGTGAACATTGCCTTGTTTATCGGACTATTAACGATTTACACGCAATAAAAAACTCAGCCCACGGTAGTAAAGTAGGCGTAGTTATTGGTGGCGGTTTATTAGGGCTTGAAGCTGCAAACGCATTAAAGCAACTGGGTTTACACACTCACGTAATAGAATTTGCACCGCAACTTATGGGCGTACAAGTTGATGCAGGTGGCGGTCGGTTATTAAAAAACAAAATTACCGATTTGGGCGTTACTGTGCATACATCGGTAGCAACCGAGGAAATAGTAGAAGGTGAGAGTTGCCGTTACAAAATGTGTTTTAAAGGCGGTAAAACCCTTGAAACCGACATGATTGTATTTTCTGCGGGGATTCGCCCTTATGATAATTTAGCCCGCGAGTTTAATTTAGAGTTAGGTGAGCGCGGCGGTATTGTTATTAATAACCACTGCCAAACGAGCGACAAAAACATATACGCTATTGGTGAATGTGCACTGTGGAATAATTTTATTTTTGGCTTAGTGGCACCCGGTTATGCCATGGCTAAAATAGCAGTTGGTCATATTTTACAAGCTGCCCAACAAGATACTCAACAAGCCATTTCTTCAAATAACAAAGCCGATGAATTTAGCGGTGCCGATATGAGCACCAAGCTTAAATTAATGGGCGTTGAAGTAGGCTCTATTGGCGATGCACATGCACGCAGCGAAGGCGCAATAAGCTATTATTTTGAGGATCAAGCCAATGGCATTTATAAAAAAGTAGTCACTAATTCACAAAGTAATAAGCTGATTGGCGCCGTACTTGTTGGCGATACCAGCGATTACGATAATTTACTGCAATATCATTTAAACGACATTGAACTTACCACCGCGTCTGAAGCGCTCATTATGCCTCTTGCAGGCGACATAGCAGAGCTAAGCGCCGACGACTTGCCTGATGACGCCATTATTTGCGCTTGTCATAAAGTAACTAAACACACCATTGAACAATCAGTCGCTAAAGGCTGTATAGATCTGGCAAGTGTGCAGCAAAACACCAAAGCCAGTACAGGCTGTGGAGGTTGTGAAAAGCTCGTTCAAAACGTAATAAGCAGCGCACTTGCTAAAGCAAGTAACACTATTAACGTAGTTACGCTTAATGAGCCTGTAAAACAGCCCGCATAAATTAAAGCACACTAATTAAAGCACATTAAAAGAGAGCAGTATGGCAACCGCAAATACGTCACCAACTATAAATAAAACGAGTTTAAAACAAACAACATGTGCTTACTGTGGTGTAGGGTGCGGTGTTGATATTTCACTTTTTAATAATGTGCCAACCAAGCTTGAAGGCATGCGAGAGCACCCCGCAAACTTTGGTCGTTTATGTGTAAAAGGCACGCATTTGCTCGACACAACAGGCAGTGATAATCGCTTAACGTCGCCCCTTATTAATAATAAAGCAGCCACGTGGGATGAAGCCACCGACCATGTTGCCAATAAATTTAATGACATAATACATAAGCACGGACCTGACGCGGTGGCATTTTATGTGTCTGGGCAGTTACTTACCGAAGATTATTACATCGCTAATAAATTAATGAAAGGCTACATAGGCTCAGGCAATATTGATACAAATTCGCGCCTGTGTATGTCATCTGCTGTGGCTGGTTATAAACGCGCTTTTGGTGAAGACGTAGTGCCGTGTACCTACGAGGATTTAGAGCAAACTGAGTTACTTATTTTAATTGGCTCTAATGCCGCATGGACTCATCCTGTTTTGTATCAGCGAATGGAGCGTGCAAAGCAACTTAACCCAAATATGAAAGTGGTGGTTATTGATCCGCGTAAAACCGACACCGCTGAGCTTGCCGACACATTTTTAAATATAAAACCAGGTAGTGACGCTGCGCTTTATAACGGTTTGCTTAATTATTTAAATGAGTATAACCACCTCGACACGCAATTTATTGCTCAGCACACAAACGGCTTTGAAAGCGCACTGCAAGAGGCAACAAAATGGAGCTGTGAGGCAGTTAGCGACTTTTGCGATATAGCAATTGAGCAAGTCACTGAGTTTTACGCGCTATTTGCTAACAGCCCAAGCGCAATTAGCTTTTATTCAATGGGTATAAATCAATCAAGCTCAGGTGTAGATAAATGCAACGCCATTATTAATGCACATTTAGCCTCAGGTAAATTACTTAAACCAGGCAGCGGTCCGTTTTCGATTACTGGGCAGCCCAATGCGATGGGCGGTCGCGAAGTCGGTGGCTTGGCTAATCAGTTAGCGGCGCATTTAGATATTGAAAACGAAGCGCATCAATCACTTGTGCAACGCTTTTGGCTATCGCCAACTATCGCTAAAAAAGCAGGCAGTAATGCCATCGATATGTTTGATGAAATAGCTGCAGGTAAAATAAAAGCAGTATGGGTAATGGCTACAAACCCTATGGTGAGCTTGCCTAACAACGCCGCTATTAAAAAAGCACTAGAGACTTGCGAGCTGGTGGTTGTATCTGACTGTATTGCAAAAAGTGATACGTTAAAATTTGCAGATGTTGCTTTTCCATCAACCGGATGGGGCGAAAAAAACGGCACAGTAACTAACTCAGAGCGCAGAATATCAAGGCAGCGCCCGTTAGTAGCGCCTTATTCGGGAGCTAAAAACGATTGGCAAATTATGTGTGATGTTGCTAAAAAAATGGGCTTTGAAGGGTTTGACTTTACAGATCCCAGTGGCATTTTTGAAGAATGGGCACAATTAACCGATTTTGAAAATAACGGCAGCCGATTATTAAACCTCTCAGGTTTAGTTGGGCTCACTAAAAGCCAGTACGATAATTTAAAACCCATTATGTGGCCTGTTGTTAAAAATCAGCCTTATAAAAACGGTCAGGTTTTTACAGATAACAAATTTAGCACCGCTGATAAAAAAGCACGCTTTATACCTATAACGCCGCAATTACCTGTGCAAAAAACATCAAGCGACTATCCGTTTGTAATGAACTCGGGTCGTATACGGGACCAATGGCATACCATGAGCCGCACGGGTAAAAGCACTGCGCTTTCATCGCATATTACACGCCCGTATATTGAAATTAATCCGCTTGATGCCAGTAAATTAGCAATTAAACAAAACGATTTAATAAGTGCGATTGCCCAAACTGGGCAGGTTACCGCGCATGCCAAAGTAACCGATGCCGTGCGCAAAGGTGAATGCTTTATGCCTATTCATTGGAATAAGCAATTTGCATCATCTGCTACCGTAAGTGGGCTATATCAATCGGTAGTTGATCCGATATCTGGTCAGGCTGAGTGTAAACATGGCGCCGTTAATATAGTTAAAGCACCCTTTGTGCAATATATGCAGCTGTTTGCTAAAAACGAACTTGTTATAAACAGTGATTTTTGGCTCAAAGTTAATGCAAGTAATTGCTTTAATTATCAATTAGCGCTTAATGAGCCACAAAGTGATTTACTGTATTACTGCCAAACCTTAACTGGTCTACAAGGGCAGTGGTCGGCTATGAGTACGGCAAAAGCTATGCATGTGCAGTGTATTCAAAACGATCAACTAGCGTTTGTTGCCGTTATTTCTAATGAGCCAAAAGAAATATCACTCGAATGGATAAATCATCTATTTGCAGAGCCGTTACTGACTTTTACCCAATTACAGTCGCTGCTCTATGCAACTCCCGATGAAGAATTTACCCAAGGTGCACAAGTGTGTAGCTGCTTTAAAGTAAGAGAGCAGCCAATTATAAACGCCATTAAAAACGGTGCAAACACAGTCGAGCAATTGGGGTCTGAACTTAAATGTGGAACGAACTGTGGTTCGTGTAAAACTCAATTAAGCCAATTAATAAAACAACATTACAAAGCAGGTTCTAGCAGCATTGATGTTGCGGTTGTAATGTAAAGAAAAAAGGAAGCATATGCTTAATGATCAATTTGGTCGGCAGTTTAACTATTTGCGCCTCTCAATAACCGATGTATGTAATTTTAGTTGTAGTTATTGTTTACCAAACGGGTATCAGTGCGATACGCCGCGTAATTTTTTAAATAAAAACGAAATTAGCACGTTAGTAAATGCGTTTGCAGAGCTTGGTACTAAAAAAGTGCGTATTACAGGTGGCGAACCATGCTTGCGAAACGACGTAACCGATATTATAAAGCTTTGTAAAAACACGCCCGGCATAGAAAAAGTAGCTATTACTACAAACGGATTTAATTTATTAAAGAAAATTGATGAATTTGCTGAAGCAGGGCTTGATGCGCTTAATGTCAGTATTGATAGTTTAAATCCGAGTATGTTTAAACTCATAACAGGGCACGACAAACTTAACCTTATTTTAAAAGGGATTGAACGCGCGGTAGAGCTGGGCATAAAAGACATAAAAATAAATGCAGTGCTTGCGAAGCAGTTTAATAAAAACCAATTGAAGGATTTTTTAGCGTGGGTAAAGCACCACAAAGTTACGGTACGCTTTATAGAATTAATGGAAACCGGTGACGGCGCCACCTTTTTTGAAGAAAACCACTTAAGTGGGCAAACGGTTAAAGCCCAATTACTCGACCAAGGTTGGTTACAAGTAGTTAGGGGTAAATTAAACGGACCCGCTGAGGAATTTTGTCATCCTGATTACGATGGTCGTATTGGTTTAATAATGCCGTACAGTAAAGACTTTTGTAAAAGCTGTAATCGCTTAAGGGTGTCGGCGCTGGGTAAATTACACTTATGCTTGTTTGCCGAGCAAGGTATAGATTTACGCGAACTGCTAAACGAGGATGATACTGCAGCGACCGTAAAGGCAATTCGAGCCGCTATGGGCAATAAAGAAATAAGCCATGAGCTAGATAAGCGTCTAACAGGTGCGACAACTCACTTAGCCATGTTAGGCGGCTAATATGGGAGCTGATGTGAATACTCATATAAAAGCTAATATAAAAGCTAATATAAAAGTTAAGCGAGATTTTACAGGTGTTGTGCTTGCTGGTGGTAAGTCATCAAGAATGGGCACAGACAAAGCCGATTTAGTTTTAAAAAATAAAACGCTATTGCAAAATGCGTGTGATTTATTAAAAGAGGTAGGCGCTAAAAACATATTGGTAAGCCGCAACGTTACAAATCCAGTCAAGTCATTGAACCATTATTCACCGAGTGATTATCCCTCAGAAAAGTACGTTAAAGATATATACCCAAATAGTGGACCCCTTGGCGGAATTTACTCAACATTAATAGCCACCGAGCACGATTTACTTATTACTGCGGTAGATATGCCTCTACTTACGAGGAGTTTGTTAAGCACAATAGTGCTGGCTTCTCAGTCAAATAACGTACAAAGTGTGAGCAATCAATTAAATCAGTCACAAATACATGCTTGGCACTTTGAAAATGAACCGCTACCGCTGTATATTCGTAATACAAGCAGTGTAAAAAATCATTTAAAACACATACTCACAAACGCAAACAGTCATAAATCAATAAAACAGTTTACCCAAAGCATTGGTGTGCAAACGCTTTTATGTAATAAAGCGCATGCATTAATAAACACCAATACACCGGCGCAATTTAAAGCTGTAAATGAGCATTTTGACCTAAGCATTAACCAATTGAGAAGAACATTATGAGCCACACAAGCGATACACAAATACCTTTAAACATTGCCGTACTTACAGTAAGCGACACGCGCGATGCGATTACCGATACTTCTGGTCATTACTTAATTAAAGCGCTAACTGAGGCGGGTCATCACTTAGCAGATAAAGAAATTGTAAAAGATGATGTTTACCAAATGCGCGCTATTGCATCGCAGTGGATAGCCGACGACACCATTCACGCTATTTTAGTGACTGGTGGTACAGGATTTACCGAACGTGATTCAACACCTGAGGCATTTGCGCCGCTGTTTGATAAAAGCGTAGACGGCTTTGGCGAGTTATTTAGACATATATCGTACGGTGAAATTGGTAACTCAACTATTCAATCACGTGCACTGGCAGGACTTGCTAACAACACGGTTATTTTTTGTATGCCAGGCTCTACAGGCGCATGTAAAACAGCGTGGACAGGCATTATAAAAGATCAACTTAACTCAATGCATAAACCGTGTAACTTTGCACCGCACATTACCATTGGTAAAAAGTGTGAATCGCGTGAGCAATAGTATGTTAAGCCACGTTGACGAAAACGGCCAAGCGAATATGGTTGATGTATCGCTCAAAGACGTAACCCTGCGCGATGCCTCAGCTGAAGCTTTTATTAGCATGAGTAAGCTTGCCTTTGAGCAAGTAATGCTTAATCAAAACAAAAAAGGCGATGTGTTAGGAGTGGCACGTATTGCGGGTATTCAAGGCGCTAAAAAGTGCGCCGATTTAATTCCGCTTTGTCATCCGCTTGCACTTACTAAAGTCGCTGTTGATTTTGAACTTGATGAAGCAAACAGCCAAATTAAAATAACCAGCTACTGCAAACTTGCCGGTAAAACCGGGGTCGAAATGGAAGCGCTAACGGCGGTATCTGTGGCTAGCCTTACTTTGTTTGATATGTGTAAAGCAGCCGACCCACTAATGGAAATTAGCGGCATGCGCGTTACTCAAAAAGCTGGGGGCAAAAATGGCAGTTGGCAACGCGATTAATCCAAACGATGCTATATCTAGCGCCGGAAAAGTAGAGTTATTGTTTTTTGGGCAACTAAAAGAGCGGTTAAAGTGCAGTAAATTAAGCCTTGAGATTACGCAGCCGCTTAGTATTTCAGAGCTTAAATTAAGATTAGTTAGCCAATACCCGCATTGGCAACCGTGGCTGGAGGAGCGTGAGCTACTTGCAGCGCTTAACCAAACTATGTCATCAAGCAACGAAATAGTGAAAGCAGGGGATGAGCTTGCCTTTTTCCCGCCGGTTACAGGTGGCTAATGAGCATACATATTCAAGTACAAACTGATGATTTTAATGTAGGTGACGAGCACAATGCGCTTTGTAGTAATAATAAAAGCGATGGCGCTGTTGTCACCTTTACAGGTTTGGTAAGAGAGTTCAGCAGTGGCGACAACGTTATTGCACTTGAGCTGGAACACTATCCTGGCATGACCGAGCAACTGCTTCAATCTATTGCAGAGCAAGCACAAACTCGCTGGCAATTGGCGCGAATATGCATTATTCATCGCGTTGGTTACTTAGCACTTGGCGAGCAAATTGTATTTGTAGGCGTGACCAGCCGCCATCGCCAAGCCGCGTTCGAAGGCGCACAATTTATAATGGATTATTTAAAAAACCACGCCACGTTTTGGAAAAAAGAGCACTTTAAAGACTCATCAAATTGGGTTGAGTTTAAACAAAGCGACAAACAAGCGTTGGGCAAGTGGGAAGGGTGATAAAAATATTTAATTATTTACGTTCAGTAAAGGCTTTACAGCTCGATAATAAATAACTTATGTAACTCTTAGTTTGCGTGTGAAGCCTGCGTTTTTCGTGTTATAAATCAGCAATATTAGATTGTTAGCTCGACCCAAGTCTGGAAGACATATGCGCACATCAAAAATGTTATATTTTACAATATTATTACTTGTTCTACTTTCAGCTTTTCTTGCTGTATGGGTATATGATTTAAAAGAAGGTAAAGATTTACTAAGCTTTACCATATCAACAGTAAGCTTTTGTATAGCCGTATTAGCTTTATTTATTACTGTTAGAACATATACATCAATTGATAGTGTAAATAACATTAGTAAAATGGAAGGTAACATTTTAGATAATGAAAATTACGTAACCTCACTTCCAGAGTTAATTAATCAGTTTAAATCCCAAGATGAAAATACACTAGAGAAAGAAATTTTTGACTCTATTGAGCATAAACTAAAAAAAGAGTCAGAAACCGCCGTTCTTTTTGCCGATACCCTTCAGTATATAATTGACCTAATTGTTTTATTTCCAGCTGTTTTTAATGCATCAGAAACTAACAAAGTGCTTTATAAAAAGCGTATGGATACAATTTTGTCAGAAGTCGATAGGCGCTGTGAAATATTGCACTCGGTGAGTAAAGGTAATTCAATTCAAATAACGGAAACAATAAAGCTATTTAAAGCTGTTGTGTCTTACCAAAGTTTTGTAGCTGATGATAATTTTAATATTCATGCAGACTTACTTCATGTGAGAGGTCCAATTCTTCGTAATCCAGTTACAAAAACCATTTACCATAATTACCTAGGTTTGTATTACAACAAAAAAGGCATGCATTTGTTACGAGAGTCGCTAAATATGAACTCTGTAGATATTTTGTCGATTGATGGTTTAGAGCTGGCTCAAAAAAATATTAATACCATAGAGCCATCAATACTTGAAGAAGTAAGTATGTATCTTAAATCTGCCGCTGAGCAGTTTGATAAAGCACTTAAAGTATCTAGCGAAGATGTTATGTGGCCTGGTTTTATTAATTACAATAAAGCTCGAACGGTGTATTTTTTAGCTTTACTATCAACTACAGAGCTTAATTGGTTAGGTATTCTCGACGAAGCAATAGAGTCTCGCAGCAGGTTAAACCGATTAATTGACGAAATTTTGATGATAGACAGATCAAAACCAGACGATATAGTCAGTACACATTTAAGAGAATTTTTTCTGTATCAAGAAGAGTTAGCACGTACAGTGAAATTAAATCTTTTACTGTCGAATAATCTAACCAGACAAAATAATGCACCTATTATATATAAAGGGATTAATATCTCTGATATATCAAACGAAAAACTAACTGACTTATTTGTTTCAATACAAAAGTTTTCTACAGTTAGTATTTACCAAGAAAAAATCATAAGTCGACTTAAGAATAACCTCGCTGTGACAAACTAACAAAGCTTCAGCGAGAAAGTAGGGGATATACTATTTTTACGGCTTTTTTCTCATCATAAAAAAGCCACCTACCTATGCATGAAAAGTCATAGCAAGAATAAATGGCTCTTTATTAAAATGTTTTTTGGACTGAGCTTATTTTATTACACTTTTCCAATGCTCACATCAGGCATTAAATTGAGCCTGTTATGGATAGCATGATGGATGAAAGATAACTTAGTTCGCACCGCTTGAGTTAGTACAAATGGGTAGGCATCGGCAAGTCCCATGCTGCGATTTAGTGAATTTAGAATAATCGAAAATTCCATCCAAGTATCTAAAATAGCATCAATCGATGTTTGTGAATTAAAGTAATAAGCACTTTGTGGCAATCTAAGCTCGTCTGCTTCATCTAATTCAAACTCATTACCTGTTGTTGAGCCTGTAATTGAAAAGTTTTTGGCTGTTTCTAGCGTATCGATAATATGCATGTAATGCGCCCATGTTTCTGCCCAGTCTTCATAAGGGTGCATAGTAGCGTATTCACTAATAAAGGTTTCATGCCAGTTAGCTGGCGCACCTTGCTTGTAGTGAGTGTCGAGCGCTTGCTGGTAATCTAATTCGTCATCACCAAAATATTGCTTACATAAAGCATGTTTTTTTGGTGAATTTGCAATTAGTTGATCAAAATAATAATGACCAAGTTCATGGCGAAAATGACCAAGTAAAGTCCGATAACGCTCACCCATTGCTATTTTAGCTTGTGAGCGTGCTACGTCGTCTGCCTCGGCTAGGTTTATAGTGATATGTCCGCAATCGTGTCCTGTAAATACAACGTCTTGACCTATAATAGGGCTTACAAAGTGATCGCTTACGTTACGGTCTGCTATAAAATCGAAGCTTAATCCGCTTTCAGGTTCTTGAATCGTTGTATTTAAAGGGAGTGATAATGACTTTAATGTATACAAAGCGCGACGTTTTGCTGTCTCCATTTTTTTCCATAATGGAATATGTTCAACAATACTTAAATCGGGCACAGTTTCATTAAAGCGACACGAAAAACACAGCACTTCGTCTTTATCGGCAACGGGTATAAATGTATCTAAATTAACCATGCCATTGCATACGTGATACTGAGCGTTGTTATCACATTTTTTATAAAAAACTTCAGGCGCTTCTGCTTTGTAAAATAGCCCCGATTGTTCATCAATTTCATAGGGTTCAACTTGGTCGAACTCATCATCAATACCCACGGTTCTGCCACAAGCCAAACAATGGCTGCTTTCAAAAAATAAAATAAGTTGATCTGTGCAATTACATTTAAATGTTTTCATATGTTACCGAATAAAAAGAGACTGTATAAACCACTTTTAGTTAGCGTTATGCTATTTGAGGATAGTAGTTAAATCCTTTTTAATAGTTCAGACTTTTTAATATTAAATTCATCATCACTAAGCGCATTAGAGTCGCGAAGTTGTGCTAGCTTCTCTATAATCTGAAGCGTTTCGTCTACCGAATATTGCGCTATTGTATTATTAACAGGTGCTTCAACTTGGTTTGGTGTTAACGATGCAAAATTCGGCTGCGTTACTTGCTGCGTAAAGTCTTTTTGAGGAGCCGGTGGCGTTTGTCCTGAAATTAATGGCAGAGTATTAACATTAATTGTTCCCCACTGACTGTTAAATGTAAGAGAGGTATTATTGCCTTGCTGTTGGCTCACTCCACCAATATTGTGATCTAGCGTGTCGTATACGCTCACTTGTCCATTTAATTCAACGGCTAAGCGATTAGGGAAAATAGCGTAGCGAATATTATTTTGCGCTCCACTACTAAATGGGCTGCCTAAATTACCTGGCCACCATTGATTGCTGCCAGGCGTTCCTGCGGGAATAACCGGAAATATTTGATTATTATTTAATACATTAGCGAGTTCGTTGCATAAGTTATCAACGGTTGATTTTAAGCCGTTGTTAAACATATCGCCAACCATAGTCATTCCGCCGCGCATCCATTGACCAGAACCACCAAGCTCTGGGCAATTAAACTGAGCCATAGAGCCACCGCCGTTATTAACGCTTACTAACATATGTAGTACTGCATCGTGGCTGAGGTTATAACGAGATGCTATACCATTAACTAAGTTTTCACCGACATCCGTTAGCTTTTGCATAAGAAAATATCCTATTAGGTAGATTGGGTTGATTTAAAAAATCTTAAATACGCTAGGGCGTGTTGATTTTTTGGATTGAAATTTGTTCAATCTAGGGGCGATTTAATCGCGGCGCGAGGTTTGTAACCTAGTGGGCTAAGTAAAAACCGAGCAACAAAGAGTCAATCGTCCCTAGAAAGAACCCAAGGGCAGCGCATGTTTGGCATTTATGCTGCGTTATCGCCTATGTATAGGGAACAACCATACATCATAGACTCTGCCTTGCTTAAATACCAAACACACTGCTGCAAATTCAACCACCAAAGATCAACACGCCCTAGTGCTGCATTACCTTTAGCATTGATGATAATGAAAAATTAACAGGTTAGTGAGGTGTGCTGGTTTTTCAAATTGGACGTGTTCTGTTTTGTTTGAAATTAAAACACACCACTGTAAAACTAATCTTTAAAACAAGCATCTTTGTATTAAAAGTTGCTTGTTTTATCTCATCGAGATTGTTAGTTTTACTGTAACGTAAGCGGTTAAAAATCGATCTAGTATAGCACCGTTACTTACTTTAACAGCAGCTTTATTGTGAACTATTTCTTACTATTTAATGATTATTTTTAATGATTTTTAAACTCTAAATAAATACTTTTAATTATAACCGTTTAGCGTTATAAATAACGGAGTAAGTATTTTGAAAAATTAACTTTATTTGTTTTATTTCAATATTTTAAATTAATTAGCTTTAATTGTAAGTTATTTTAAAGCACTATTTTGGTGCATTTTCTGCACCATTAAAAATCTAAAATTGATGGTTTAAATTACACTAAGTTTACTATTTATTGAATTGGTGTGTTTTTCCTATTAATTAGGTCAAAACCTTTATGCATAACGTTGCTTTGTGCAAGAGCCGCGAGTGGATGAACAGTACTACTTAAGCAAGTCTTTTGGTATAAAAATTGCACAAGTGAATTAGTCCAAATAATATTTTCAGCGTTATATTGTGGCCATACATTATTAAAGGGGAATTAATAGATGACAATTACAGTTGGGATTTCGCACCATACTCAGTATAAATACGATCGGTCAGTTAATATGGGGCCGCATATATTCCGATTACGTCCAGCGCCACATAGCCGTACAAAAATTAAAAGTTATTCTTTAAAAATAGTTCCAGAAGATCATTATATAAATTGGCAACAAGACCCTTTTGGTAATTACCAAGCGAGGGTGGTGTTTAACAAGCCAACTACCGAATTTAGTTTTACAGTTGATTTGGTCGCCGAACTAACGGTTATTAATCCTTTTGATTTCTTTTTAGAAGATTACGCCGAAAACTTCCCGTTTGTTTACGATGCTATTTCAAAGTCAGAACTCACTCCTTATTTAAAAAAACGCAAAGCCAGTCCAAAATTTAAAGAATTAATTGAATCTTTAAACCCTAAAGAGCCGCTTAGAAGCGTTGATTTTTTAGTGGCTGTTAATCAAGCTATTTATGAATTAGTAGGTTATGGCATTCGTTTAGAACCCGGTGTGCAAACGGCAAACGAAACAATAAGTAAAAAAACAGGTTCGTGTCGTGATTCTGCTTGGTTGTTAGTACAATTGTTTCGTCATTTAGGGTTGGCATCTCGATTTGTATCGGGTTACCTAGTACAGCTAACCTCAGATCAAAAATCACTAGATGGCCCAAGCGGTCCAGAAGAAGACTTTACCGATTTGCATGCATGGACCGAGGTGTATATTCCGGGTGCAGGTTGGATAGGGCTTGATCCTACCTCGGGTTTATTTGCTGGTGAAGGTCATATTCCATTGGCGTGTACGCCAGAGCCAAGCTCGGCAGCGCCGGTAACCGGCGGTATAGACGACTGTAAATCGGAGTTTAGCTTTTATAATAAAGTAACGCGTGTACACGAAGACCCACGTGTTACTAAGCCTTATTCTGAGGCGCAGTGGGCGGCAATTAACCGCTTAGGTCAGCACGTTGACAATGTTTACAATGAAGAAAACATACATTTAACTATGGGTGGCGAGCCTACGTTTATTTCTATTGACGATATGGAACATCCTCAGTGGAATACTGATGCCGATGGTAAAGAAAAAAGAATATTAGCTCAAAATTTATTTGTAGAAATGAATAAAGTATACACAAAAGGTGGCTTTACTCATTACGGACAAGGTAAATGGTATCCGGGTGAGCCATTACCACGTTGGCAATATGCGTGCTATTGGCGCAAAGACGGCGAGCCTTTATGGCAAGATGCTGCACTATTAGCCGATCCTAATAAAGATTATAAATTTGATCATACCGATACTAAAAAGTTTGCTGATAAACTGTGTGACTCACTTGGTCTTGAAACCAAGGCACTTACTACGGCTTATGAAGATTTTTTATATCACATGTGGCAAGAAGCCTCATTACCTACCGAAATAAAGCCAGATCAACCAGAACTTCTCCATGCAATGAGCCGAAAAGGCTTTTTAGCTAAAATGGATAAAGGCATAGAAAAGCCTGTTGGCTATGTTCTACCTTTAAAATGGAACGATAGTAAAAACTGTTGGCAGTCGTGTACGTGGGAGTTTAAACGGGGTCATTGTTTTTTATTACCGGGTGAATCACCACTTGGTTATCGCCTACCTTTAGACAGCCTTGAGTGGAGCGGCAATATTATTGACCGCGACCCATTTGATATTCCAGAAAATTTTACCAAAGCTAAAAAGCTTAAAAAGGGCTTTATTGGTAAAGAAATGGTTAAAACTGCGCTTGTAATGGAAGTGAGAGAGGGGCGTTTATATATATTTATGCCACCAACAAGTCATTTTGAACATTACATGGGTTTAATAAGTAGTATAGAGAGTGTGGCTAAAGAACTTAAAATGCCGCTTGTTATTGAAGGCTATAGCCCACCTAAAGATAGCCGCGTAGAAAAATACGCTGTAACGCCAGATCCAGGTGTTATTGAAGTAAATATTCATCCTTCAACATCGTGGGATCAATTAGTCAGTCGAACTACAACGTTATACGGTTTAGCAAAAGAATGCCGATTAGGTACCGATAAGTTTATGGCAGATGGTCGCCATACTGGTACTGGTGGTGGTAACCACGTAACGCTTGGTGGCGAAACACCTGAGCAAAGCCCATTTTTACGCAGACCTGATATTTTAAGAAGTTTTATTACCTATTGGCAGCATCATCCTGGTTTGTCGTATTTATTTTCGGGGCTTTTTATTGGTCCTACAAGCCAAGCGCCGCGAGTGGATGAAGCCCGTGATGAAGTTTTATACGAGCTAGAAATTGCCTTTTCGCATATGCCCGAAGGTGAGGTGCCTGAACCTTGGTTAGTTGATAGGTTACTGCGTAATTTATTAGTGGATTTAACGGGTAATACACACAGAGCAGAGTTTTGTATTGATAAGCTCTATTCACCCGACTCAGCCACAGGTCGTTTAGGGATTGTAGAATTTAGAGGTTTTGAAATGCCTCCACATTCACAAATGAGTTTAGTGCAAATGCTACTGTTGCGTACTTTACTTGCTTGGTTTTGGAAAAAACCTTACCACAAGCCATTAATACGTTGGGGTACAGAGTTACACGACAAGTTTTTATTACCACAATATGTAGAAAACGATTTAGCTGAAGTAAGCCGCGATTTACAACAGGCAGGTTTTCAATTTCAGTTAAGTTGGTTAAATCCATTTTTTGAATTTAGATTTCCGGTATGTGGCACGCGAGAACTTGATAACGTAACACTTGAGCTTAGAACCGCAATCGAGCCTTGGCATGTACTAGGCGAAGAGGCAAGTGCGTCGGGTACGGCGCGCTATGTAGATTCGTCATTAGAAAGAGTACAAATAAAAGTACAAGGAACAATGAGCGATCGCTATGTTGTAACGTGTAATGGTCGAAGAGTGCCGCTTAAACCGGTTAAAGGTAAAGCAAAAGATGAAATGGTCGCGGGTATACGATACAGAGCTTGGCAACCACCTACAGCGCTTCACCCAACTATTGGCGTACATGCTCCATTAGTTTTTGATTTAATTGATACGTGGGAAGGTCGTTCAGTTGGAGGCTTTGTATATCATGTGAGCCATGCTGGAGGTCGTAATCCTGAAACACTACCGGTTAATGCATTTGAAGCCGAAGGGCGCAGAGTTGCAAGATTTTGGGAGCATGGGCATACACCATCGTTACTTGCATCAGCAGAACCAAGCTGGAGCCCATCGGCGGTTACGCATAGTTTTCAATCGGCGCAAAGCGCAAGTGAATACGTGGTACCTGATGAAGAAAGTAGTAATCCTGATTATCCAAATACCTTGGATTTACGCAGGCAGCCTAACTTTAAATAATAATTGATAGTTGTGTCATTCCACTTTGAAATTATTTAAAGTGGAATGACTAAATATTTTTAAAGCATCATTATGAACACGGCTATTTACTATAAATTGGAGCGCTTTCAGCTTGTATATTAACAATAACGCGATGCCGGAATTGCCTGAGTGGTTGTCTTTATACCTTGATAAATCACATGGACATGATGAACTAGCAAACCACAGTGGTTTAAACCCAGACCATTGGGATACTTTATTTAAGCGTTTAGCTAGTCTAACAGCAGATGATGTTAGTAGCCGCGCTACAGAAATTAGCCAATTGCTACAAAATGGCAATATTAAAAATGAAAGCAATAAGCAGTGGCATTTTGACCCATTGCCATTTATGTTATCTAAAGCCGATTGGGCGTTGCTCGAAGAGGGAATAAAACAAAGAACCCTTTTATTAAATAAAATTCAGCAAGATATTTACGGTGACCAAACACTATTAGTTGATGGTCATATTCCTGCAAAGCAGCTTTTTCAAGACCCTAATTACTTACGCGAAGGTTTTAGTTTACCTAGTAATGAATTAACACTTTTTTTTACTGCATTAGATGTTTACCGCACGCCAACAGGCGAATTTAAAGTATTAAGCGATCATTGTCAGTGCCCGCTGGGCTTAGGGCTATTAATTAAAAGCCGTATTATTGCAAGGCGTGTAATGGCTGAAGAATTTGCCGAATGTAATGTTCAGCAAATTAAAGAATTTTTAAATTTATTCCAAGAGGGTATTAACGAATATACCCATTATATGGATGACCCACGAATTGTAATTCTTACCCAAGGAATTGATGACCCTAACTACAACGAGCATGCATTCCTATCTACCTACTTTGGCTATACATTAGTACAAAGCGCCGACTTAACCGTACGTGGTGGTGACGTTTGTTTAAAATCGTTACAAGGCTTGGGTAAAATTAATGTCATTTTACGCTGGGTTTCTGATCGTTGTATTGACTCTTTAGAGCAAACTGAATATTCACTTCATGGTATTCCGGGCTTATTACAATCGGTACGACAAGGGTCGGTTAAGGTTTTAAACCCGTTTGGTAGCGGTGTGCTCTCGTCACCTTCAATAAAGTGCAACTTAGAAAAGTTATCGCAGCAAATTTTAAAACAACCGCTGTTATTAGGTGAGCCAAATTATTTAAGTGTAAAAGAAGCGCAAGCCGTTGATTGGAATAACCTCGAACTACTATCTGCTATAGACCCTACACTCAAGTTAGATGGAGTGTTAGACGAGCAAGAAATAAAGCTACTTATCAGCAAAGAACCCGATAATTACTTTTTCCAAGAAAAACCTTCTTTTAGCAGTGCACCATTTTGGCATGATGGGCAATTAATCTCCAAGCCAGTGGTGTTTAGATGCTATGCATTAACCACAGAAAATGGCGTAGAAGTACTTCCTTCAGCACTGTGTTTTTCGAACGAAAAAAGTAACAACCCGAGAATATCTGGTTGGATCAAAGATACATGGATAAATACAGCCGATAGAGTTGATTTAGGCGAGCATAATCCACCGGTGCCAATTAGAAAAAGAATGGATGTAACGCTACTCGAAGGGGTTATTTCGAGCCGTACGGCTGAGCACCTTTTTTGGTTGGGTCGATACTTAGAACGCTGCGAAAACACCATACGTATTTTGCGTATTTTTATAGACAAGTACACCGAGTTTTCTGTTTACCCAGATTCAATACGAAAAAGTATAGTTGCACGGCTTTCTAATGCCATTAGGTCGCAGTATATTGTTTATCCCTATATAGAACCTGATTTAAAACTAGATGGCATTGATGTAAATCTGTCTAAAGAAACCGCCTTTCAACTCCTTGCAGACGAGCAATGCGCTGGCAGTATTATTAATACATTAAAGTACATTGCAAATGCGTCGGTGCAAATTCAAGAATTACTATCTCATGATAGCCGCCGAATAATTGATGATATTAATGAGCAAATTAAAGTATTTAAAAATGTAAATATTAATATTCCAACGCGTGCAATGCAAAGCAGCCTAGATAGAGTTATAGGCTCAATTATGGCTTTTAATGGCTCGATTACAGATTGTATGCCAAATAGTAACGGCTGGTTTTTACTCGAAATGGGCAGAAGAGTAGAGCGTAGCTTACAAATTACATCACTAAGTGCAGCTTTATTAACCAAAGAGTTAGACGAGCCCGAAGAGCTTGGCTTACTTGAAGCCGTGCTAAGTTGCCAAGTTAGTTTAGTTACGCATAAGCGCCGATACAGAATGTATCAAACCATTGGTACAGGGCTTGAGCTATTACTTTTAGATGCTGAATACCCACGTTCTTTATTATTTCAGTTAGAGGAAATTAATAAGTTGTGTAAGCATTTACCCACAAAACGCAGACAAGGCGTAATTGCGGCACACGAAAAAGCAATTTTACTGTCTAAAACAAGTTGTTATGTAACTGAGAAAGATTACCTACAAAAAAGTGAAAATGGACAACGTAACCAGTTAATCGAATTTAACCATAATACGCGTATGAACTTAGATACATTTTGTGATGTATTATTACTACAGTATTTTTCTCATACCCAAACGGCAAATAAATTGAACTGGACTAATATTGAGCAAGCTCAATCGTGAAATATAAAATAAAGCACTCGACTACATACAACTATTCAGACTTTGTTAGTTTGTGTCAAAACCAAGCGCGATTAACGCCAAAAACGAATCGCGGGCAAATATGCCACAGTAGTCGTGTAGAAATTGAACCTACACCGACTTACTTACAAACATTTACTGATTATTTTAATAATCAGGTAACAGCGTTTGAAATAGCAATACAGCATAAAAAACTTAAAGTAACGATGATCAGCGAGGTAGAACTGTTAGTCGGCGCTAATAGTAATTTAGAGAGCGTTGATATTGCTTGGCGAAAAGTACGTGATTTATTGGTTAAACCAAATACAGCGGAATTATTAAAAACGTCTGAATTTGTACTACCTTCACAGCTTATTCCAATAGATAAAGGAATTAAGGAATACGCATTAATTTCGTTTGATGCACACAAAAATATAATTTCTGCATGCAAAGATTTAATGGCACGAATTTTTCATGAATTTCATTATGATCCTGGTTTTACAACGATTAGTACGCCTTTGAGCACTGTTTTTGCACAAAAAAGGGGCGTTTGCCAAGACTTTGCACACTTTGCGCTTGCATGCTTACGCAGCGTAGGGTTAGCAGGTCGATACGTAAGTGGGTACATAGAAACCATGCCGCCAGAAGGCGAAGAAAAGCTAGAAGGTGCAGATGCAACTCATGCATGGTTTGCGGTATTTGTGCCAAACTTTGGCTGGGTTGATTTTGATCCAACAAATAATGTTTTACCACGCGATCAGCATATTACTCTAGCCGTAGGGCGAGACTTTTCTGACGTAACTCCTTTAAAAGGAGTGGTATTTGGTGGCGGTAGTCAATTGCTTGATGTAGCGGTTGATATGATTCGAACGGAATAGGCAGTTTAACTACGTCATATATTATGATGGATAAGGTGAAAGAGTGTATGAAAATTGATTGGAAAGCGTACCAAACAAATGGTTTCTTTGATGAATTAATTGATGCACAAGGAAACGTTCGATCGCATGGGACACAATTAGCACAATTTTTTGCTAATTTATCAGCAGAAGAATTAGTAAAAGCCAGAGCGGTTGCTGATTTAGCTATTAAAGAAATGGGTATTACTTTCACGGTTTACAACGAAGGTAATATGATTGATAGAGCCTGGCCGTTTGATATTATTCCTCGTACTATTGGTAAAAAAGAATGGCAAAGCGTAGAGGTTGGTTTAAAGCAACGTGTTGAAGCGCTTAACCTTTTTATAGATGATTTATACCACGACCAAAAAATAATAAAAGATGGTGTTTTTCCAAAAGGGTTACTAGAAAAATCAGTTAACTTTCGCCAGCAATGCGTGGGGATAAACCCGCCAAATAAAATATGGGCGCATATTTGTGGCTCAGATTTAGTACGCGATGGTAGCGGTACAATGTATGTGCTTGAGGATAACCTGCGTGTTCCTTCTGGTGTATCTTATATGCTTGAAAATCGCTCTGTAATGAAGCGTGTATTCCCTGAATTATTTGAGCAAGTATCGATTTTACCTGTTGATGATTACCCTTCACAATTATTTGATATGCTAGCGGCAATGTCGCCTCGTCCACAAGATAAACCAGAAGTTGTGGTACTTACTCCTGGGGTGTTTAACTCCGCTTATTTTGAGCATTGTTACCTTGCCCAAGAAATGGGTTGCGAACTGGTAGAAGGGCGCGATTTAGTTGTTGAAAAAGATGACTGTGTATACATGAGAACAATCACAGGGCTACAACGAGTTGATGTTATTTATCGTCGTATAGATGATTTGTTTTTAGACCCAGAAGCCTTTTTACCAGAATCCCAACTTGGCGTTCCTGGATTAATGCGTGCTTGGTCTAAAGGTAATGTGGCTTTAGTTAATGCACCAGGCGCAGGTGTTGCTGATGACAAAGTAGTTTACGCCTATGTACCTGAGATGATTAAGTACTACTTAGGCGAGGAAGCTAAACTTGCTAATGTCCCAACGTTCAAATGTTTAGACCCGAAAGAATGCGACCATGTGATTAAAAATATCGATAAGCTTGTTGTTAAACCAGCAAATGAATCTGGCGGATATGGATTATTAATTGGTCCTAAATCGACTAAAAAAGAACAAGAAGCGTGTATTGCTCAAATTAAAGCGGACCCACGAAACTGGGTAGCTCAACCAACATTAGATTTATCAACAGTACCAACATTTGATGGTAATAAACCAGATGGTCGACATACCGATTTAAGACCGTTTATTTTATCATCAGGTAAAGATACGCAAGTTACCACTGGTGGATTAACGCGTGTTGCTATGGTTAAAGGCTCTTTGGTGGTTAATTCATCACAAGGTGGTGGCAGTAAAGATACTTGGATTGTTGACGAAGAGGCTAAATAATATGTTATCAAGAGTAGGCGAAACTTTATATTGGGTATCTCGATACATTGAGCGTGCGGAAAATGTGGCTCGTTTAATCAACGTTAACAATTTACTGATGATGGACTTACCCAAAGGCGTATGTACCGGCTGGGAGCCATTAATTGATATTATTGGTGTGCGTAAAGCGTATTCAGAAAACCATACAGATTTTACTGAACAAAAAGCATTAAGGTATTTACTTGTTGGTAGTGATAATAGCTCGTCAATTTTAAACTCTATTACTTCGGCACGAGAAAGCGCGCGTACAATCCGCGATGTAATACCGCGAGATGTATGGGAAGAAATTAACTCTCTTTATTATTATGTAAAAGATAATCAAAAAGAAGGGATAACAAAGCGCGGACGTTTTGATTATTTAAAAAAGATTATAGATTCAGCCCATCAAATATTTGGGGCGTTAGATGCCACAATTAATCACGATCAGGGCTATGTTTTTATCCGCTTTGGTTCGATTATAGAGCGCGCAGACATGACATCGCGAATTTTAGATATTCGCTCAGCTACGTTAATTACTAATGAAGAAGAAGTGAAGCCATTTGATAATATTCAGTGGATCAGCTTATTGCGCTCATTAAGTGCTTATCAAATGTATCGCCAAGAAATGGGCGTTAGAGTACAGCGTGCAGATGTAATAGAATTTGTGATGCACAGCAAAGTATTCCCACGATCTATTTTATTTTGTATGAATGAATTAAAAGCATTGGTTTTACCTTTGCCAAACTCAACAGAAATTATTAAATCAATTGATGATGCAATTGTTGAGTTAGAAAATAAAGACGTACGAGTACTTAAAAATGGTCTGTTGCATGACTTTATCGATGAAATACAAATAGACTTAGCTGGAATACATAACGGACTGGCCGAAACGTATTTTTTAAAACAAGCAGAATAATAAAAACTGTATATTGTGAAATGACTGCTTAGTCTTAAGCGGTCATTTTTTTGCTTAAATTTATTTATAATAATTTTAAAACCTGCATAATTAATCTTTACTTCCTCATCCGTTGGTATCGCAATGAAAATCATCTCGACTAATATCTCTAAAATTAAAACTCTTATTCATAATGATAAAGAGGTGAGAACAGGAATATTCAAAACCCCAACTAACGAACCTGTAGCGATTGAAAAGCTAAATATAATAGGTGACGAGCAAGCTGATTTAATTAACCACGGCGGGGTAGATAAAGCAGTATATGCTTTTTCGCACAATCATTATGAGTACTGGCAGAAGACTCTTGAAAACGAAAACTTAAGTAGCGGCATATTTGGTGAAAACTTCACTATTTCTGACCTCGATGAAACGAATATACATATAGGCGACCAAATTCGAATGGGTACTGCACTGCTTGAAGTAAGTCAGCCTCGTGTGCCGTGCTTTAAATTGACTATTGCACTTAATAATAAACAAAGCTTAAAACTGTTTACTCAGTATTATCACACCGGTGTTTACTTTAGAGTGCTAGAGCCAGGTATAGCTAAAACGGGGGATGCAGTCACTATTGAGCATAAAGCGACGCATAACATTTCAGTAAAAACGTTGTTCCAGGCGTTTTTTGATAAACAATACCCAGGTTATGAAAGCGTTTTACTCGCAGCACTTGAACTACCCGAGCTTGCGCTTGAGTGGCAAACTAAGATTAAAAAGAAGCTCGCAATATAACGCCGTGTGAGTGTTGTTAAACTTTAGCTTTCCAATCACCTTCTTTTAAAAAATGTTGCTGTAAAAGGGTTAGTAAACTTTCAGTAACTGGGCCTGCCGGTTTACTTCTTGATACCACGCAACCAATAGGCGTTAGCCAACCGCCTTGCTCATGTGTTACGGGTAGGGCAACAAGGTCACCTTGTTTAAGTTGTTGTTTTATTGCCAACTCAGGTACCAACGCCCAGCCCACATTTTGTGTTACCAACTCTATGAGTGTTTGATGAGTATTGGCGTACCAAACCTTAGCGCTTATAGCATAGCTAAACCATAACTCTGATTGATTAAGGCTACGGTGAGCACATTGCCTATGTGCTTTTAAGTCACTGCTATTTACTTTATTAAGTTTGGCAAGCGCATGTTGCGGTGACGCAATCGTCAAAAATCGAGCTTGGCCTAGCAAAAAAAAGTCCATATCTACCTTTAATTCACCATCACTATATATGATGCCTATTTGTGCTTTACCTATTTTTACAAGTTCTTCTACATCAAACGTAGTAGCCGATATTAATTCAAAGTTTGTAATAGGATATTGCTGTGCAAGGGGGGCTATTATTTTTAAAATTCCGTGATTACTTATGCTTTCGTCAATCGCAATTACTACGTCTTGCTCGTTGTTTTTAGCAAGAGACTCAACCTTTTGATCGAAATAAATTTGTTGTTGCAGTATTGAATAAGCCACCGGTAGCAAGGTTTTTCCACTTTTTGTTAAAGTGGGAGTGTTTTTATTGCGGTCAAACAATGTTTGATCTATTGCGATTTCAAGATTAGAAATAGCTTGGCTAATACCCGACTGCGCACGCTTTAACTTTCGCCCTGTTGCTGAAAAAGAGCCGGTTTCTACTACGGTTACAAATATTTTTAGTTGCTCTAAGCTGTACATTTTATTCTACTTTATCTAGAACTATATATTCATCTTATCACTATAGGTGATAGTTGCTAACTTTTGTAACTAAATAAATCTGTCATTATCACTACACTTAAATATTAATAGATAAAAGAGGACATTATGACAGAGAAAATGGGGGCAACAGAGCGAGTATTTCAGGCAGTTTTGTTTGAGATTTTAGCCGTGTCATTATCAATTTTAGGTTTAGCACTATTTACAGATCATGCAATAGGGGCTTTATCGGGCACTATGGTAATTGTTGCCACAATTGCTATGTGTTGGAACTTTATTTTCAACTGGTGTTTTGACAAAGTAGCTACTGGTGCAAAAGAGCAACGTTCTGTATTATTCCGTATTTTTCACGTGCTTTTATTTCAAGGCGGGTTACTTGTTTTTACTATTCCCGTGATGGCAATCATTTTAAAAGTAGGCTTATGGGAAGCATTAATAATGGATATTGGCGTAACTTTTTTTATAACCCTTTACGCTTTTACTTTTAACCTAGTGTACGACCACACACGAGCCTATATTTTTCATTCAAAAAATGCTGCATGTTAATACACTTTTTAAATATGGCATGACTTAACAAAGTTTTGTATTTAGCTGCTGGTATATTTGCCAATGCACCAGCACTTTTAGAGGCGTAATATTACCCAAGTTTGCTTTATAGTGGCAAAAAACTAATAAAGGATCTTTTTATTAAAAGTGAATAAAGCTAAATATCAATTGTTATTTATAGAGGAGCTAGTAAAAAAGATAAAATCTGCTATACCTAAGGTTATAAATACTATAATTATTATAGTGTTATTTAAAAATTGTTGGGTTAGTAGCTAAAATAGGTGTCGTATATGAATATCTCAAGAAAACTGATGCTTATTGTAATATTAACTGCAGCAGAGATAAGTATTACTGTCTACTCTGCTTTTGAAATAGCTAAAGGAGCTAAGTTTCATCAACTTAACTTTCTTCATTTAAAGTATACACATCAACTTACCAAGTCAGTTAAAAAAATAGAAAACGATATCCCCATAGATATAAATGCCATTGAGTCGGATATATTGTTAATTAGGCAGCAACCGATAGAATGTATTGAACAAATAAACCCGTTAAATTATGCTGTTATGAAAGTTATTAACACAGATCATACATTAACAATCTGTGAAAACGATATTGAAATTGCTGATAAAGCCTTATTGTCAGTTAATCAGTATAAAAAGGGGGAACTTAGTAGAGACGCTTTTTTACTAAATCTTAATACTTCGCTAAGTGGCTTTAATAAAAACACGGAGCTGTTTGAGGAACCAATTAGAAAAACAGTATCGTTTATACTAATGACGTTAATTCCACTTGTTATAATCATATCTTTTTTTAATATTCTTTTTATAAGTTATCTTTCTCGCACAATATCGAGCTCTATTCGAAATCTTACTCTACTTTTATCAAGTAAGCCCGAAAGCAATATTAATCTAGACGATGAACTTGATATAAAAACGTCGGGTGAATTAAAAGCACTCGTTATCGCGGCTAGACAGCGAATTAAAAATGATCTTTTAAATATTGAAAACAGTATTGAACTCAAAGAGATTATAAACAGCCAGACAGCTTCCCTGCAGCAAGCAAATGATGAGCTTGCCCAGTTTGCTTATCGGGCTTCCCATGACCTGAAGTCACCGCTGTCAGGGGCTAAATCCCTAGCGCATTTTGTTATCGAAGATATAAAAGCGGGAGACACAGAGGAAGCAAGCCGAAATGCACTGGTTATTTATCAACAAATGGAAAAGTTAGAAACACTTGTTGTTGATATTTTATTGTTAGCCAAAGCTGAAATTGGTAATGAGGATAAAGATTTAATTGACTTTAACCAGTTAATTATTGATATGAAAGAACGACTGTCTTGGCTCATGAAAGATAATCCTTGTGCGCTCGAAACAACAATTAATCTATCAGTACCTATAAGGTCTGAAAAAGCGCGTTTTGCTCAAATTATTGAAAATTTGATATCAAATGGGTTGAAGTATTACGATAGAAATAAAGACTCGCCTTATGTCCGCTGTGATATTTTTAATGAGCAAGAGACGTTTTTTATTACTGTTACAGATAACGGAATGGGAATACCACAAAAGCATCAAAGTGAAGTGTTTGATATGTTTAAGCGATTTCATGCACAGACAAGTACGGGGTCTGGTTTAGGGATGGCGCTGGTTAAAAAACATATTGAGTATTTAAATGGTGAAGTATCACTGCAAAGCTCTGATGAAGGTACGACGTTTAAAATAATAATACCAATGGATAAGCTAACATGACAAAAATTAAACCCCCTATATTAATTGTCGATGACAATGAAGTTGACCGGTATATTCTTAAAAGATTAATTAAAGAGGCTGAATTAGATCTTACAATTTTTGAAAAAAAAGATGGCCAGGAAGCATTAGAATTTTTAGAGAATTATGAAGCTAACAGAAAAGAATACCCTGATGGATTTCCTCCAATACTTATATTTTTAGACATTAATATGCCAAGAGTTAATGGGATCCAATTTTTAGAGGAATTTTCTAAACTAAGAAAGATGATAGAAATCAGCTCGTGTGTGGTTATGATGTTTAGCTCATCAGAAAGAGAAGAAGAAAAAAAGATTATAATGTCACACGATTTTGTTAAAGGTTACCTTGTAAAAGGAAGCTTTCAGGCAGCAGAGTTAAAAGAAAAAGTATTGGCTGTCATCGGTCAGCATTTGAAAAAACACAGCTGATTTGCATGTGTTTTAAGTTTTAATCCGCTAGGCTGTGCCAATTGGAGAGCCTTTAGTTTGAGTATGTGACACAAACCAAAGGTTTTTAGCTTAAGGTTACACAGATGTTTGATTTAAGCTTCAATTTTACAAAGGCTCAAAATAACCTATTTATTAAAGGCTTATTTTTTTACTATAGTCATCGAGCAGCAAATTAATTTCGTTTACAGGCATAGGCTTTGAAAAGAGAAAACCTTGCAGGTAGTCTATATTTAATTTTTTACACAGCTGATGCTGGGTTTCAGTTTCGATTCCTTCAGCTACCACAGAAAAATCTAGTTTCTTCAGCATTAAAGATAAGCTCTCGATTATTTTTAATCGCTTATTATTTTCTCCACCTAACGATTGCATGCTTTTGTCTAATTTTACTATATCAATAGGGTAGGAAATAAGGTGAGATATGGATGAATAACCCATACCAAAATCGTCCAAAGCAATTCTAAACCCTTTATTAGACAAAGAAGTTAATATCTCAATCACTTCTTTACTGTTTTCCATAAAAGCTGTTTCTGTTATTTCGAGAATAATACTACTGGTTTTTAAATTGTATTTTTCGACCGTCTCTAATAGATACGTTTGTAAAACTTCTCTTTGCAGCTGTATCGGTGAAATATTAATAGATAGAGTTAACGGCGTTTGATAGTCTTTCTGCCACAAAGATAACTGCTTTAAAGCGCTCGCAATTATCCATTTTCCAAGGGGGGCTATTAATCGGCACTCTTCAGCAATAGGAATAAACTCATCGGGGGTATAATTAACGGTTGTATCTGGCCAACGGATCAGGGCTTCGACACCTGTCATTATTTGTGTTTTTGAACAATAAACAGGTTGATAAAATAGCCTAAAGTTTTTTTCCTCTATATGCTCTTTTATACTATTTTGAATATCTACCCGACGACTAAATTCATATTGATATTGCTCTTTGTAAAAGCTTATTCTACTTTTACCACTTTGCTTTGAGCGATACATTGCAATATCAGCACATTTTAGCAGTTCATGAGATTCAGTAGCATCATTTGGGTATATGGCGCTTCCAATGCTAACACTGCAATTTAAAGTTCTACCTTCATGTAAAAAGGGTTTAGAAACTTCAGCTAAAATTCTATTTGCTATCATACCTATTTGATTAATGTTGCAAATCCCACCTATTATAACTGCAAATTCATCGCCTCCTAAGCGTGCAAATCCTTCGTTTTGCCTCAGGCAACTATGAATCCTTTCTACTGTTTGTATTAAAATTTCGTCGCCGACACTATGCCCAAGCGTATCATTAATATTTTTGAAGTTATCTAAATCTAAAGCAAGTAACGCCACGCAGTTTTTAGCACGTTTATTGTTAGCTATCATTACTTTTAGTATTTCTTCAAAATGATATCGATTAGACAAACCAGTAAGCTGATCCCTTTCTGCCATATGCTTTACAGCAAGATAACTGTTGTGCATACGTTGTTCTGCCTCGAAGCGTTTTTTGGCATATATAAGCGCTTTATTTAAACTATCCCTCGTTATATCACCTTTTGGTAAAAAGTCTTGAGCGCCGGCTTCTATACACTCAATAGCCAAAGCTGAGTTCTCTGAGGAACTAATCATGATAATTGCGGTGTTACCGAGTTTAGGCTTTGCACGCATTTCAATTAGCATTTCAATGCCATCTTCTTTAGGCATATTATAATCGAGTAGTATTATATCAAAGTGCGTGTCTTCAATGGCTTTCAAGCCCTCGGATACGCACGTTACCTCGGTAATGTCATGATGATGAGAGCCATCAGAAATAAGCATTTTTTTAATTAATTTGCGATCAACTAAGTCATCATCAACAATTAAAATATTCATAAGTTCCTTCTAAGAGCAGCATCTACATGATGCTCGTTTATAATTGATAATTTCATAGTTAAACTTTGGGCCAATAAATAGTGAATGTACTGCCAAGTTTCCCATCGGAGGCTACTTCAATTTTGCCCCCATAATTAATAATGAGCTTATTGGCAATACAGAGTCCAATGCCGCTCCCTTCAACATCATCTCGAGATTGCAATGTCTGAAATAACTTAAATATGAGTGAAAAATATTTAGGGTCAATTCCAGGCCCATTATCTGTTATCTCAATAATGTAATATTGATTAGAGGGGATAAGTGAAATATCGATAACCGGGTGCTCTTTATTGTTATGTTTTATTGCATTACTAATAAGATTTTGAAAAACAGTTTTAAAAGGAATCAGCGGTATATCGAGTACTTCGTTATTGGCGTGTATATCAACAGTGACAGTTTTTGGAACTTCTAAAATTTGTTCTATATCTTGGTAAATACTTTCTAAAGATATGCTTGCACGCGTTGAATCACAGCTATTTATTCTCGAGTAGCTTAGTAAATCTTCTAGCAGTACTTGCATTCTATTAGCCCGGCTGAGCACAAGCTGAAAGTTTTCTAGGTGCTCTTGAGGGAGTAAATCTTTACAGTCATCATAAATCCACTCTAATAAACGTTTTATAGCATTTAATGGTGACTTTAGATCGTGTGAAGCAATACTGGTAAATTCATCTAGTTCATCGCTCATTTTTTGTAATTTTTTGATTAGGCGATCTTTTTCAGTTTCGTCTTTTTTTAGCTCGCTAATTGTTGAGTGAAACTTAGAACTGTTTATTTTATCTAATGAATTTTTACGTTGGACCAACTGATTAACAAAGTTTTTTTGTAAACTATTTAAGATTAATTTTTCTTTTTCGGTAAGTAGTGAATCACTTGCTCGGTCAAATATAAACCATCCAAATTTAAGGTTTGAGGGCAAAATAATAGGTGATACCACTCTAAATATTTTAGGATCATGTTCGATAATCGATTCATTAAAAACGTCATCAGATAGTTGCTCTTTAGCTACTGTTATTTTTGAACCGGATTTATATAGCTCAACGGAACGTTCAGGGAGGTTAGCAACAATAGAAAATGCGGTGGCATCAAAAATAGTTAAAATTAGCTCAGCAATACTCTCTAAGTTTTTTTGAATGCCATTATCAACAGGCGTAATTAATTGCTGTTCATCAATTAATAATACATCTGCGATATAACTCTCTACATTGGGCATTCAAAATCCTACAACACTATTAAATAAATACGCCTCAATAAAATGAGATGTAACAAATGATTAACTTATTGTAGTTGATTATTTTGGATGCGTTGAATAATTTGCATTATAAATTGACTCCACATAAGAGCCTTACCTTATTGTAGTCAGTAGGTTATAAATCTATTTTTAAATACAGAGAAGGCTTAAGCTAGGCGAGCAACTTATAACTGAGTAAATAAGCACTAAGCGGGGTGGTGTTCTTATCAAAACCAATAAGAACAGCACTTTTAATCGCTCATTTGTACTATTGTTTGCGCTACGCTAAATAAGGTTTTATGCGTATCCATTGCTTGTTTTTGTAGCTGTTTATGGGCTTGCTCTTCAGTGAGCTTTAACTGCTCAATAAGTATGTACTTGGCTTGGTGAATGACCTTTTGCTCACTAATTACTTTTTTAGCGTCAAGTAACGCTTGGTTTATTTGTTTTATATGTTGGCTTTGCTCAATAATTAAATCGTACATACTTTTATTAGTATTGAGCTTATCGGCCGCTATGTTTTGGCCTACTTCTGGCTTTGGTTGCTTAATGGCTAATTGGCCAAAAGAAGGCGCTATGTGCTGCTCTGCCATATTGTTAAGTACCTGCTTATTTGTATTTAAACTACGTTGAGCACAGGCTATTTGCATTGCTGCGGTATCAATTAATTGATCTGCTATATTTTGTTCAATTTTGTGCATTATATCTATGCGCGTAGTGGTTACTTCGTACCATACTTCGCTCAGTTGTGAGAGCGGTTGAGCATTCTCGTCATCGAGTTTTTGCAGTAAACTTCTAAGTTGCTCCACCTGATTATTAACCTGATGCGTTGTTAGTGTGGCAAAGCATTTTAAAAGGTGCTCATCGGCGTATTCATTAAAAAATTCAAAGCTGTGGTTTTGTTCTTGTACAAAGTGCGCGAGTTGTTGTTTTTGCTCAGTGGTAAATTTACTTGCTGCAAATGCTTGTGCACCACAGGCACGCTCTTGTCCTGCGTACTCTTTACCTTGCATAAAATTGAAAAATGCGACTAACAAACGCGTTATTTTAGGATCGCTTGCGCCATCTGCTGCCTCTAAAATAATATTGAGTAAACTAGCAATTAACTGCGTGAACGACTGCGTAGCATGTACTGCACTAATGTTTTGTTGTGCTATTTGCTTGCGCAATACCGGTAATGCATCGAGTGCTTGTAAGCTGTAGGTAATTAAATTAAATAACCGAGTATGGCCCGTATCGGCGTTGTCGTTTATAAATGTTTGTTTAAGAGAATCATAAAATGCAGTTTGTGCGCTGTTGCTTAAAGGGATTTGTTCTTGTAATTGGGTTTTAAATCGCTCTCGATTTGAGGCCAAAAATATATTACTCATTGCGCGTTCTTTTTGTAACTGATGTACAAAATCGCCTAACTTAGTGAGCGAGGAACAACTGTTTTGTAATTGCTTTAGCGCGTGTATTTCTTGATATTTAGCAGCTAATAAAAACTGTTTTGTGAGAGGATTGTTTGTCGCCATTGATATTATTCCACACTTTTTTGTTTTTAAAGTGCAACCACTGTTCCAATCATTAATAAATTTCATCATTGAATTTAAAATCAAGCTAATACAATTGCTTAAAGTGTTATTTTTGTTTATCACTGTGTTTCTATAATTTAACTTACCATTACTTTTAACTTATTTGGTGCATTAAAGCATGTTATTGCACACAACTTGAACCTAAATTAAAAACAAAAAAAGCGCCTACTCCTGGGGAGGTAGTAAGCGCGAAAAGTGCATTATTCATTTTGTATCATGCGTTAACATTCATACTGTTTAATAACTCAGGGCTAATTGCCATTTTATGATTTATCACTTCACCAATCATAATTAGGGTAGGGCCTTGAAGGTTGTGTTTAGCATGCTCATTTACTATCAGTTCAAGCGTACTGGTAATTACCTTTTGCTTAGTAGTAGTGGCATTTTCGATTAGTGCAATGGGTGTATTACTTGGCCAGCCCACTGATTGTAAACCGTTGCTTAGCGTTTGTAAGCGCGAAAGCCCCATATAAACCACTAAAGTGGGGTTGTTGTTTCCAGGCATAAACGCGTAATTTTTCCAATGAGGCTGCTTGTTAGGATCGGCAAACTGCGCCGTTAAAAACGTAACACTGCGCGCTACGTCTCTTGCTGTAAGCGGAATACCCGTATAAGCGGAAGTAGCACAAGCCGTTGTAACACCTGGCACAATAGCAAAATTAATATTATGCTTGGTAAGTGCATCAGCTTCTTCGTTAATACGTGCAAATATACTCGGATCGCCGCCTTTTAAACGCACTACGTTTAAGCCCTGTTGCGCGTATTTAACCAGTAGTTCGCAAATGTTAGCTTGGGTCATCGAATGCTTACCCGCACGTTTACCTACAAATACACGCTGCGCTTTTTTAGGCAGTGTTTTTAATAAATCATCGCTTACTAACCAATCGTATAAAACAACATCGGCGGTATTAATTAAACGCTGCGCTTTTACCGTAATTAGCTCTGCGTCTCCTGGGCCCGCACCAATTATATAAACGTTGCCGCTTTTAGCACTGCGACTATTTGAGCTTGTTAGTTTATTAACAAGCTTATTTAGCCACACGTTTTCAATACCCGAAAAATAAGACAGTACATTCATAATATTCCCCTAAGCCACAGCTGTTGTAACTTTTGGTTCAGAGCTTATAAATACACTGCCGTCTTCAATTTTTGCATTAAAAACCGGTAGGTGTATTGCTTCTGCTTCTAAGCATTCACCTGTTTCTAGGCAAAAGTGCTGCTTATATAAAGGCGATGCGACCACTAATTTATTATCGATAGAGCCAATAATGCCACGCGATAATACATTGGCTTTGCCAATAGGGTCGTAATTGCTAATAGCAAACACAGCCGTTGGATTTTGTGGAATGTAAAAAATAGCCACTTGCTGATTATTAACTAATGCGCATACGCCGCTATTAGCTACTAGGTTGTCGATTGTTCCAATATTATGCCAAGACATCAGCTTGCTCCTCTTCAACTTCCATTACTGGAATACGGTTTTGTGTATTACGTTGCTCACGTTTTTCGGCTTCTGTAGCAGGGCGAATTTGGTTACGCTCTTGCACAAATAAAATGTTGTCGTCGGTTTCGGGGCTATTAACAAACTGGCGGAATCGTTTAGCTGAATCTGGGCTTTCAATCGCTTTTTTCCATTCACAGGCATAGGTTTGTGTAATTAATTCCATTTGCGCTTCTAGTTCGTTGCAAATACCTAAGCTGTCGTCAATTACTACGCTTTTAAGGTAATCTAAACCGCCTTCAAGGTTTTCCATCCACACCGACGTACGCTGTAATTTGTCAGCCGTTTTAATGTAAAACATAATTACGCGGTCAATGTATTTAATGAGTGTTGGTGTGTCTAAATCGGTCGCAAATAAATCAGCATGGCGAGGGCGCATACCGCCATTACCACACACGTATAAGTTCCAGCCGTTTTCGGTGGCTATAATGCCAATATCTTTACTTTGTGCTTCGGCGCACTCTCGGGTACAACCCGATACCGCCATTTTAAATTTATGCGGCGCACGTAAACCTTTGTAGCGGTTTTCAATTTCTATTGCATGACCAACGCTGTCTTGCACACCATAACGACACCACGTACTACCCACACACGATTTAACGGTTCTGAGAGACTTACCATAAGCATGACCGGTCTCAAATCCGGCTTCGATCAGTCGCTCCCAAATAACAGGAAGTTCTTCTAAGCGCGCACCAAATAAATCAATACGCTGACCACCAGTGACTTTGCAGTACAGGTTAAAGTCTTTGGCTACTTGCCCAATTACAATGAGTTTATCGGGGGTTATTTCGCCACCGGCAATACGCGGTACTACAGAGTACGAACCATCTTTTTGCATATTTGCTAAGTACGTATCGTTAGTGTCTTGCAGGCCAACATGGGCAGGCTCTAAAATAAAGTCATTCCATGTTGAGGCTAAAATAGATCCAATTGCCGGTTTACATATTTCACAGCCATGACCGCTGCCGTGTTTAGTTAGTAAGTCATCAAAGCTTTTAATGCTTTCTACTTTTACCATGTGCAGTAGTTCTTGGCGTGAATACGCAAAGTGCTCACATACATGGTTGTTAACTTCAACTCCACGACTTGCTAATTCGTTATCAACAACTGATTTTAATAACGCTGCACAACCACCACAGCCACTTGCTGCTTTAGTGCATGACTTTACTGAAGCTAAATCGCATGAGCCGCCATCAATTGCACCTACAATGTCGCCTTTACTCACATTGTGACACGAACAAATAGTGGCGGTATCGGGTAGGGCACTGCCCGATAACGACGGTGCGCCACCGCTGTCTGGCAAAATTAAGCACTCAGGATTTTCGGGTAAGTCCATGTCGTTAAGCATGTACTGTAATAAAGTATCGTAATCGCTGGTGTCGCCAACAAGTACAGCGCCCAGTAATTTATCGCCTTTTTCACTTAGTATGATTTTTTTATAACAGCCGCGAATAGCGTCTTGGTATATAAGTTCTTTACAGTCTGGCGTTTTGGCGTGAGCGTCGCCAATTGAGCCTACTTCTACGCCTAATAACTTAAGTTTTGTGCTCATGTCGGCACCTAAAAACTCAAGCTCGCCACCACTTAATTGGCTCGCTGCAACGCGCGCCATGTTGTAACCTGGTGCTACTAAGCCAAATAGTTTTTTGTCCCACAGGGCACATTCGCCAATAGCTAAAATATCAGGATCTGATGTTTGGCATTGGTTATTAATAATAATACCGCCGCGCTCACCCAGTTCTAAGTCGGCAATTTTGCCAAGCTGGTCATACGGGCGAATACCGGCAGAGAACAAAATTAGGTCTGTTTCTAAAAATGTCTCGTCCGAAAAATTTAATCTAAAGCGGCTCGTTTCGCCTTTTACTATTTCGCTGGTCGCTTTTGATGTATGTACCGTTACGCCAAGTTTTTCTATTTTATTTTTTAGTAGCGTACCGCCTTGTCCATCAAGCTGAACAGCCATAAGCTGCGGCGCAAATTCAACTACGTGGGTATCAAGCCCTAGTTGTTTAATTGCATTTGCGGCTTCAAGCCCCAATAAACCACCGCCAATAACTACACCGCTTTTACTTACGGCGGCACTGGCTTTTATTTTTTCTAAATCTTCTAATGTGCGATACACCAAGCAATGGGGTTGGTCGTTACCTTTTATAGGCGGCACAAACGGGAACGAACCGGTTGCAAGTATAAGTTTGTCGTACGGGTATTGCTCACCCGTTAGCGTGGTAACTACCTTTGCAGCTCTATCAATACCTTCAACCCACTGGCTTGTATGCACATTAATATTGAGCTGTTTGTAGTTGTCGTGAGTGGTAAGTGCTAAATCGGCAGCGGTTTTGCCATCAAATACACTTGATAAGTACACGCGATCGTATGCAAGATTAGCTTCTCCGCAAAGTACAGTAATGTCTGCGTTGGCATCGCTTTGGCGCATTTGCTCAACAAAGTGGTGTCCGACCATACCATTACCAATAATGAGTATTTTTTGCGAGGTTTGCATAGGGCATTCCTTAAAGTGACGGTTTAAATACAATTAACAAAAAAGCCCGCCACAAATACGCATTATGCATAACTGTGTGCGGGCTTCTTTGCCGATGGTTGCTAATAGCTAGTGTGTTCACAACCTAAATTTTTGCCGTAAGTAAAACAGGCTTGTTAATAGAATGTTTGCAAAAACACAGCCAGTTTTATAACTTATTGTTTAAAAGGCATTTAATGTGTTTTTAGAGTGAGGATAAAACCAGTTTTGTTATATGTTGGTGCGCGCCTGGCACTAATAGGGTGCAAGTATTGTCATTGTTTTGTGCATTATCAGTCAATAAAACACCCATTATCATTTATTGTGTATTGAGTTAAATTTAACCCATAAAATACGCACACAAATTACGAGCGAAATGACTAACACAAACTCAATAGATGCTTCACCTTTTCATGAAGGCGAGCTGGCAATACAAGACAAACTCGGTAAACGAGAAATAATGGCAACATTTGGCAAGCGTGCTGTGCGCTCGTTTATGCCAGAGCAGCATCAAGCATTTTTTGAGCAGTTACCGTTTGTGGTTGCAGGCAGTGTTGATGAAAACGCAGATGTGTGGGTATCTATTGTTTCGGGGCAGTCAGGCTTTTTAAGCGCCCCAACTCCTACGTCGTTATTAATGACCCATGCGGTTGATAAAAACGACCCTCTACATAACACGTTAAAAATTGCCGGCTCGCCAATTGGTTTATTAGGCATTGAGCTAAGCACGCGTAGGCGTAACCGTTTAAATGTGCGTGTAGGTGAGGTAATTAGCGATAATAAGGTGAGTTTTAGTGTTGATCAATCCTTTGGTAATTGTCCGCAGTATATTCAAACGCGCGACTTAACGTTTAATAGAGATCCCTTACTTAAAAGTAATACGGTACAAAAAGTTGAATTTAATACACTTGATAACGCAGCAGTTGCGTTAATTGACACCACCGATACATTTTTTGTTTCAAGCTTTATAACTGCTAAAAACAATCCAAAAATTGAAGGGGTTGATGTTTCTCACCGTGGTGGGTTGCCGGGTTTTGTAAAGCGCGAAGGTAATACATTAACGATTCCTGACTACGCAGGTAACAATTTTTTTAATACCATGGGTAACTTTTTATTAAACCCAAAAGCAGGTTTGTTATTTCCTGATTTTGATACGGGTAATGTATTAATGCTTACCGGCAGCGTTGAAATTTTATGGGATGGGCACCCAGAGCTTAAAGGTTTTATTGGTGCAGATCGAGGCTGGAAATTTACCCTCACTAAAGGAATGTGGCTTAAAAATTTACTCCCGTTTAGTGCTAAATTTGATGCTTACTCACCTAACACTAAAATGACGGGCACATGGCTTGAAGCTGATAAAAACAACCAAGCCGAAAAATTAAAACATACTTGGCAACCTTTAAAAGTAACTAAAATAATTAAAGAAAGTGATGTAATTACCTCCTTTTATTTAGAAGGGCATAACAATACAACCTTGTTACCGTTTAAAGCTGGGCAGCACTTAACTGTGCAAATACCAAGTAAAAGCAAACCTGTCATTAGAACCTACACCGTTTCATCAAGCCCGCATGAACTATTTTATCGGTTATCGATTAAAAAAGAGCTCAGTGGCGAGGTATCACACTACTTTCATAATAACGTAAAAGTAGGGGATGTTATTTTAGCTAAATCCCCACAAGGACAGTTTTTTATTGACCCCACCAGTACCAAACCTGCGGTACTTATTGGTGGTGGAATAGGGATTACACCTATGATCTCAATGGCTAAACACATTGCTCATGAAGGTGTAAGAACCCGCTATACACGCCCTTTGCATATTTTCCACAGTGCTAAAAACGCCCAACAGCGTGCGTTTTACAACGAGCTGAAAACGTTAGCAGATACGAGTGGCGGGGCAATTGATTACTATTCACTTTTATCGCAGCCTGTGCTTGATGAAAAGCAAGGCGGTGGTTTTAACTTAAAAGATGAGAGCTTTAATTTAAAAGACGAAAGCTTTGATTTAAAAGGGCGAATAAATGCTGATGTGTTTAGGTATTATTTACCACTTGATGATTACGAGTTCTTTTTATGCGGACCTGATGCGTTTATGCAGCACGTATATAATGAGCTTTTATTACTCGGTGTGCAGGATAAAAACATATTTGCTGAAGCATTTGGCCCCTCCGCTATTAACCGCAAAGTACTCAACACAAACGAAGCGCCTACTAAAAGCAAAGAAATGAGCGTAGAAGAGGCTGAAAACACCGTAATTAAATTTAGTAAATCGGGCTTTGAACAACGCTGGAATAAAGGCGATAACACTATACTTAATGTAGCCGAAGCCCATGGTTTAGAACCTGAGTTTGGTTGTCGAAACGGCAGCTGCGGCAGTTGTGCAGTTAAAATAAATGCAGGGAGTGTGGTGTATCGCAATAACGTGAGTTACCCAGTAGAGGCAGGGCAGGCGCTAATTTGCTGCGCTGTACCGGCTAAAGGCGTTGATGAGCTTGATTTAGAGCTATAAAGCTTACGTTACTTTAGTTTTGAGTCACCTTATCGTCATTACATGCGAGCTAATTTAGTAAATGTTTTTTTATGTGTTTTTAAAGCTAACTTAGCTTCAGATATTACAATTTGCTTACCTGCTTCACCCGATAAATCTAAAGTTTTAGTTGCTTTAATCTTAGGTCTATCAACGGATGAAACGCCGTAAGCTTCTACTTTTTTATTCATTACAACGACCTTTTGATAACGTATTAAGTTAAGTATACGTCTATATTATGAAAGAGAACATGGCGAGGTTGTAGAATAACTCCAACAGCTAAAATTAAGTAAAAAATGAGCTTATGAAATTATCTTTAAGTGCTTTATAAAAAATTAGGTATTGCTATGGAGTTGAATCGTTACCAACGTCAACGTGATGTTTGAGTACGGATCCTTAACCAAAATATTCAATTCAAGAAAAATTTAGGATAGATGTCACGTTTATTCATGAAGTTAAGTTGAATCGAACTAACTATTTAAATTCTTTTTTAATATTTTTTTTGCAACAATTTTATATGATGATTTATCTATTTCTATTAGGTATATTTCAGTATTTGGAAAATATTGGCGAATGATAGCTATAAGTACCTTTCGCTTATTTAAAGGCATTTTAAAACCAATATATACTTTATCAAGGTCATTAGAAGAATAACGGTGCAAACCGCTGGTACCACTTATAAAGCGTAACTCACCTTCATATCTCCACTGCTCGTGCTTAAATCTTACAGCACTGAAATATTGTTCGGTAATGAAAGGAGCATAATCAATTGGATTAACTACATATGACGCGGTTATATAATCAACTTTACAATACCCAATTTTGCTATCGGGGTTTAATTCTTCAATCGAATTTAGAAAATTTGACGCAGAAAACTGCAAACAGAAACCAGTAAAACCCGCTCCATAATGTGACCACATCAGCATATTTTCACTGTGCGGCGAATCGTCTGGTAAATCTAAAGAAGTTGAAAATATATTCAGAGAACCTAACAAAGTCGAATGTTCGTTCTTAACATGTTCGATACCTAATTCAAAGTCTTTACAAAATACTTCAGGATTTTGTTGATAGGCTTTGTTAGCTAGTTCGAAAGCTTCAGCTTTAGAAATATTTAAATTTTTTTCCATATAGATTGCAGTAGCATTTAAGTATTGAACAATTTTATCACATTCTTTTTTAGGAACTTCATATCTGACAGATACTTCAAATGGATCATTCAAAGAATCCAAATCAGAAAACCAGGCAGTTTGATCAGCTAAAGCGGATAATGAATTTTCATTGAATGAAGAGAATTTATACAATCTATCTGTTGGAAACACCATACTTACCTCAAAGAATCTAGCAGGTTTATCAGAGAACCTTTCCTTATTTTTACATGAAAATGTCCTCATATTGTTAATTTATATTAATAGCAAACTCTGTAAGTTATTGCCAATTATAAATATTATGCACTAGCTTTTAGATTCCATTTAAATAAACACACAAAAAAAGAGGCTAAATAGCCTCTTATAAAACAGTGTTTAAAGCTTAAAAACTAAGCCAGTAAACCTGCTTTTGTTTCAGGCATTGCTATAAAGCCATCAAGTTTACGAACGTTGCTTAGCCATTTTAAAATATTTGGGTATTGCTCAAGTGATACGCCGCCCTCTGGTGCGTGTGCTATGTACGAAAAGTTGGCAATGTCGGCAATAGTTGGCTGAGTGCCTACTAAGTATTCGCGGTTTTGTAAGTACGCATCCATGGTTTTAAATAATGTGTGGGCGATGTTTATCGCGTTTTGATGATCAAGCTGCGCGCCAAATACAGTAACTAAACGCGCTGCAGCAGGGCCTGAAGCCACAAGCCCCGCAGCAACACTCAACCAGCGTTGAATGTGCGCTTGAACCGTAACATTTTCAGGGTACCAGGTTCTGTTAGCATCAAATTTTTGTGCCAAGTACACTAAAATAGCGTTTGAATCGTTAATAACGTCATCGTTATTTTTGAGTACCGGTACTTGTCCAAAAATATTCATTTTTAGAAAGTTAGCTTGCTTTTGTGCGCCGTTTTGCAGTGCCACATCAACCATATTTACATCAAGCTTTAAAAGCGATGTAAATAGCTCTGCGCGGTGTGAATGACCAGATAAAGTAAAACGGTATAGCGTTAGGTTGTTCATGGGTAGTCCTGTTTTTAATTTTGAATAGTGATTTTTAGTAACGCTATTCTTTCACTATTATCAGTTTTGAAAAACCGAGCTAGCAAGGAATTAATGTCAATGCTATATTGACAATCATGGATACTATTCTTGGCATTAAAACAATCATCGCGGTTGTTGAAACAGGCTCTTTTACAGCCGCAGGCGACAGACTAGGGCTTTCAAAGGCGCTAGTTAGTAAATACGTGGGCATTGTAGAACAAGACTTAGGGGTTAGATTATTTAACCGCTCCACGCGTAGAATTTCGATTACCGAAGCGGGGCAAAGTTATTACGCAAGTGTAGTGCCCGTTATTGAAAGCTACAGCGAAATGCTCGATAACTTATCGGGTCAAACAGCGCTTGCTAGCGGCAAGCTTAGGGTGAGCGCACCGGTGTCGTTTGGTGAATCAAACCTAGCGCCGTTAATGCCTGAGTTATTGAGTCGCTATCCCGATTTAAGTATTGATTTAGTGCTTTCTGACAAAACAATTGATTTGCTAGAAGAGGGTGTTGATTTAGCAATTAGAATTGGTAGCGTGTCTGACTCTAATTTAATCGCGAGGCAAATTACCAGTTATCCTTTAATTTTATGTGCGTCGGCAGATTATATAAACCGCTTTGGTGCTCCTATGAATGTTGAAGAGCTTGAGCAACACGCCACAGTGATTGATAGTAACTTTAAAATAGGTCGTCATTGGCCTCTAGTTTCACCAAGTGGTGAGGCATTAACGGCAAGCGTAAACTCGCGTGTTTCGGTTAATAATCCACAAGCTGTAAAAGAGGTTGTTGTAGCGGGTGGCGGTATTGGCTTAATCCCTGAAATAGTGGTGAGAGACGATATTGCATCGGGTAAGCTTATGCAGGTTATGCGGGATTATAAAACATTTGAGTTTGGTTTATTTGCTATTTATCCGCATAGAAAATTTGTGGCTCAAAAGGTGACGTCGTTTATTCAGTTTTTATTCGAAAAGTTTGAAGCTAAGCCAAAAACAAAAAAGCCTAAAATCAGTTAAGTGATTTTAGGCTTTTTGGTGTGGGCTATTAAATTTATTTTTAAATAACTACTTATTTTAAAATAACCACTTACTTAAAAGTGACCTTTACTTCAAAATAACCACAGGCACATCGCTGTTTTCGAGCATTTTAATGGTGTTGCTGCCTACAAAAAACTGCCTTAGCTTAGAGTGGCCAAACGCACCCATTACAATTAGTTCTACATTATTTTGCTCTTTGTATTGCATTAACGAGTCAAAAATATTGCCCTCTAAAAAGCTTGCTGACACTTTAAAACCCATACTGGTGAGTTTGTATTGCGCGTTAATAAACTTTTCTTCAAGGTCTTCTTCGTTGTTTTTAATACTCACTAAATGACAATGCAAGCCGTGTAATAAACCGCCATCAATCACTTGTTGTAGCGCTTTGTCGGCTGTTTCGCGGCCATCGTACGCAATCATAAATGACGTAGGTTGTTTAAACGTTTCAGGAACAAGCAAAATAGGTTGGGTTGCATTGCGTATTAGGGTTTCTATATGCGAGCCAAGTACCGCTAAGCTATTACTATGCCCAGTACCATTTTGTCCAATAACAATAAGGCGAGTGTCGTCTTTAAAGTCGATAACGGTATCGAGCAAATCACCGTGGCGCTTAATTAACTCAAAATTAGTAATGCCTGCCGATTTAGCATGCTCACTTACTGAGTTTAATAATTCGTCAGCCATTTTTAAACTTACTTTGCAGCGCTGCTCGTCAAGGGCTACCATTTCACTAAGCAGCGAAGAATGCGCGCCAATCCCAATGCTGCCAGAGTAGTTGCCGATATTAGTTTGCTGGGCTTTTTCAAGCGTATGCACAAAACTAATGGGTTTATTTAGCTTTATTGAAGCCCAAATAGCGGCTTCGGTTACATTTTTAGTGATGGCTGAGCCATCAACACAGGTAATTATTTTAGTCATTACATTCTCCTTAATGTCCGCCAAGTAGTTTTTCGACTTCTTCAGGGTTATTGTGCACACCAAACTTATCAACAACGGTTTCGGTTGCGCTATTCATACCAATAACATCAACTGTTGCGCCTTCACGCCTAAATTTAATAACCACCTTGTCGAGTGACGATACACCTGTTATATCCCAAAAGTGGGCATGGGTTAAATCTATTACTACATTAGCAACCGCATTTTTAAAATCGAACGACGCTATAAATTGCTCAGCAGAGGCAAAAAATACTTGGCCAACTACTTCATAGGTTATTTGGTCGTTGATTTCATCATGATTGGTTTTAACCACCATAAAGCGACCAATTTTATTGGCAAAAAACAACGTTGCTAACAATACGCCAACTAAAACACCAATAGCTAGGTTATGCGTAGCAACCACCACAATAACGGTGGAAATCATCACTACATTTGACGAAAGTGGGTTCTTTTTTAAATCTTTAACTGATGCCCATGAGAACGTACCAATCGATACCATAATCATTACTGCAACTAATGCAGCCATAGGAATTAACCGTAGCCATTCATCTAAAAACACCACCATGATGATTAAAAACAAACCGGCAATAAACGTTGAGAGCCGACCACGACCGCCCGATTTAACGTTAATGATAGACTGCCCAATCATGGCGCAACCCGCCATACCACCAAATAAGCCTGCACCAATATTAGCAATACCTTGACCTTTACACTCTTTATTACGATCGCTTGTTGTATCGGTTAAGTCATCAACAATAGTGGCGGTCATCATTGACTCAAGTAAGCCGACAACAGCAAGACCAATTGAGTAGGGTAAAACAATTTGCAGTGTTTCGAGTGTTAGCGGTACATCAGGCCATAAAAATATAGGCAGAGTGTCAGGCAGTTCGCCCATGTCGCCAACGGTTCTTATATCAAGCCCTAAAAACAGTGAAACAAGCGTAATAACAACAATACACACTAAAGGAGAGGGAAGTATTTTGCCAATAGTGGGAATATACGGAAATAAGTAAATAATACCCAAGCCCGCTGCGGTCATCGCATAAACATGCCAGGTAACATCGGTAAGCTCTGGTAACTGCGCCATAAATATTAAAATTGCCAATGCGTTTACAAACCCAGTAACAACAGAGCGTGATACAAACCGCATTAACTCACCAAGCTTTAAAAACCCTGCAAATATTTGTATTACGCCGGTAAGTAAGGTGGCAACCAGTAAATATTCAAGACCGTAGTCTTTAACCAGCGTGACCATTAGCAGTGCCATTGCACCGGTTGCCGCCGAAATCATACCTGGGCGTCCGCCTACAAAGGCAATAATAACCGCGATACAAAATGAGGCGTATAACCCCACCTTTGGATCAACACCCGCAATAATAGAAAAGGCAATCGCTTCAGGTATAAGGGCAAGCGCCACAACAATACCAGCAAGCACATCACCACGAATATTAGAGAGCCAATCTCTTTTTACGTGATCAAACATGTAAGTAACCTAATTAGTTAGTTTCCCAAAGTATAGGGGAATATTTTATTTAAATAACGGTGATTCTCGCGCAGATGGCGATTAAGGGTGCACGCAACGTGCTGATGAAAAAGGGAGTGGTTGCCTAGGGCGGCGTAAGTTTCAAGTAAAAAGCTCCTTTTTGATTAGTGTGTATTAATAATGCGGGCGAATTATAAGTAACACATACACTTTAGCAGCATGCTGTTTGGCCTTAAAGACCAAACTTTAATCTAATAATGTTTTTGAATATTTAAAACTCAAATGTAAAACCAAACTCTCTTAATTTTTCATATACGTTTATGTCAAAACGGTACAAAGTAGCAGCTCTGTGGGCTACGTTGGTTTGTTTTTCTTTGCAGTTTATTAATAAGTTCATTTTTTGAAACTTACGTCTAAAGTTAGGCTTATCGAGTGACTTATTTAAAATCGACTCGTAAATTCCTTGTAGCTCAAGCAGGGTGAATTTTTCTGGGAGTAAGCTAAAACCGATAGGCTCGTGCCTTACTTTATAACGTAAGTAATCAAGGCCACTTTTTAAAATGTCGGCGTGGTCAAACATTAAAGCAGGTGCGTTGTTTACATCAAACCACTCACACTCTACAGCGTTATCGCCACTCACAAGATTGGTTTCTTCAAAGCGCACGAGCGAGTAGTAAACAATAGTAATAATACGCCTAGCGGGGTAGCGGTCTACGTTACCAAATGCACCTAACTGATCTAAATAAAGGTTTTCAACACCGGTGGTACTTTTAACAACACGCAGAGCTGCAAGGTCTAAGTTTTCGTCTTTACGAACCCAATGACCAATTAAACCCCATTGGCTTGTTGCAAGACCGCGATTATATTTAACCAGCAGCACTTTTAACTTACCTTCATGAATAGCAAATACAATATTATCTACGGTTAGATTACTAATGCAGTCATCAGGAATCGATTCTTCGTCAATATTGTTAGAAATATTTGATGTTTTATGGTGCATAAATTACTCAGCCAATGCTATACATACATATTGTTATAAAGACTATTAAGAGTATATAAAAGGCGCTTAAAGCGCAAATAAAAAACATTTATAAATCCTATCTAAAACAATCACATCTATTTAATTAATCACTTTATACACTGTCCCTGTTTTTACGCATTAACGGCGATATTCGACTTTGGTTTGGTATTGTTTTTTTATCGAACGAATAATACCTTTGTATGTTAGTAAATTTAACGCCAAATTAGCGTCATGTATTAAATAAATTACCAGTTGATTAAAAATGTAACATAAATGTTTACATGCGCCAAAAATGCATATAGTATTTTTGACTATATCGATTTGCATTGAAAATTGAGCACACATGAACAACACAAAACACACACTCACAATTAAAGAAAAAATAGGGTACGGCCTAGGTGATACAGCCAGTAATATTGTATTTCAAATGGTCGCTAACTTTATGTTGATATTTTATACCGATGTTTACGGTTTATCTGCAGCAGCTGCGGGTACGCTACTTTTAGCGGTTCGTTTATTTGATGGTATTACCGATCCAATAATGGGCAGCATTGCGGATAGAACGCGCAGCCGTTGGGGTTCTTACCGCCCTTACATATTATTTTTAGCTGTTCCGTACGGTGTGTTTGCTTGCTTAGCATTTATAACCCCCGATTTTGATTCTACGGGCAAGCTTATATATGCCTACTTAACTTACGGGCTATTAATGACGTGTTATACCGCCATTAATATACCGTACGGTGCACTTGGCGCAGTAATGACAAACGATCCTAAAGAGCGCGCATCGCTACAGTCATACCGATTTGCAATGGCAATGGCAGCACTGCTTGTAATTGTATGGGCACTGCCTAAGCTGGTTGCCTTTTTTGGCGACGGCAACGATGTAGTAGGTTACCCGCTAGCAATGGTGTTTTTAGGCGGACTTGCCGCAGCGTGTTTTTTACTGTGTTTTAAAATGACTAAAGAAACGAAACAAGTTAAACCCGCGCAAAGTAAAAAGAATGCCTTTCTTGAGTTTTTAAGCCTATTTAAAAACGATCAATGGGTTGTTATAGCCGTTATAAGCCTAGCAACATTAATCTTAATTGGCGTTAGAGCCTCAGTAGCACCGCATTATATTAAGTACTACGTAGGAGAAGCCTCGCTTACTTCTAACTTTTTAACACTCTCAGCAATTGGCTCAGTATTGGGCGCTATATCTACTAACTTTTTAACCAAGTTTATTGAAAAGAAAACACTTTTCATTGTCGCTTTAGTGGTCGTAATTATTTCTCACAGCATGTTTTATGTACTTGAGAGCGACGCAATCGTAACCATTTTTATTGTGTACTTTATTGCTAACTTTGCCCACATGATTATTACCCCAATTATGTTTTCGATGGTGGCTGATACGGTTGACTACGGCGCATTAAAAATTGGCCGCAGATTAACGGCAGTTACGTTTTCGGGTCATTTATTAGCAATAAAACTAGGCTTTGCAATCGGCGGTGCTATTGCAGGCTGGATATTATCAGGGTACGCCTACGTACCAAATCAAGAGCAATCAGAACACACGTTATCAGGCATTTTACTCGCCTTTGCTGGTATTCCAGTAATTTGTACCGTGGCATGTTTAATTTTTATAACACGTTACAAACTTACCGAGCCTGAAGTAAAGCGCATTCAAACGAAGCTGGCTGATAACAAAACCATAAACTAATTTAGCAGTCCATTTTTCACCTTTTAAAAGTGTAAATTGGGCAGGCAATACTAGGAGTAAAAATGCAAAATACAGCGCAAGCAGCACCCCCATCTAATGGATTAAGTGACGCTGAACTTAAACAGTTAAAAGACTTACAACGAGCCAACTCGTTAATACAAAATCACAATGTATTAGTTGATCACATGTATACCGCCGATCCGTCTGCGCATGTGTTTAACGGCACAGTGTATATTTACCCGTCGCACGACATTGAATCAAAAAATGAAATTAATGATAACGGCGACCACTTTGCAATGCGCGACTACCATGTGTTTTCGCTGGACGAAAGCACAGGCAAAGCCATAGACCATGGCGTAGCACTTTGTGTAGACGACGTAAAATGGGCAAGCAAGCAAATGTGGGCACCCGATGCAGCGCATAAACTTGGTCAGTATTACCTTTATTTTCCGGCACGCGATCAGCAAGGTATTTTCAGAATTGGCGTTGCAAAAAGTGACAGCCCAACAGGGCCCTTTAAAGCAGAAGACGATTACATTCAAGGCACGTTTAGTATCGATCCGGCTGTATTTGAAGATGACGACTCAAGCCATTATTTATATTTTGGTGGCTTGTGGGGCGGCCAATTACAAAATTGGCAAACAAGCGAATTTAACAAAGAAGGTACATATCCAAAAAATGGTGAAGCTGCAATTCCAGCACGCGTAGCAAAATTATCGGAAGATATGATAAGCCTAAGCGAAAAAGTAAAAGAGGTTGTTGTACTTGATGAGAGTGGCTTACCAATTACAGTATGCGATAACAACCGCCGCTTTTTTGAAGGCCCATGGGTACACAAACACAACGGTGTTTATTATTTTTCGTATTCAACGGGTGATACACACAAAATTGTCTATGCAACGGGCGATAATCCGTACGGACCATTTACCTATCAGGGCGTTATTTTAAACCCAGTACTGGGTTGGACCACGCACCACTCAATTGTTAAGCACAATGGTGATTGGTTTTTATTTTATCACGACAGTACGTTATCGAGCGGGCAAACCCATTTACGCAGTATGAAAATGGCTAAGCTTGAGCACGACGAAAACGGAAAAATCCAAACAATAAGCCCATATGAACACGCTTAATAAAAATAGTTATAAACAATGCAAATTATCTGCGTGAGCACTGCAACGCCTTTTATTTGCATAAAAAAGATATAGTCAATATGACCATTAATTTATTTTGTTAATGGTCGATTTAAGAGGAAGCTGAGGACATATGACAAAATGAAAATATTTTAAAGTAAAAAATTAGCACAAAGAATTAGCATAAACTTGCTGATATTTAATGTTTTTTAGTTAAGTAGCACATGTTTAAAACTGGTTGTGGTCTTTGTAAAACGTTTAAAACATACACACACAATAATTATTTATTGGCCGTAAAATGAAACAAATAGTTTACAATTATGTTTCGAGTAATTCTTAAAGTCTTGCAGTACGTCAATAATAATTAAATAAGAAAAAGGGCATCATGATGTTTAAGAAAAAGATAATTTCAACAGCCATACTCGCTGCAATAGGGTCGGTTACGCTTCCTCACCAAAGCTACGCTGCAGAAACCGTTGCCGATGAAGATGTAGAAATAATACAAGTAACCGGCATTAGAGGTTCATTGCAACGCTCTATGGATGTTAAACGCGATTCTTCTGGTATTGTCGATGCAATTTCGGCTGAGGATATGGGGAAATTTCCTGATACCAATCTTGCTGAATCGCTACAACGTATTACCGGCGTATCAATTGATAGAGCCGGCGGTGAAGGTAGCCGCGTAACAGTCCGTGGATTTGGACCTGCTAATAACTTAATTACTATTAATGGTCGTCAGCTTCCTAATACAACAGGTGACCGCACATTTGATTTTGCAAATGTCGCATCTGAAAGCGTATCGGGTGTGCAAGTTTATAAAACATCAGACGCAAGTGTTACCTCAGGTGGCATTGGCGCAACTATAAACTTAACAACAAACAGACCCTTAAATAGCCCAGGTATAAAAGCATCGTTTGGCGTAAAAGCCGTAGATGATCAATCAACCGATGAGGGCAGCATTACACCAGAGGTAAGCGGTTTATATTCGCAAACATTTGGGGATGACAAGTTTGGTATCTCGATATCGGGTAGTTACCAAGACCGTGAAAGCGGTATGCAACAGTTTATTCAAGATCAAGGTTACAGAGCATCTGATTACACAAATACAGGATGGGGCGGCGTACCTGCAGGAGCAGAAGGCGGAACAAACAGACCTACATCAGGTATTTATTCAAACCCGCAACAACCACGTTATGTGTTTGAAGAGCGCCAACGTGAGCGTATAAATGGGCAGCTAGTTTTTCAATATCAGCCTGTTGAAAACATTACAGTAACCCTTGATTACACCGGCTTTAAAACAACTATTGAAGAGCAGCATACGGACGCCTCAGTTTGGTTTAACTACGCTGGCGATAGAAGTGAATCTGTTTGGGCGGGCGAGCCTAACGCGTATCCACTTATTTACTCAGAAATTTATGACATTCAAAGTGATGCCGACTACCGCGATACGTCGCTTACTGTAGGTTCTTGGGGCCGCGAAGAAAAAACAGATTCATTAGGCTTTAACCTAGAGTGGGCAGTGTCGGATCAACTTAACCTAGAGTTTGATCATCACAGTTCAAAAGCCTCTATGAAAGCAACCGATCCACGCCACGGTACGCGTAACAATATTCAGTTGCCTTCGTACACACGTACGCGCTCTGGGCTTGATTTAACTGGCGATTTACCCGGTATTGCAATTGGTAACATCGAAAACTTTAACCCAAGCACTATGCGCTTATCGGGTAGCTGGTTTGCAAATGATAAATACGATTCAGAAATCGATCAAACACAAATCTCAGGTGACTACTACATTGACGACAACCTAAGCATCGACTTTGGTGTTGCGGTTAACAAAGTAAATAACCATTATCGTCATACCCAAGTACAACGCCCAGATTGGGGTGGTGTTGGTGTTGAGGGCGACTTTGCTGATATTGATTGGCGCCAAGATACTATTTTAGATAAGTTTCAAGCTAAAGCGGGTAACTTTGAAGGCACTGCAACACAAGGCGAATACGATTTATTTAATACAATCTTTTTTGCCGACTTTGATGCGATTGTAAATGCTGCCGAGTTTGCTGACCCTGTTGCTAACGTAGATAACCTTTACGGTGATTGTAAAGCAGCGGCTGGCGCAGCGGTAGGTCCAAATGGCGAAGGACAATTTTGTGCTTCAACCGATTGGGATGCAGCAACAAACCGCTTTACTGAAGAAAAAACGCAGTCTGCTTTTGCACAAGTAAATTATAAAGGCGAATTGAGCGGCATGTTCTTCGACCTACAAATTGGCTTACGCTACGAAAAAACAGACGTATTTTCTAAAGCAACAGCACCCGGTTATAGCAGCGTAGAATGGAACGAAGATACAGCCACATCAGTAACGGGTGTTACCGGTATTGAAACGCTAAGCCAATCGGCAGACTACAGCCAGTTTCTGCCAAATATTAACTTTAATATTGAAGTAGTTGAAGATGTAATGATCCGCGCAGCGGCGAGCAAAACTATTTCAAGAGCGGGTTATGGTCAGCTACAAGGCGGAACAACTATTAATACCGGCGGTAGTTTAAGTGGTTATTCGGGTGGCTCTGGTAATCCAGGACTCAAACCACTTGAATCAATTAACTACGACTTATCAAGTGAATGGTATTACGGCGAAGGTAGCTATATTTCGTTTGGTTACTTTAAAAAAGACGTAACCAATTGGATCACAACAGGCACAATAGATTCGGATATTTTTAATCTTGCCGATCCTTTAAACGGTGAGAAGTTCAAAGCAGCACAAAGTGCACTTGGTGCTGATGCTTCTAACTTAGCTATTCGAACATATATTTTTGAAAACTTTGCTGATGATCCAAATGTACAGCCTAATTTTGATGAAAATGGCGAGTTAGACGGCGGCACAATTGTTGGTGACCCAGCAACAGATGAACCTGTAAACTTTAGAATAAACGTGCCTGTAAATGGCGACCAAGAATACACCATTGATGGCTTTGAATTTAATATTCAGCACTTATTTGGTGAGTCAGGCTTTGGCGGTATTTTTAACTACACCATGGTTGACTCAGGACTTGAATACGACAACGACTCATTAGAGGATACAGAAGCACTTGTAGGGTTAAGTGATACGGCAAACGTGGTGTTCTTTTACGATAAAGAAGGCTTACAAGCACGTATTGCATATAACTGGCGCGACTCGTTTTTAAATGAGCGCCGTGTAAATGGCGATTTAACTGCGCCAATTTATACCGATGAATATTACCAAATAGACTTTAACGTAAGTTACGAAGTACCCGCAGTAGAAGGGCTTACCGTATTTATTGAAGGTATAAATATTACTGACGAGTACGTAACATCGTACGGGCGCAAGCAAGAGCTGATTTATAACATCACTCAAACAGGCTCTCGCTACGGTTTAGGTGTTCGTTATAATTTTTAATAAATATTATCTACCTATTTAAAGCCGCATTATGCGGCTTTTTTTTGCTCTTTTTAATCTAGTAATAATAATACCCACCTGTTATAGTCAATGTGAATTTAACTTATTTGTTACATTCACTTCACAGCAGTAGGTATGCGTAGTAGTAAGTAAAGGCACATAACAATAATTGGAGCACACAATCCATGGCCAATCATGCATTATTAAATAATGTTGAGCATCAGCATTTAAAAATAAACCCTGCACGCGGCACACACTTAGGTGACGGGGTTTGGTACAGCGAAACATTTGTAAGCGAATTTAGAGTCGCTCAAGCACATTACCCAATATTTTTTACCAAAGATGACGCAACAAATACATTTTCGCCGGTGTGTTTATACGGCATAAACAGAGACGAAAACTTATTTTTAGTAAACCAACAATGGCAAGCACACTACATTCCGCTCAGCATGCAGCGACTGCCTTTTGCTATTGCGACTCAAAATACAATGCAAAACGGTGTAGCAACGCAAGAGCGCATGCTTAGTATTGATTTAGACTCACCAAAAGTGTCAACAAAGCAGGGTATTAGCCTCTTTTTAGAACACGGCGGAAATAGTGATTACCTCGAAAATATAATAAACGTGCTCGACAGCCTTCATCATGGCCTTCAAGAAAATCAGCCTTTTATTAAAACCTTAATTAAACATAGTTTGCTTGAGTCGGTATCGCTAGAACTTGATTTAGTAAACGGGCTTAAACATAACTTACTCGGTTTTTATACCATAAACGAAGACTCGCTAAACCAGCTAGGTAGCGAGGCAATTGCAGAGCTTCACTCACAAGGGTATTTAGCGTGTATATATATGGTCATTGCATCGCAAGTACATGTACGTGATTTAGTGGCGCTTAAAAACGAGCAACTTATGCTACAAAAGCAAGCGATGTAAGTGCTTAACTATGGCAAATTTAGTAAATAAAATTCAATCGCTCAGTGGTTTAACTCCCAGTACGTTACCAAGGGAGCTTTTAAACTCGCCTGTGCCTATTGTACTAAAAGGGTTTGTAAGCGAATGGCCCCTAGTTATTGCTGCTAAAAAATCTGATGCTGCAGCAATTGATTATTTAACGCCGTTTTACGAAGGTTTTTTAGTTAATATCTGCACAATAGCCGCCAGTCAAAATGGGGTTGTAGGGTATAACCACGATATGAGTGGTTTTAACTTTACTAATCAGCAAGCGCCATTTATTAACGCGCTTGAGCAAATAACGCAAACTGCAAATAACCCACACGCAGATACGCTATACATTGGCTCTACTAGCATTGCACAATGCTTACCTTCTTTGGTTGATCACTGCCACGTTAATGCGTTAAGCGAAGGCTGTTTATTTAATGTGTGGGCAGGCGGTAAGGTTACCGTGCCAGCACATTACGACGTAGCGCAAAATTTAGCGTGTTGCGTTGCAGGTAAAAGGCGTTTTACTTTATTTCCCCCCGATCAAATCGATAATTTATATGTAGGCCCGCTTGATAAAGCACCAGGTGGTCAGCCTATAAGTTTAACCACCACAACTGCACCTAACTTTAAGCAGTTTCCTAAGTTTGAACAGGCAATAAAAGCGGCAATTACCGTTGACTTAGAGGCGGGCGATGCACTTATTTTACCCAGTATGTGGTGGCACCAAGTAGAGGGGCTTGGCAGTTTAAATATTCTGTTTAATTATTGGTTTAAAAATACGCCAGCGGTTTATGGTCAACCGACTAATGCGTTGCACCTTGCTATTTTAAACATACGTAATTTACCAAAGCATGAGCGCGCCGCATGGCAACGTTTGTTTAATTACTATGTATTTGCTGATAACGAATTTACCCACATACCAGAGCCCGCACAGGCTATTTTAACAAAGCCAATGAATGAGCTAACAGCGCGTAAATTAAGAGCCGAATTACAAAATAAATTAAGACGCTAAGCGTACTTGTAAGGTTTGAAATATGAATCAAAATGCAATTAAAAAAATCGTAATAGCAGGTGGCGGTACCGCTGGTTGGATGTGCAGCGCTGCAATGGCAAAGCTGCTAGGTAAAAATATTGAAATATGCTTGGTTGAATCCGATTTAATACATACCGTAGGGGTCGGGGAGTCAACTATTCCTACGCTGCATATATTTCATGATTTGCTAAAAATTAGTGAATCAGAATTTATGGCAGCCACTAATGCCACGTTTAAGTTAGGCATATCGTTTGAGGGCTGGAAACAAAACCAGCAAAGCTACTTTCACTCATTTGGTTATGTGGGGCAAGGTTGTTGGGCTGCAGGTTTTCAGCACTTTTGGCTAAAAGGGATGCAACAAGGTGTAGCAGCCGATATTGGTGATTATTGCACAGAGCACGTAGCAAGTCGCTTGGGTAAATTTGCCGTAGTGCCGAATAAAGACCGTAACCATGCTTATCAGTTAGATGCCGGTTTGTACGCTAAATTTTTACGAAATTTTGCACAGCAAAACGGCGCTAAACGTATAGAAGGCATGATAAGCAAAGTTAACTTAGAGCCCACTAATGGCTTTATAAAATCGCTTACTTTAGGTGACGGGCAAATTATTGAGGGTGATTTATTTATAGATTGCACCGGCTTTAAAGGTTTATTAATAGAGCAAGCGCTACACACCGGATACGAAGATTGGAGCCATTGGCTCCCGTGTGACAGCGCAGTGGCAGTACAAACCGAATTAGTAAGCCCAATAGTGCCATATACGCGTGCAATGGCACATAAATGTGGTTGGCAGTGGCAAATACCGCTGCAAAGCCGCCGTGGTAATGGCTTAGTGTTTTGTAGTAAATACATGAGCGATGATGAGGCCAAAACAGCGCTACTCAATAACGTAGAAGGCAAACCTATTAATGAGCCGCGCGTTATTAAATACCGCACTGGTACACGGCGTAAACATTGGAACAAAAACTGTGTTGCTATTGGCTTGGCAAGTGGTTTTATTGAGCCGCTTGAATCAACCAGTATTCATTTAATTCAGCAAAGCATTATTAGATTAATGCAAAACATGCCAACCAAAGCAATCGAGTCGTGCTATCAAGATGACTTTAATAACAAAATGCGCTTTGAGGCCGAAAACATTCGCGACTTTATTGTGCTGCATTACCATGTGACACAGCGCACCGACAGCGACTTTTGGCGTTACTGTAAAAACATGCCAATTCCAGAGTCGCTTGCCAAACGCATTGAGCTATTTAAGCAAAGTGGGCATGTTTATAAAGCAGAGCAAGAGTTATTTGGCGAAGCCTCGTGGTTACAAGTGATGTTAGGGCAAGGGCTAGTGCCGCAAAATTATCACCCGATTGTTGATAGCATGAGCGATGATGAGCTTAAACGATTTTTAGAATCAATAAAAAATCATGTTGCTAAAAAAGCAGATAGCTTACCGAGTCACATTGATTTTATTAATCATTATTGCAAGGCTAAGTAAGCAATATGCTAACACTTGGCAATAATTTACAGCCGCAGTATGAGTTTATAGGGCAAGAGCAAACGCCAATTATTATAATTGACAACTACCTGAGTGAGCCGCAAAAACTTATAAACTTAGCGCAAAGTGCTGATGAAAGTGCTGCCCTAAGTGATGAAAATCATGCGCAAAATAATGGCGAGTTTAAACCTGACGAACTCACTCAATACCCAGGTTTACGAATGCCGCTTCCAAAGCAATGTGTGGTTGATTACCTAAAGCCTCTTATACAGGGGTTTTATAACGTATTTAATATTGGGCAAACACTTACCCCATACCCAAAAGATAATACCTTATCGTTAATTACTAAAACACAGCAGCAGCTATCACCAATACAAACCTTGCCACACTTTGATACAAACGATCCTAACTTAATTGCCATTATTCATTACCTTGGCGAAGGCGAGCATGGCGGCACTGGGTTTTTTAGGCATAAAAAAACAGGGTTTGAAACAATCAGCTCAAAGCGCAAAAACACGTATTTAACATATGCTCAGAAGTACCTTGAATTAGATAATGCAAAGCCTAGTTATTGCACCACGCAGCACAGTGAGTTTGAGTGCTACAAGCACATAGAATATAAGCCAAATAGGCTTATTGTGTTTCCTGGGTATTTGCTGCATACAAGTTTGCTTAATACGGCTACCGATATTTCGTCGTGTCCACAAACAGGGCGGCTAACGGCTAATATGTTTGTTCATTTTAAATAGGAATACTATGTCTTTTTCTTTATCTAGATTTGCATATAAGGGTTGGCTATTAAGCTTTGTTGTATTGGCGCTGAGTATGGTAACAGTGCAAAAAAGTAATGCTACAGGGTTTGATACCCTCCCTAAAAAGCAATTTAATGTGCTGCTATTTACAAAAACCGCAGGGTGGCACCATAAGTCGCAAACCGAAGGCGTTAAAGCGCTAGAAGGCTTAGCCGATAAGCACTTCTTTAACTTAATTTGGCATGAAGAAAGCCATTATTTTAACGACGATTACTTAAAAAATGTTGATGTAGTAGTGTTTTTATCAACCACAGGCGATATTTTAAACCCAAAAGAGCAAGCCGCGCTTGAGCGATTTGTAAAAGCAGGTAAAGGCTTTGTTGGTATTCATAGCGCATCAGATACCGAATACGACTGGGCGTGGTACCAAAAGCTGGTGGGGCGCACCTTTAACATTCATCCTGTTATTCAAACTGGCGTACTAAGTAAAGTACCTAATACTCACTTTATTGGCTTAAACCATATGCCGCAGGAAATGCTTTGGACCGACGAGTGGTACGAGTTTGGGCCCGAGCTAACTAAGTTAAACTACTTACTCACAGTTGATGAGAAAAGTTACAACCCAACTGCCGATTGGGGTAATAACAAAACAGGCTCGGGTATGGGGGCGTTTCATCCTATTTCGTGGTATCACAATTACGATGGTGGTCGCTCATTTTATACAGCCCTTGGGCATACTAATGCGGTGTATAAAAGTAAGTTTTTAACAGAGCATATTTATGGCGGAATTTATTGGGCTGCAACGGGTAAAGGGTTAAAAAAAGTAGCAATTAATAAATAACTAATAAATACGCTTTTAACACTATTTATGTCGATTTAGGCTGCTTTTTAAGCGGCCTTTTATATTTTTTAAGCATTTCTTAAACACCTCACACATTTTACTTAGTTTATAAAACAAACAAATAGTTTTGAGAATTCCTTGATCAAATGGTCAAAAAGACTATATTAAATTTGCACGCAGATATAATTCAAATAAAGAGGATAAACATGAAAGTATTTTTTAAAATAACAACTTTATTGTTAACACTAATAAGCTATCAATCACTTGCTGCATTTAATAATAACCCATCGAGTGTAGGCGCCGACAGTTCAGGGACATACCGTAACCTCGCACAAGAAATGGGTAAAACAAATATACAGCAAAAGGTGAATAGTACTTTTGACAATATGTTTGGCTATAACAACACTCAACAACTTTACTACCCGTACACCGAAAACGGTGTTTATAAAGCACACTACATAAAAGCAATTAACCCAGACGAAGGCGACGATATAAGAACAGAAGGGCAATCGTGGGGAATGACCGCCGCTGTTATGCTCTACAAGCAAGAAGAATTTGATAACCTATGGCGCTTTGCTAAAGCGTATCAAAAAAATCCAGACAATCACCCTGATGTAAAAAAACAAGGCGTTTACGCGTGGAAACTAAAGCTTAATCAAAACGGCTTTGTTTATAAAGTAGATGAAGGTCCGGCTCCGGATGGCGAAGAGTACTTTGCGTTCGCACTACTTAATGCGTCAGCTCGTTGGGGTAATTCGGGCGAATTTGATTATTATGCTGATGCCATTACCATGTTAAACACAATTAAAAACAAGCTGATGCAAAACCAAATAATCCGTTTTTCACCTTACATTGATAACCTAACAGACCCTTCTTATCATATACCTGCGTTTTACGACTACTTTGCAAATAACGTGACTAATCAAGCCGACAAAAATTACTGGCGACAAGTGGCTACAAAAAGTAGAACCTTACTTAAAAACCATTTTACAAAAGTGAATGATAATCCGCATTGGAACTTACCTACATTTTTATCGCGCTTAGATGGCAGCCCTGTTATTGGCTACATTTTTAACGGCCAAGCAAACCCAGGTCAATGGTATGAGTTTGATGCATGGCGCGTAATTATGAATGTTGGCTTAGACGCGCATTTAATGGGTGCTCAAGCATGGCATAAAAGTGCAGTAAATAAAGCATTAGGCTTTTTAAGTTATGCAAAAACAAACAACAGTAAAAACTGTTACGAGCAAGTGTATTCGTACGGTGGAGCGCAAAACAAAGGCTGCGCAGGTGAAGGTCAAAAAGCCGCGAATGCAGTAGCGTTACTTGCTTCAACAAACGCTGGGCAAGCAAATGAGTTTTTTAATGACTTCTGGTCTTTATCACAACCAACAGGTAACTACCGCTACTACAATGGTTCGTTATATATGTTAGCTATGCTGCATGTATCGGGCAATTTTAAGTTTTATAACAACACGTTTAATTAAAATAACGGTGCCTAAGTAGCAAAAATCTAAGTAGCAAAAGCTTAGGCAGCAAAAACTTAAATAATAAAAAACCGGTGTAACCAAGTTACACCGGTTTTTGTGCTTAACGAGTGAGCTTAACTTTCCCTTTAATAAGTACTTAATTAGTTAGCCAAACCCGCTACTTTTACATCAAGCGTAAACAAGCCCTTTGCGGTGGTTATTAATAATGTTTTGCGATTTTTACCACCAAAGGCAAGGTTGGTTACATTAGGGCCCAGTTCAATTTTATCGATAAGTGAGCCGCGTGGCGTATAAATATTAATAACGCCTTTTTTGTGGCTGCTTACGTAAATATTGCCAGCTGAATCTACTTTTATACCATCGGGCGAGGTTACCTTAATAAAGTCTTCGCGCGGTGAAATATCACCGTTTTCATCAATAGTGTATTTGCTTACGCGGTTGCTAAAGTCGCCAATATAAAGGGTACGTTGATCTGGGGATAGCGCAACACCGTTGGGTTTTTTAAGCGTGGCGTCAATTAAACTAAGTGTGCCCGTATTACTTAACTTATAAACCCCGGTATAAGGCATTTGCTGAGTGCGTTCGCCTAGTTGCCAATTAGGATCGGTAAAAAATATATCGCCATTTTTATGCATAGTCATATCGTTTGGCGAGCTAAAGCTTAGCCCATCAAACTCGCTAACTATTACGGTATTAGTTTTACTTTTTATATTAATTTTAGAAAGCGATTGCGTACTATGGTTAAGCGTATAGAGGTTCTGCCCTTTGGCATACAAGCCGTTTGTACCACTGTGTTTTAAATAAGTGGTGAGGGTATTGGGCAGCACTAATTTATAAATGGTCGAATCAGGGCCAAGTGCTTGCGAGCTAGCAAAGTTCATTTCTGAAAAATAAAACGCATTGTCTTGGCTTGACCACGTTGGGCCTTCTAAAAATAATAAATTGTCACTAACGAGTGTGGGTGTTACGCCCTTTATTAATGGCGACTGCTCATTGCTTTGGCTGTTTACAGCGTTTAACAAAGGTGTATTTTCAGGTTGTTGTGCCAGCGCTGCTTTATTAAAACAGAGCATTAATACAACTAGGCTTAGCGTTTTTTTGTGTGTTTTTAGCATAGACGTTTACTCAGGTTTGTTTAATTTATAATTAATGGTCATTTTGACTATATCATTTATTTTTTTCGTTGTATGATATTTATCGAAAATAATAACGATTCAACGGAGCACACACATGCATAAAAAACACACACTCAGCCTGCTTTTACTTGCAGGATCATTAAGCGTAAACGCTGCACAAGACCAAGGTCTTAAAAACACCTTTGCAGACTCATTCAAAATGGGGGTTGCTGTAAATCAAGATATAGTGACAGGCAAAAACGCAGCCGCGCAGTCAATTATTGCTAAGCAATTTAATACAGTCACCCTAGAAAACGCCATGAAAGCTGAAGTAATTTATCCGCAGCAAGGTAAGGTCGATTTTAGTGGTGCAGATGCGTTTATAGATTTTGCAAAGCAAAATAACATGTTTACCGTAGCCCACACCTTAGTGTGGCATAACCAAACGCCTGACTGGTTTTTTACAAATAGCAAAAATGAGCCAAATACCCCAGCAGAGCAGTTAGAGCAAATGCGCAAACACATAGAGCTAGTAGCAGGGCGCTATAAAAACAAAGTAGATGCGTGGGATGTAGTTAATGAAGTAATTGCTGATGACGGCTCTTATCGACCAACTGTGTGGGTTAACCGCTTAGGCGATGGCGATACAATGGTAAAAGCTGCGTTTAAATACGCCCAGCAGTATTCACCTAATACCGAACTTTACTACAACGACTTTAATGCATGGCGACCAGAAAAAAGAGACGGCATTATACGTATGATCAAAATGCTGCAAAAAGAAGGTATCCGCATTGATGGCATTGGCATACAAGCGCATTGGGGGCTTAACTTTCCTAAAATGCAATTCATTGAGCAAGCTATCGATGCATACGCTGCGCTGGGTATAAAAGTGATGATCACTGAGCTTGATATAGACGTGCTGCCTTTAACAAAAGAAGGGCAGATTACCGGCACCGATATGATGAAACCGCAGTTTCAGCTGGAAGAGTTTGAGACCTACCTCGACCCTTATAAAAATGGCTTGCCGAGCGATGTAGAGGCGCAACTAAACGCCCGTTATAAAGCCTTGTTTGAACTGTTTTACGCAAAACGCGACAAGATAGACCGCGTAACCTTTTGGGGATTACACGATGGTATGTCGTGGAAAAACGACTACCCAATCCCAAACAGAACAAACTACCCATTACTATGGGATCGTAATTTAAACCCTAAACCAGTTATTAAAACCATTGCTGAAGTAGTTCAGTAAATCGCATTGTGTAGTCAAAGCCGACTATTTTTAAATACTCGGCTTTTTTTGTTTGGAAATTTTCACATAGGGGTAAATAAAAGTCACTTTACTAAGCTATGAGCTGGCAAACCTTGAACTTACCTAAGTAATACAAGCGCAAATATCACTTACACCTTCTATTTAATTATTTTTTCATACTCAAAGAAAACGCAATATGAAGCGGGTTAAATTTTAACCTTGACCCTTATTGTTAAATAGACTATAACAATGTTGGTTTTAGGTTAATTTAATGATTGTATATTTACACACACGATATAGAACAATAAAAATTTAATTTAAGCCTTAACTATAACTCTATGATTTTAATCTTATATATGTACCCTTGTACAAAGTAAATATTAACGTTTGAAGAGATATTAAAATAATAAATATAAATGACTGTTTGTTTTCTAATTGGTTATAGTCATATTGAATAATAGTTTTTTGATGATGCAGTAGAAATACTCATATCATATTTTATTCACTCAAATGGCTTTACTGCACCTAGTTTAAAAACGACGCATTTATTGCTTTAGTCTAAGGAATAAAAAATGAATAAATCGATTTTTCGTAACACCGGATTAGTGACCTTAGTGTCACTTTTAATGGCGTGCGGGGGGAATAATAAAGATACACCGGTGCCTGAACCCATACCGGAAGTAGTAGCCCCTGATACACCAGAGCCTGAAGCGCCAATAGCAGCTGAAATAACAAATGGCGGGTTTGAAGAGGACACTGCAGGGCAAACAACACCCGTCGGAAATTGGGTATTTAGGCCAACACAAGAATCAAGCGCAACTTCTACTATAGAAGTAATAGAATCCGAAGAAGGCGTTAATACTTACCAAGGCACAAAAGCAGTTGAGGTGAGCGTTAATACACTGGGTGACAACCCGTGGGGAATTGAAATAGCTTATGAAGACCTTCCTATCACCGGTGGTAAAAATTATGAGTTTAGCGTTTGGGCCAAAGGTGAAGAGGGAACCAGTGCCGATTTTTGGATTCAAACACCTGCGCCAGATTACGGTCAACTTAGCCTAGTAAAAGAAACACTCACAGGCGAGTGGCAAAAAATAACATTAACAGCCGCAACGGCCGAAGCTGACTCTTTAGTAAGGCTGGCAATTCACTTTTCAAAAGAAGAGAATATTAACAAGTCTATATACCTAGACGAATTTTCAGGCTTTATTTTAGACGATGTACCAGCACAAGAAATACCTGATGTTCAATACAGCGAAGTAACAGCACAAAGTTTAAAAGCATTGGCACCTAATTTTAATATTGGCGTGGCTGTGCCAGCGGGTGGTTTTGGTAACAGCATAATAGATAGACCAGAAATTAAAACGATTATTGAACAACACTTTAATCAGCTCTCTGCTGAAAATATTATGAAGCCTACCTATTTACAACCAACCCAAGGCGAATTTTTTTACGATGATTCTGATGAGCTAGTTAACTACGCCAAAGACAACTCACTTACTATACATGGCCATGTTTTTGTTTGGCACTCGCAAATTGCGCCTTGGATGCAAAGTTTTCAAGGTGATAAAGCCGCGTGGATAACCATGATGGAAGATCACATAACACAAGTTGCCACTCATTTTGAAGAAGAAGGCGATAACGATACCGTCGTTAGCTGGGATGTAGTTAACGAAGCGTTTATGGAAAACGGTAAATACCGTGGTGAAAAAACCACTGACGACAGCGCCGACGAATCAGTATGGTTTGAAAATATAGGAGCCGAATTTTTATCGTTAGCCTATAAAGCAGCAAGAGCGGCCGACCCCGATGCCGACTTATACTACAACGATTACAACCTGATTTGGAATGCCGATAAATTAGATGCCGTTATATCTATGGTTAACGATTTTCACAACAACGGCGTGCCTATTGATGGTATAGGGTTTCAATCTCATATTTCACTTAACAGCCCTGATATTTCAACCATTCAGGCACATCTTCAAAAAGTGGTCGATATTCGCCCTAAAATTAAAGTGAAAATTACCGAGCTAGATGTTCGTATGAACAACGAAGGCGGCATTCCTCTCACTTACTTAACCAGTGAAAGAGCGGATGAACAAAAGCAGTACTACTACGATATTGTTAAAACATACCTAGAAACTGTACCTGAAGATCAACGCGGTGGCATAACTATTTGGGGCGTAATTGACGAGGATAGCTGGTTGCAAAACTGGCCAGAGCCGACAACAGAATGGCCGCTGTTATTTTTTAATGACTTTACTGCAAAGCCTGCCTTACAAGGATTTGCTAATGCATTAAAAGAGCTAATTGAAGTAGGTCAACCAGCACCTTCATCAGAGCTGCTAACTAATGGCGACTTTGAAGCCGGACTTGATTCCTGGCAAGCGCGTGGCAATGCAAGCATAACCTTAGAGTCAACCCAAGCCCATAGCGGTAATAATAGCGCTTTAGTACAAGGGCGAACTGAAACGTGGAATGGGTTACAAAAGGATGTAAAAGGCTTATTTACAGCAGATAAAACCTATAACGTATCTGCATGGGTTAAGTTATCTGACGATACCAGCACCGTTTCACCAGATATAAAACTAACGCTACAAATAGAGCACACTAGCACTGAGTACCTAGAGCTTACACCTGTTACAACAGTTGCAGCAGGTGACTGGGTACAGTTATCAGGTACTTACACACATTCAATTACAACGCAGGAAAGCGCCGCTTTACTTTATGTTGAGTCAAGTGAACTCACCGCTGACTTTTATGTAGATGATGTTTCGGTAACCTTGGTCGAATAATAAACCTAACTAAAAGTAATTAACCCCAGATTAAATAGTCTGTATTTTTATACAGACTATTTTTTGCGCGGGCTTTAATTGTTTGTGCATGATGCAGCAGGGTAGCTTGAGTATTCAAAATCGAGTATTTTTAAATGCTCCTCTATTCAGTGTTTTCGGAGTTTTTCACAAAAATAAAAAATGAGAAGTGTCACATGATTTTAAAGCATTATAGAAAGAGCATGGGGCTTAAAGTTTATAACTAGCAATATGTTGTGGTATTTGATACTAATATAAGAAATAAGTATGGGTGTAATAATTCTGATCGATAAATTTTAAAGATGCCATTCATAAAGCTTTTGGTTGTCTCTAGCCTAAATCGAGCATAAGGAAATAAAAATGAGTTTTGTTGGAGCAAGATGGTGGAAGTTCGATTTTCATACGCACACGCCAGCCTCTTTTGATTATGGGAAATCGGATCGCGCATTAAAGACATCTAAATCGCCAAGAGATTGGTTATTGGACTATATAGATAAAGGCATTGAATGTGTTGCAGTGACGGATCATAACACTGGTGATTGGATTGACCCTCTTAAAGAAGCCGCAGAAAGTTTAAGAGCTGAAGGATATTCAATATTTGTCTTTCCTGGTGTAGAGATTACAGCAAACTCAAATATTCACGTATTGGCTATTTTTGACCCGAGTGCTACTTCTGCAGATATAAATGGTGTTGTTGGTGCTTCAAAGTTTCGTGGTACTAAAGGTGATAGCGACTCCGTTGCTGAAGAGAGTGCTGAAAATATAATAAAAGAAATACAATCTGCAAGAGGTGTAGCAATTCCTGCCCATATAGATATGAAAGCAGGGCTTTGCCAGCAGACTTCATCTCATACAGTCAAGCAAGTCTGCTCCCTCGCTAATGCTGTTGAAATCGTTTTTCCAGATAGGGAAGTAGCAGCAACACCATTATCACGATATACCAATTTAAATCTCGAATTACCATCTGTAATTGGATCTGATGCTCATCACCCAAATGATATTGGTAGGGCATTTACATGGGTGAAAATGTCATCACCTTCGATTGATGGCCTTAAGTTAGCATTAGTTGATGGTTCTTCTTCATTAATTCGATGAGATAGTGAAATTTCTGACCCTAATAGGGCTTCAAATACATTATTGCGCTCAGTAACTATTGAATCTGCAAAGTATGCAGGCCGTTCATCACCGTTAGTTATTGAGTTTAACCCTTGGCTTAATTCTATTATTGGAGGCAGAGGAAGTGGCAAATCTTCAGTCCTTGAATTTATCCGACTGGGGATGGATAGAAGTAGAGATTTAGAGGGGTTAGACTCTCTAAATGAAATTCGTCAATCCTTTGAAAGCTTTGTCAAAATACCATTATCAAGGGATAGTGATGGAGTAATGCTGGCGAACACAAAAGTAAGTTGTGTTTATACTAGAGACGATGTTAATTACCTTTTGAAATGGACTAAAGAGAGTAATAGTGTGTCAATTTTTCGTTCGGAGGCTGGTGAATGGCAGCCTGAAGATGGCGAAGCGCACTCTAGGTTTCCAATAAAAATATTCAGTCAAAAACAAATATTTAACTTAGCAAAAAATCCGAATACTCTTTTGCGCTTGATAGATGAATCTTCAACAGTAGGATTCCAACAATGGAAAATGGATTGGGAAGATAAGTACACACACTTTCAAACATTGTGTAGCCAAAGAAGAGAACTTCAATCCAGATTATCTAATAAAAATGTACTTTTGGGTCAACTATCTGATGTAGAACAAAAAATCAAAACAATAGAGCAATCAGGCCATGCTGATATTCTGAACAACTATCAGGCTTTTAGAGCTAAAAGAACAAAGGTCTCTCAATATGAAGCCGATATCGTAAACTTAAAAGCTCAGGTCGAGACAATCATGAATGCTGTTGAAATTCCAACAGCTGATACAAGCATGTTTAATAACCTTATAGATAATGAGCAAGAAGTTGCAACTAAAATTAATAACTTGATTCAAGTTGCTTTAAATTTCAAAGAAAATATTGCTAAAGCAATAACAACTATTGATAACGAACTTACAACTTTTAAAAATTGGTATTGTGTTTCTGAATTTAATAACGTGCACATAGCTGTTGATGAACAATATAATAAGCTAATTTCAAACTTGCAAAGCCAAGGAGTGGGTAGCCCTGCTGATTATGCAAAATTAATTAGTGATAGAGAAACAATTAACCAATCGCTAAAAAGTATGGAATTAATTGAAAAGCAGGTTGTTGATTTAACTAGTTCTATAAATAATTCTTATCACGAAATAATAGAATGTAGAAAAAGGTTAACTGTGAATCGCCTAGCTTTTCTTGACCAATATCTATCTGGCAGTTCTTCAATCCAAGTTGAGATTACACCATTCTCTGATTCAGAAAGTTTAGATGCGTCTTTCAGGAAAGTGTTAGGGAGAACTGATAGCTCATTCTCAGCTGAGATATTTGATTCGGATCGAGAATGTGGTTTCTTATTAAACCTTAATAAAGAGCTATCAGCTACTGCTAAAGATACAGATTCAAATAACTTAGAACAATCCCTAAATCGAATTCACAGTTTTAAAGGAAGTATATTTAATTTTAATTCAGGTGAGGTTTTAAGTACAAAATTAGGGAAAAGGTTTGTTGATTTTATGTCACAACTCCAACCACAAAATTTTGATGCGATAAATGCATGGTTCCCTGAAGATAAGCTAACAATTAAATTCTATGACGGTAATCGATTCAAAGATGTATCACAAGGCTCCGCAGGCCAGAAAGCTTCAGCAATACTCTCATTCTTATTATCGTATGGAACAGAGCCTCTTCTTTTAGATCAACCTGAAGATGACCTTGATAATGGGTTAATTACGAGCTTAATTGTTTCAAAGCTCCATGAAAATAAAGCTGAGCGGCAGATAATAGTCGTAACTCATAATCCAAATATTGTTGTGAATGGTGATTCTGAATATGTAATTGCATTAGAAGATAGAGGTCAGATTAACTCCCTTACTTCTGGGGCGTTGCAAGAAGTCGATGTAAGAAAAAATGTATGTGAAATAATGGAAGGTGGGGAGCTTGCTCTTCAGAAAAGATATAAAAGGATGTTTAATATCTAGATTTTAAGGTCTCTAAAATTAAGGAAGCGCCCTCTGGTCATGGTGTATAACAAACAGCCTAATTTAATATCAGGCTGTTTTATTTCCTCTAAAAGCGAAGCGTCTCTTAACCTCTTAGTGCATTATTCTCTTGGTCTATTTCACTTAAAAACTCAAAAATCCAATCAAAACTACTTAGCCTGATACCTCACTACCACAAACTTAAGTGGCACATCGCCGTTGTTATAAATCCCGTGTAGGTCATTAGGGGCTGCAAATAAAATATCTCCGGTGAGTGCTGGTTGGCTTTTACCATTAAGTGTCCAGGTACCTGAGCCCTCTAGAATCATTAAGTATTCTTCATCGGGATGCTGGTGGGCGGGATGTATTTCGTTATTAGGTTTAATAACCGCCACGCCGGTAATAGCGCCTTTGGTGAGAGATGTATCGCCATAAAAGTAGGTATGAAAATCACCGCCTTCGTAATGAGTAATGTGCGCTTCTTTCTGGCTTACTATAGACGAGGTAAGTTGCTTGGGTTTATCTGCTGCGCTGACAGGTAATGCAGTAATTATTGCAGCAGTTAATGCGACTGTTAATGCAAAGGTGGCTGCGGCTGTTAGTGATAAAGTGTTTGTTGTGTTTTTCATGTGTGTCCTTGCTAATTTATTTACTAATTTTGTTGCTAGTAAAGTGTGTGATTAAGGAATGTGTACTGTGTTATTTTTGTTCAGTCTATTTTAATAAAACGTTGTTGTCAAAAAGACTATATGGTGTTAAGTTTACCTTGCACACAAAAAAACACACAACAGGTACATCATGCATAAAAATAAACTTACTATTGCTATTTTATTAGGGATGTCGAGCCTTGCACTTGGCTGTAATGGCTCAGCAGAGCAAAGTAAACCGACACTAAAAGCACAAAAAGCGTCGGCGCAATTAACGCTTAAAGCGCAATTTAAAGACCACTTTAAAATAGGTACAGCGATTAGCCGAGACCAAATGTTAGGGGCTTTGCCTGAAGATTTAAACGTGGCTAAAGCGCAATTTAATACCTTTACGCCAGAAAATTCTATGAAGTGGGAGCGTATACACCCAGAGCTAGAAACCTATGATTTTGAAGCCGCTGATGCGTTAGTTCAGTACGCACAAGAGAACAACCAAGAATTAGTTGGGCACACATTAGTGTGGCATTCGCAAACTCCTGACTGGGTTTTTGAAGACGAACAAGGCGAGCCGCTAACCCGCGATGCATTACTTAAGCGCATGCAAAACCACATTAATGCTGTTGCAGGGCGTTATCAAAACCGCATTTTTGCATGGGACGTGGTAAACGAAGCACTTAACGAAGACGGCACACTGCGCGAATCTAAATGGAGCACCATTATTGGTGACGACTTTATAGAATACGCGTTTAAATACGCTAAGCAGGCAGCGCCTAATGCCAAGCTGTATTACAACGACTACAACTTGTATAAGCCAGAAAAACGAGCCGGTGCAATTGCGCTTATTAAAAACTTACAAAGCAAAGGCATTGAAATAGATGGTATTGGTATGCAAGCGCATTACTCGCTTGATAACCCAGAGCTTTCGTTAATGGAAGACTCTATTGTGGCATACGCAGCCACAGGTATTGATGTGATGATAACCGAGCTTGATATTTCGGTTTTGCCATTCCCTGAAGGTGAAGAACAAGGGGCTGACATTTCGTTAGATATTGCCTTGCAAGAGCGCTTTAACCCATACCCAGATGGTTTACCGAGTGAAGTAAACACCCAGTTAGGCGAGCGCTACAAAGAGGTGTTTAACATACTTAAAAAGCATGACGATAAAGTAAGCCGCGTGACATTTTGGGGTATAAGCGATGCAGGCACTTGGCGTAACGATTGGCCAATGCAAGGGCGCACCGATTACCCATTATTAATTGACCGTGAGTTAAAACTTAAAAGCTTTGTAAGCGATTTATAATAGTAAAAAACATTTAATCTCCCGTAAAGGATCGCTTAAGAGCGATCCTTTTTTGGTTTTAAGCGCTTAAAATAGCTATTTTTGATAGGTTTATTATTAAGATTTCAAGTTAGTTAAGCAATAACTAATATGCGTTTGCAAAGGCACTTGTGGTGTTAAATAGCTAAATGGGAAGTGTGGGTTATTAGGGCTGTCGGGGCAAAATTGCGGCTCTAGGCAAATACCGTCATATGCATTAAACGCACCTTTTAAGTGCTGCCCTGTATACACCTGAATGGCAGGGTAGTTAGAAAGCACACTCAGCATTACTTTTTCATCAGCGCTTGTAAGCGTCGCGTGTTGCTTAATAATTTGCAGGTTAAGCGTTTGCTCGGTTACAAAATTATGATCAAGTTTATCGGTTTTATTAAGCACCCGCGCATTTGTATAGTCAAAAGGCGTATTGGCTACAGGGGCTATTAAACCGGTAGGAATGGCATGTGTATCCACGGGCGTATAATGCGCTGCGGCTAATGTTAATACATGCCCTTGTGCGCTATTAGTAATACCATTTAGATTAAAATACGGGTGTGATGTAGGCCCCGTAATGGTTTTTTTATTGCTGGTAATAGTAAATTTAATATCAAGATTACTTTGGTTTTTACTGTTAGTGGTAAAGGTATACAGCACATTAAATGTGGTTTTACCGGGGTAGCCGTTATAACCATCGGGTAGGGTAATACTTAAACTTAACACGTTTTTTTGATGGTAATCGAGATGCCAAAACAAGTCGCTTAATGCTTTTTTACCGCCGTGGAGTTGGTTTACTCCTTCGTTTTTATTAAGCGCATAGGCTTTATTATCAATGTGTACTTGTGCGTTATTTAGCCTGTTTGCATAAGGACCGGCTACCGCGCCTAAGTAAAACGTATCGTTTAAATAGTCATTAATATTAGAATAGCCAAGTATAATATTTCGTTTTTTATTATCAACATGGGTAACCCAGCTGGTAAGCCGGGCACCGTAGTTAATAATAGAAATAGTATCGTTTGTTTCATTACTTAGTGTGTATTGAACAATTGAAGTTGTCATGTTGGTTACTCTTTTAATTGTTCGTTCTGGCTTTTTTAATTTCTTCTTTTACGATTGGGTACAGGTCGTATGTTGGATAAAACTCAGTGCTGTAAGCTTTCCAGCCATAGCGTTCTATTGATAAATTTACTTTTGGCAGTAGCGCTGCCGGGAAGCGCAGAGTAACTACTTGCCCTATACCCATCATTACTTTCCAAGATTCTACCGTTGCACCCTCTGGCGGAAAATGTTTGTAGAAGTTAGCGCTGTTGAGTATTTCTTTTATTTCAGAGAGGCTTTTTGATTGGTCGTGCTTTAAAAAAATCGTCAGCATTAGTTCATCATTTTGCTTGTCATTTGCCCATGCGTTAAAACTAGTACCTGCACTAAAAAGCATAATTAATAGTAAGTATTTCATCATATTCCTTAAATTTAAAAATGCGCTAAGCATTGGGATACTTAGCGCATTAATTGGATAAAATTGTATTTTTAAGAGTATTAAGCGTTGGCTTTAATTAACGCTTGCGCGGTGCTCACTACATTTTTGGTGGTAAAACCAAAGTGCGCTAATAACACGTTACCTGGCGCCGATTCACCAAAAGTGCTCATACCAATTACTTTGCCTTGTAAGCCAACATATTTAAGCCAGTAATCTTGATGTGATGTTTCAATTGCAATACGGTTTGCTACCGAGTTTGGCAATACACTTTGCTTGTAATCGTCTGATTGCAGGTCGAACAATGTGGTGCTTGGCATAGATACCACACGCACTGCAACGCCTTGTGCTGTAAGCTCTTTAGCGGCTTGCATTGCTAAATCAACCTCAGAGCCTGTTGCAATTAAAATAAGCTCAGGCGTTTTACTGCTATCGCTAAGAATGTAGCCGCCTTTTTCTATATCGTTAATTTGCTGTGCGCTACGTGGCTGGTGGTTTAGCCCTTGGCGACTAAAAATAAGCGCAGTAGGTTGCTGCTGATTTTGTATTGCGTTTTTCCACGATACTGCGGTTTCTACCGTGTCACATGGGCGCCATGTGACTAGGTTTGGGGTCATACGTAGGTTGGCTAGCTGCTCAATAGGTTGATGAGTTGGACCGTCTTCACCTTGGCCTATGGAGTCGTGGGTATATACAAATATATTTTGAATACCCATAAGTGCTGACATTCTTACTGCGTTACGGGCATATTCCATAAACATTAAAAACGTTGCGCCGTAATTAATAAAACCACTGTGCAGTGATATGCCATTCATAATGCCGCTCATACCAAACTCGCGCACGCCATAAAACAGGTAATTACCGCTGGCGTCATCTGCGCTTATGCCTTTAGAGCCAGACCACAGCGTTAAGTTAGAACCGGCTAAATCGGCAGAGCCACCCAATAACTCTGGTAAATGCGGGGCAAAGGCTTCAATGGTGTTTTGCGAGGCTTTTCGGCTGGCAATGTTAGCGGCGTCTTTGTTGCACTGTGCAATATAGTTGTTTGCAATTGTTTCAAAGTTTTCAGGCAGGGTGCGTTTAATTACGCGGCGCTCAAATTCTTTAGCAAGCTCTGGGTGGCTTTTGGTGTAGTCGCTAAACAGTTGTTGCCATTGTTTTTGTTTTTTATCACCGCTTTGTTTAGCGTCCCAATGGGCGTAAATATCATCACTGATACTAAATGCTTTATTTGGGAGGTTTAAAAATTTGCGTGCAGCAGTTATTTCGTCATTGCCTAATGGCGAGCCATGGCAGTCGTGCGAGCCTGATTTATTTGGCGAGCCAAAGCCAATCACGGTTTTACAACAAAGTAGGGTAGGTTTATCGCTCACTAGTTTGGCTTGTGCAATGGCGCTGGCAATTTGTTCTGGGTCGTGGCCGTCTATATCTTTTATTACATGCCAGCCGTAAGCGTCAAAGCGTTTAGCGGTGTCGTCGGTAAACCAGCCCTCAACGTGTCCGTCGATAGATATACCGTTATCATCCCAAAAAGCAATAAGTTTACCCAGGCCTAATGTGCCTGCAAGCGAACATGCTTCGTGCGATATGCCTTCCATTAAACAGCCATCACCCATAAAACAGTAAGTGTAATGATCAACAATATCAAAACTCTCTTTGTTAAATTGTGCTGCTAGGGCTTTTTCGGCAATAGCCATACCTACGGCATTTGATAAACCTGCGCCAAGCGGACCTGTGGTTGTTTCAACACCTGGGGTATAACCGTATTCAGGGTGACCTGGGGTTTTTGAATGCATTTGTCTAAATTGTTTAAGCTCGCTAAGTGGTAGTTCGTACCCGCTTAAATGCAATAAAGAATAAATAAGCATAGATCCGTGACCGTTACTGAGTACAAAGCGGTCTCGGTTTGGCCAATTTGGATCGTTAGGATTGTGGTTTAAAAAATCGTTCCACAGTACTTCGGCTATATCGGCCATACCCATAGGTGCGCCCGGATGCCCTGAATTTGCTTGCTGTACCGCATCCATACTGAGTGCGCGAATGGCATTAGCAAAAGGCGCACGAGAAGAAAGCTGAGTCATGTATTACCTCAAATAAAATTAAAAAAGCCCGCACGTAATGTGGCAGGCTTGAGGGAAATTAGTGTAGTAGGTCTTCAACCAATTTAGCCAAAATACGCTGGTCTTTGGCAAAGTTACGAATGCCTTCACCGAGCTTTTCGCTGGCCATTGCATCTTCGTTGTGCTGCCATAAAAATTGCTCGTGGGTGAGTGGGGTTATGTCGCTTTGCGGTGCTTTGGCAATGTTTGCAGCGTCAAGCTTTGTAACCAGTTCACCTTCTTGGCTTTGTAAACTATTTAACAGTGGTGGCGAGATAGTGAGTAAATCACAGCCAGCAAGTTCGATTATTTCTTCAATGTTTCTAAAGCTTGCGCCCATTACCACGGTTTTATAATCGTACTTTTTATAGTACTGATAAATACCTGTAACCGACTGCACACCAGGATCTTCGCTTGGGGTGTATTCTTTATTATCGCGGGCTTTGTACCAATCAAGAATACGACCAACAAACGGAGATATAAGCGTTACGTTAGCTTGTGCGCACGCAATGGCTTGCGCCATCGAAAAAAGCAGCGTTAAGTTACACTTAATGCCTTCTTTTTCTAACTGCTCAGCGGCTTTAATGCCTTCCCACGTTGAAGCAAGTTTAATAAGTACGCGGTCTTTTGAAATACCCGCTTGCTCGTAAAGTGAAATAAGCTTACGCCCTTTGGCAATACTTGCTTGGGTGTCAAACGATAAACGCGCATCTACTTCGCTTGATATACGCCCAGGTATTACTTTTAGTATTTCACAGCCAAAGTTAACAATAAGTTGGTCGCAAATAGCGTCAACGTCATTGCCAGCTTTGCTTATAGCATCACTAATTAAATGTTTATACTGAGGTAATTTTGCAGCTTGTAAAATTAACGAAGGGTTGGTTGTTGCATCAACCGGTTGTAGAGCTTTGATTGACTCTACATCGCCACTGTCGGCAACGACCGTGGTTACTTTTTTGAGTTGTTCTAACAAGTTCATAATGATGTACGCCTCGGCTTTAAAACCGAGGCGATGTCCTTATACGTAGCGGTTAACAATATTCTCAAGCAGTTCTTGGCGACCAGAAACTTGCTTAGGATCGATGTTGTTCTCGTGTACTAAGGCAGAAAGGCTCTCAAGTGATTGCTCACCATTTAGAATGCTTTGACCTAGGTCTTCTTTCCAACCAGCGTAACGTTTTTCAACAAAGTCAGTCAGCTCGCCACCTTCAATCATTGCAGCTGCATTGAGTAATGCTTTAGCCATCGTATCCATACCGCCAATGTGACCAATGAATAAGTCATCACGCTCACACGATTGACGACGAAGTTTAGTGTCAAAGTTAAAGCCGCCCGTTGTAAAACCACCCATTTTTAAAATTTCGTAAACAACAAGTGTGCACTCAGCTACGTCGTTAGGAAATTGATCAGTATCCCAACCGTTTTGCATGTCGCCACGGTTAGCATCAATACTACCCATAATGCCCTCAGCGCAAGCAACTGCAATTTCGTGGTGGAAGCTATGACCCGCAAGTGTTGCGTGGTTTGCTTCAATGTTTACTTTAATTTCGTCTTGTAAGCCGTGCTTGTATAAAAAGCCTGCAACCGTTGCTGTATCGTAATCGTACTGGTGCTTAGTTGGCTCTTGTGGTTTTGGCTCAATTAATAATGTGCCTTTAAAACCAATTTTTTTCTTGTGCTCTACAACCATTTTCAAAAAGCGTGCGTACTGTTCGCTTTCTTGTGCAAGGTCTGTATTTAGTAGCGTGTCGTAACCTTCACGACCACCCCAAAGTACGTAGTTTTCGCCGCCTAAACGATGCGTAATTTCCATTGCATGTTTAACTTGTGCTGCTGCATATGCATACGTATTAGGATTAGGGTTTGTTGCACCACCGGCACAAAAACGCTGATTTGAGAATAAGTTAGCAGTACCCCACAGTAGTTTTACACCTGTGCGCTGCATTTCTTTTTCGATAATGTTTGCTATGTGCGTTACGTTATCGTGGCTTTCTTGTAGTGTTTTGCCTTCAGGGGCAATATCAACATCATGAAAACAAAAGTAAGGAACGCCCAATTTTTCATAAAATTCAAAAGCTACTTTTACTTTTTGTTCAGCAAGTTCTAATTGATTGCCTACAGGTTGGATCCAAGGACGGTCAAACGTACCTTCCCCAAAAATATCAAACCCTGTAGAACAAAAGTTATGCCAGTAACAGGCTGCAAAACGTAAATGTTCTTTCATTGTTTTGCCAAGCACTACTTGGTTTTCGTCGTAGTAACGAAATGCAAATGGGTTTTTAGAGTTTTCACCCTCAAATTTGATTTTTTCAACGTTTGTAAAAAATTGTTCGCTCATAATGTGCTCCATTAATTTTATAATAGTGTATTAAAAGTATGTTTTTACACTTTGGTAAAGTGCTTTGTATGTTGTGTATTGTTGTGCGTAAAAGTTTTGCATGACTGGGTCTGGCTCAATTGTTTGCGTTACTTTGCCGTTAACACACACTTGTTGTGCAGGGAGTTGTGTTACTGCTATTCGGGCAAGTCTTGCAGCGCCAAATGCGGGGCCAACTTCTGAGCCTTCTCGGTAAATTAGGGGGCGGTTGAGTACACTTGCGATGATTTTTCCCCACAGTGGGCTTTTAGCGCCACCACCAATAACGGTTACATCGTCAATTTGTGCACCAGCATCAAGCAGTACTTGTTGGCCATCGGCAAAGGCAAAAGCAACGCCCTCTAGTACTGCGCGGCCAAGGGCTGCTGCATCGGTATCGCTATCTAAACCAAAAAATACGCCTTTGGCATCGGGGTTATTATGCGGCGTACGCTCGCCAGTTAAATAAGGTAAAAATATCACAGAGCTTGGTTTGCTAAAATCGCATTTACTTACTTGTTCAAGCAATGCGCTTTCGTTTTTAAAACCGGTTAATTTAGTGACCCAGGTTAAACAGCTTGCTGCGCTTAACACCACTGACATTTGGTGCCAGGTGTTTTCAATGCAATGACAAAAAGTATGTACAGCACCTTCTGGGTTAGGCAGGTATTTATCGTTAGCAACGAAGTAAACGCCCGAAGTACCTAATGACAAAAACGCTTGTTTAGGCCTTACTACACCAACCCCGGCAGCGCCTGCGGCATTATCGCCACCACCTGCAACAACAGGCACCTGCTCCATACCCCATTTAGCAGCAACTTGGGCTGTTAATTTGCCAGTAATTTGTGTGCCCTCAAAAAGGGTAGGCATGTGTTGCTCTGTTAAGTCGCAGGCGCTAAGCATTTTTTGCGACCATGCTCTTTTTTCTACGTCTAGCCACAGTGTGCCTGCTGAGTCAGACATGTCTGATGCAAAATCACCGGTCATTAAAAAGCGTAGGTAGTCTTTTGGTAATAATACTTTGGCTACTTTTGCAAAATTTGCTGGCTCAAACTCTTTTAACCACACCAATTTAGGCGCAGTAAAACCAGGCATTACTATGTTGCCGGTAATATTACGAGAGTTAGGTTCGCGTTTTTCAAGCTCTACACATTGTGCAGCACTGCGCCCGTCGTTCCATAAAATGGCTGGGCGAATAATATTATTGTTTTTATCAAGCAGCGTTGCGCCATGCATTTGCCCAGAAAGGCCCACAGCCTTTACCGATTTTAGTAATGCAGGGTGAGTATTTTTAAGCTCCTCGATTGCACTACAGGTAGCAAGCCACCAATCTGAAGGGTTTTGCTCAGAAAAAAGGGGTGCTGGGCGTGAAACGCTTAAAGATCCACTTGCTTGAGCAAGCAATTGGTCTTGCTCGTCTAAAATAATTACTTTTACACCTGAAGTGCCTAAATCGATACCAAGGAACATAAATGTGATACTTAATGTTGTTTTAGTGTTAGCGCTAACATTAATGATTTGATATTGTTAAGTCAAGCTAGTTTTAAACTATGTTTAACAATTAATTTGCAAGTTTATTGCTTGGTTGTTGGAGTTCACTTAAATTTCTTTTTAAGATCATAAGGAAACACTATGAAAAAAATAAACTGGGGTATTGTTGGTTGTGGCCGAATTGCTGCACAATTTTGTGAAGACTTAGCACATATAAATAATGGTGTTGCGTACGCAGTTGCAGCAAGAAATGGAGATGATGCAACCGCTTTTGCGAGCAAGTATGGTGCGGCCAATGCCTACGAAGGGTATCAGGCATTATTTGACGATAAAAACGTTGATGTAGTTTACATTGCGACCCCGCATAACTTTCACTTTAAAAATGCCAGCGATGCTATTAAAGCAGGTAAGCATGTATTGTGCGAAAAGCCCATTACGGTTTCGGCTGAAGAGTGCAAGCAGTTGTTTTTACTGGCTAAAAAGCACGACGTATTTTTAATGGAAGCCATGTGGACGTACTTTTTACCTGCAATACAAAAAGCAAAACAATGGGTAGGGCAAGGGCGAATTGGCACTATTAAACATGTTAAAGCTGACTTTGGTTACCCTGTGCCTTTTAACCCCGACGGGCGTGAATACAACCCAGATTTAGCGGGCGGTTGTTTACTCGATATGGGAATTTATCCGCTTGCCATTGCCAATTACTTTTTAAATAACGACCTTGAAAACTTACACGTAAGAGCAAATATTCGCTACAAAGGCGTGGAAGACGATGTACTTATTACTGCTAATTGTGGCGATGTAATGGTGAGCTTAGCAACGTCATTTCAATGCCGGTTAGGGAATGGCGCGTATATTATTGGCGACAAAGGCTATATAAAAATACCCGATGCATTTAGGGCTTATGAGTGCTCTTTGTATGAGCTTGATGACTTAATTGAGCATTTTGAAGATGGCAGGCAGTCACAAGGTTACAGCTTTGAAGCGCAAGAAGTAGGGCGCTTACTGAGCGAAAACAAACGAGAGAGTGACATTATGAGCCACTCTCAAAGTTTACTTTTACAATCGCAAATGGAGCGTATTAAAGCCCTGTTTTAATAGAGCTTTGAATGAGCTTTTAAATGGTTTTATATCAGCTCTAAATCAACTAATAAACTTAACTGGCGGCGATTTATTCGCCGCTAGGTTCGTCATAATTAAAAAATGAAAAGTGAGCTTCTTTATTTTTCCCCGATAAGTCTTGGCACGCCATACCAACAAAAGCACCGGTAAAACACGGGCGATACCCTTGTGGTGATTGCTGCACGTAATCATCAGATAAAATACTGCCATCGAGCACTGGACCAAACTTTATCCAGCAGCTTTTTTCGGTGGCGTAGTAAAACTGCAGCTGAGCGCCATTAAAGTCAGCTTTTAAGTAAACAGGTTTGTTTGTTTTAAGCAAAAGCGGTGCAACAGGCGTGCTTGTTTGGTATTTATCGCAGCTTATTATATTTAAATAACGTGGTGTGGTTTCATCGCCTACATCGCCGCCGCTTATATGCAAATAGTAGTAATGAGCGGTGTTGTAATAACATACTAGCCCCGCCATTTGCTGAAAACTGCTCGGCGCAAAATCAACGCATGTACTGCTAACAGTATGATGAGCCTGTACACGCCTGGCAATAAAACTTTGCTGATGCAATGAGCTTAAAGACTCTTTACCTACTAGGGTAAGCGATGCTTTTTGAGTGTTTTTATACACCCAGCTTTTGCACATGGGTATACGCAATGACTGAAAATCAACAGTCAGATCATCGTTACTAAAATCAATATTTGTTGATGGTTGAGGCTGTGGATTTAGTGTTAAACCTTCAACGGGTACGTGTATTCTGGGGGCTTTATTTGTGTGTTTTGCATAAGGCCAGCCATCGTCTTTCCAGATTATTTGCTCAATCCCTGTTTCACGCCCTGTAATGCAGCGGCCACGCTCAGTCAGTGGTCTTGATGTTAAAAATACCGTGTACCAATCACCGGTTTGTGTTTGAAAAAAATCTCCATGGCCACATTTTTGTAGCGTATTACTCGGCTCGTGGGCTGCTGTAATAACGGGGTTGTGCGGGTGTACTTGGTAAGGGCCAAATACGTTTTTAGCACGCGCTACACTAATGCAGTGTTCATACCCAGTGCCACCTTCAGCGGTAATTAAATAGTAGTAATCGCCGCGTTTTAAAATATGTGGGCCTTCAGTGCAACCAAGTTTTGTGCCTGAAAATATAGGTTTAACATCGCCTATTAATTTATTGGTTTTTAGGCAAAGCTCTTGCATTACTATGCCACCAAATAGTGCGTTGTTGCGGTGATCAACCAGCATGTTTAGCAAATAGCTTTTACCGTCATCATCGTGAAAAATAGACGGATCAAAACCGCTAGAGTTTAAGTAAGTCGCTTGTGACCAGTTACCGGTAATATCAGTGGTTGATACAAAATAGTTTGGTGTGTCTTTGTAAGGGCCATCAAAGCTTTTTACATTGGTATATACCAAATAAAAACGGCCATTATTGTAACTAAGTTGCGGTGCCCATACGCCGCAAGAATCAGGCACTCCTCGCATATCGAGTTGCTCTACGGTGTTAAGTGCTTGGCCTATAACTCGCCAATTTACTAAATCGGTAGAGTGGTGAATTTGCACACCTCCAAACCATTCAAATGTTGAAGTGGCTATGTAGTAATCGTTATTAACTCTGACAATGTTTGGGTCTGGGTTAAAGCCTCTTAGAATTGGGTTTTGCAGCATGCTCATAATATAGGCCTTTTTAAGTTTTTTATATTATTGGGTGTGAATATTATAAATTTGTTGTTAGCGCTAACATTTTCAGTGTAGTATAAGACTTTGTCAATAAGTAATCATATAAAACGCGCTGTAAACAATATCAAGCTTTACAATTATGTATAATGAAAATTAAGAAAGTTAATTATAACAATCCACTGATTGTGAGTAGGTAATAACAGTAATGGCCGATCCTAAAAGAGCAAGAATACAAGATGTAGCCGAGCAGGCTGGTGTATCAATGATGACAGTTTCGCGCGTGCTCAACCAAGACAAAAAAGTAAGCGACAAAACCCGCGAAAAAGTAATGGCGGTTGTTGAGCAATTAAATTACAGGCCAAATGTGTCTGCTAGGCGCCTTGCTAGTACTAAGTCATTTTTTTTAGGGCTTTTATACGATAACCCAAGTGACTCTTACATAAGCCAATTTTTATTGGCAGCGCTTAAAAAATGCCGCGCATTGGGCTACCACCTTGTTGTTGACGAAGCGCATACCGATATTGACAAAACAATTGAATCGGTAAAGCAACTTATTGATGTTACACAGGTTGATGGCATGATTTTACTGCCACCTATGTGCGACAACGAACAGGTTTTAGATGTTCTTACTAAAGCAAATATTCCGTTTGTAAGAATAACGCCAGATACAAAATTAAATCGCTCACCTTATATATGCATGGACGATTACCAAGCGGCGTTTGATGTTACAGAGCATTTAATAAATCAAGGGCATAGCAAAATTGCACATATTATTGGCGACACTAAACAAGGTGTAAGCCGTTTGCGTTACCAAGGTTATTTAGATGCGCTGCGCTCTAATAAAATAATAACGCCACCTGAGTATATAGAGCAGGGCAGTTTTACTTATCAATCGGGTATGGAAGCGGCAATAAAATTACTTTCGCTTGATGATAAACCAACGGCTATTTTTGCAGCTAACGATGATATGGCAGCCGCTGTAATCTCAATAGCTCAAAAACAAGGTATTAATATTCCAAGCGAACTGTCGGTTGTTGGCTTTGATGACACGCAACTTGCAACCATAGTTTGGCCAAATATTTCTACGGTAAAACAGCCTATTAATGAAATGGCTGAGCTTGCCATTACTTTACTTGCATCAGGTCAGTATAACGATTTGAGCAATGTAAAAAGCTTAGACTTAAGACATATTTTAGATTTTGAATTAATAGAAAGAGAATCAAGCTCAACCAATAAAAATAACTAAATAAGCACACCCTTTTGAGCTTCAAAATCTATATAAAATAACAACAACACACAATATGGATACTTATGAACGAGAAAGAAAATGTACTTTTAATAGTACTGGTTTGCTTTGTTGCGACTATTGGCGGTTTTTTATTTGGGTTTGACAGCGGCGTAATTAACGGCACTGTTGATGGACTCCAAACGGCGTTTGGCTCCAGTAGTGCAGGTACGGGATTTAACGTATCGAGTATGCTGATTGGCTGTGCCATTGGTGCGTTTTGCGCAGGTCGGTTAGCTGATAAATTTGGTCGGCGTCTAATTTTACTTTTTGCCGCTGCTTTATTTATTATAAGTGCTTGGGGCTCGGGTGTGTCAGTCACATCGTTTGAATTTGTGATTTATCGCATTTTAGGCGGCTTAGCGGTAGGGGCTGCATCGGTTATGACCCCGGCTTATATTAGCGAAATTGCCCCCGCACGATACAGAGGCACGCTCTCTACACTGCAACAAGTGGCTATTATATTTGGTTTATTTAGCGCATTTGTGAGTAACTATTTTTTAGCAAATACGGCTGGCGGCTCTACGGCTATATTTTGGATCGACTTTGAAACATGGCGTTGGATGTTTTGGGTTGAGTTATTACCTGCATGCTTGTTTTTAATCGCTTTATTTTTTATCCCTGAAAGCCCACGATACTTAATTATGGCTGGTAAAAAAGACGCTGCTGCACGTGTTTTATCGTCATTATATGGTGCTGAAATTGCCGCTCTTAAATTAAATGAAATAGCAGAGTCTCTTGCTGGCGATAAACACCAACCTAAATTATCTGATCTTATTGATAAACCTAAAAAACGTTTACGCCCCATTGTTTGGATAGGAATTGGCTTAGCTACATTTCAGCAATTAGTCGGCATTAACGTTGTTTTTTACTACGGCGCGGTACTTTGGCAAGCAGCCGGTTTTACTGAATCTGACGCGTTACTCATTAATATAATAAGCGGCTTTGTAAGTATTTTAGCGGTGTTTATTACCATGTATTTTATAGACAAAATTGGCAGAAAGCCTTTTTTGTTAACCGGCTCAATTGGTATGACGGTGACGCTTTCGGTTATTGTTTATGCCTTTTTAAATGCAGATATTGGCTCAACAGGCAACTTAGAATTAGGAGAGCAGGGCATAGTTGCTTTAATAGCCGCTAATGCGTATGTGTTCTTTTTTAACTTATCGTGGGGCCCTGTAATGTGGGTTATGTTAGGTGAAATGTTCCCTAACCAAATTCGCGGCTCTGGCCTTGCAGTTACCGGCTTTGCCCAGTGGATAGCTAACTTTTTAATTACCTGGTCGTTCCCTGTTATGCTCACAGGCATTGGTTTAGCTGGGGCTTATGGTTTTTACGCATTTTGTGCGTTTGTTTCAGTCATATTTGTATTTAAGTTTTTACACGAAACCAAAGGCAAAGAGCTTGAACAAATGAAAGGCTAGTATTATCCCTTTAATAAGCGCCAAAACTAAAGCAATAGAACTAGAATAATAGAACTAAAGCAATAGTTTTGGCGTTGTTAGACTGCTTCACTCGTTAAGCTTTTTTACTAAACCCAAACACTTTATAAACTCGCAGTAACTACCTCATTTCTCAATAGTTAAATTATTAATGCATTTAAGTAAAGTGTGAGTCGCTTGTTCAATATCGCTATCTGCAATAGCGTTTAACATCATTTTTTAACTTTTATTATTTCGATTCGAGCTGTCTCCATCGCTGTTTTCCCTTAGTTGTTAACTGGGTCATCAACCTTCGGCCATGTTCTAAAAATGAATAATATTAGACGTGACGTAGTTTTTTTTAACAAGACGTAGTTGCGCAGTTTGTGTAATAAGCAACTAAAAAGCAAATACAGCTGATAGTCTGCAGTGAGCGAGAACCCGTCATTCAAAAATTTTGATATCTGAAGTCAAGATTTGACCCTCGGCTTTTTTTCTCGGCTTTTTTTTATTTAAATAACAGAGATTCTCGCGCAGGCGGCGATTAGAGTTGCACGAAGTGTGCTGATGAAAATAGACGTGTTTGCTTAGGGCGGCGTAGTTTTCAAGAAAAGCTCCTAAACTGGTTAATTACTTATATTTTTAAAAATAACACACGGGAGGTTTTGTTTCTAGTGGATAAAATTCAATATAAAAATGCTTAAATAAAATACAGGTAATTATTTTTGAAACTTAAATAGTGAGGTAAAAGGCCGCACGATTTTTTTTAAATTATTTTTTAGAGTAATAACCCACGCCTATTTATTAAATAAATAAAATGCTAAAGCCTGCAGTACTTAAGGGTTGGTTTTAATTAAATATATAATTATTCTAAGGAGTTACCTAACGCACTGTTTTAGTGCAACTTTTTAGATGTGTTAGTTTAATTCAGGGTATTGTTGAAGTTAATCGTACAATCCTTAATATTCAAACTTTTATATTATTGACAGCACATTGTTTGGCACTATCATGTACTACAAAATGAATCTTGGCTTAATTTTTGCAAAATTAAACATATTGCTATAAATAATGGAATTAAATAATTGGACACACAGCGGGTTAAGAAACCTTCCGGTTTTACTCTTATAGAATTAATGATAGTAATTGCAATTATTGGGATTTTATATGCAATTGCACTTCCTAGTTATACGAGCTACATACAGCAAAGTAGAAGAGCAGATGTGCAACAGATTTTATTACAACAAACAGCTGTTTTAGAAAGGCAATACACCCGTGTTGGTGGCTACCCAAGTACATTTACTTTTCCTACCTCAGATTATTACTCCTTTAGCTATACAACCGATGCAACTACAGGTGCTTCAAATGGGTCTGAATTTACAATACAAGTTACTCCTAAAGGTGCACAAAAAAGTGACGAGTGTGGCAAGTTGTCTGTAAATCAAAGCGGTACAAAGTCTGCAGATAAATCCCAGTGTTGGTAAAAAAAAGCATTGGCTTTACTTTACTCGAAGTTTTAATCACGATGACTATTATCGGTATTCTAACTGCCGTTGCGGCTCCTTCGTTTATTACTTTTATAAAGCGGGATCGATTAATTACAAACTCGAACCAATTGCATAGTGTTTTTAAGTTCGCGCGAAGCGAAGCGGTCAAAAGGGATCAAAAAGTCTCGCTCAAACTAACAGACAGCCAATGGCAGGTACAAACAGAAATAGACTCTAAGCAAACAATGTTAAACATGTTTGAAATCACGCATAACAGCATTTCAGTCGGCCTTGAAGATATTAATATTTCAAGTACAGGCGAATTAAGTCAATCCTATCAAATTTTAGTAACCGATGGTGATAGCTCAACTTCTGATTTTACACTGTGTATTTTACAAAGCGGGCAAAGTTGGTTAGCTGAGGCGCCTGAAACATGCTAAAGAATCGCAATAAAGGATTTTCTCTTTTAGAGGTTATGATTGCATTAATTATTGCAACCGTGGCTTTATTAGGATTAGCCTCAGGGCAATTAAAATCATTGCAATACATAACAAACAGTTTTAATTATACGGTATCTATAATTGAGGCTAATAATGTATTAGAACGAATTTGGCCACACCTATGCGAACTGCAACAAACGAATCCTGATTTGTACAATGATGCTGATTTCAGAGCTTATTTATCTCCACAGATTGATGCCTATACACTTATTTTACCAGCGGATTTTTCTAATGATTTAACTGTTGAAATAACATGGCAAGATAAACGTTTGACTGACAATTTAGAAAACCGTGTTGTAATTACAGGAAGTTTTCCGACGCTACCTGCTGGATGCGTGCCATGAAAAATTTAATAAATAAGCACCATGGTTTTACGTTAATAGAGCTTATGGTTGCACTTGCTGCAGGTATGTTTTTATTAGGTGGTGTGAGCCTGGCTTATTCTTCAATTAATAGCAGTACCAGCACAGCAAAAGATTTAGAAAATGCATTAGATGTAATCCGATTTAGCAGTAAAGTATTTACACGAAGTCTAAAACAAACCAGCTCAATTCCTACTTATAGCGATAATATTTTAAGTGTTGAGCAAGAATCGGGTGTACTTGCATGCACAGGCTCAATAATTAATGCGCCATTCACTGAAAAATATAGTCACGAAGACGACTCATTATTTTGTGATATAGGTAATGGCAAAGTAAAAATATTAAAAGGTGTTAATACAATCAGCTATCTAATTGATAACAATGTTGTGAGTGTCCTTGTAGAACCTACAAACTTACCAAGCCAATTTAATAACAGCTTAGTTATTGATATATCTTTGTCGCAAATGGTAATGAATAAGGCATTTCAATAAATGAAAAATACATCTGGTTTTACGCTTGTTACTGTACTTATTTTAACATCTATGGCTTCAATTGTTGTACTTAGCACTCTTAGAGATAGTGTGATTCAGGAACGTTTGAGTGGTAATTTTCAGAAAAAGTTGAACGCAAGGTTGATGTCTGAAAAAGGCGTATTTTCAAGTATGGAAAAACTTGAAACAGCAATGCTTGCAGACCCGACTATAAATATTAATGATCTAATAGCCCGTAATAGTGAAGTTTCTGGAACAGGCTCACTTGAATCTAGTATATACAATGCAACCATCGAGATTGACAGTAATGGCGATATTTTAATTTCTAGCGAAGGAACCCGCTTTGAAGGCGAGGACCAAATGCAAGCTATATTTGAATATGTAGTAGGTGGCGGCGGAACTACCAGTGCCTCAGTTTTTTCTAATGGAATTACAGGATGTTCTGGTGTTGCAATTAGTGGAAGTGGCTTAATTGATAGTTATGATTCGTCTTTAGGGGATTATAACGACACGCTAGATGATGGCAGTAAAAATACATCAGAAGAATCTTTTGTTAATACAGTTAACGATACTGGTGATATTACGCTCAATGGTAGCGGCACAATTGAAGGTGATGTTTTATCCTCGAGTAACTTATCAATTATTCAAGGCGCAGATGTTACAGGCAATATTCATAGTAATGGCAATTTAATACTCTCTGGTGGTGTGGTTATTGGAGGAGATGCATCTGCATATTTAAGCTTCACACAAAGTAGTGGTACTGTTTCGGGTAGTATTTCTGCAAACCAATCTATCTCAATACAGCAAACGCCAGTTGGTGGAGATGTGAGTTCATCCGGTTCTATTTCGGTTACAGGTAATACAGTCCAAGGAACAATTCGTTCATATGGTTTAGTGGCTCTTACACAAACAATAATACGTAACGGTGTTTATACTTCCGGTAATTATGAACAAACAGGTGGAACCGTATACGGTGGAGTGCGTGTTCAAGGTAATGTAACACTTAAACAGTGGGGCAGTACTATTGATAGTAAAGATTTAAGATACGCAGGTAACGGATCTTTTAAAGACGATACACCAGAGTATGCTTTTTTACCTTATAAAGTATCAAGTACAGAAATATCAATACCAACTATTGAGCCTGTTGAAAAAATAACACCAGAGAGTGAAAATAATAGAGGGTTAACTACGTGTGACCCACTTGATATCAAAACAGCGATTGATGGCGTGTCAGTTACTACAACAAGCCCTGACCTTTTTATAAATAACAATAGCAGTGCTGGGGACTTACTCGAATTAGAGACTAATGAGGCTAACTTTTTAGTAGATTTTGGTAGTACTCCAGATGGGACTATTAATGCTAAAGCTGCTACTTTTCTTGATTCAGCAACTCAAATATTTTATTTTGATGACGTGACAATTAAGGGGCGAATGCAGGTAAAAAGCAACCACAATGCGGTTATGTTTGTAGATGGTGATTTTACAATGAATGGCGCAAGTTCGCTAACGATCCCTGATAACAGCAGTTTAACTATAATAATTAAAGGAAAGTTTCAAATAGGCAGTGGTGCACAGGTTCACACCCCTGACAATGGCATTACAGACGAAGGGCGACCTGTTTTTAGTATTTATAGTTCATATAATGGAAATGACACAGGAATAGAGTTCTCAGGTGGTACACAAGAGCTTTACGCTGTTATATACGCACCTCTTACACAAGTTAAAGTTACTTCAGCTGTTGGTTTTAAAGGATCTATTTTAGGAGATACAGTTATTGTAAGTGGTGCTGGTGGTATTCACTTTGACACGGCATTAAATGAGGCTAGTTTTGGTGGTTCTTCATCTGGTGGTAATGGATCAACGAGCAAATTAGTTTTTAAAGGGTGGCGCTTTACATCCATTGAACAAAGCAATGAATAAAAAATACTGCAATAAGCTTATTTCTATAAGAGAAGCTATTAGGCTTGCTAAATTCATTTCTCTTATTAATATTCTAAAACTTAAAACTTAAAACTTAAAACTTAAAACCAAACTCTCTTAATTTTTCATATACGTTTATGTCAAAACGGTAAAAATAGGAGCTCGGGAGCTACGTTTGTTTTTCTTTGCAGTTTATTAATAAGTTCATTTTTTCACCCAAATTTGTATGCTTATTAGCATAACATTTCTTTCTTAATGGGTGGCCAAAATCACTACTACAGAACGGTTGTTCAAGAGTGAGTAGTGCTTTTTCTTTTAGATGTTTTTATTTTTAAGTTGGTACGACTGAGTGGATTCGAACCACCGACCCCTACCATGTCAAGGTAGTGCTCTAACCAACTGAGCTACAGTCGTACAATTTTTGAGGTTTTACTTAAATAGATTTACTCTTTAAGTTAAGAATAAATGTTGGTACGACTGAGTGGATTCGAACCACCGACCCCTACCATGTCAAGGTAGTGCTCTAACCAACTGAGCTACAGTCGTACAATTTTTGAGGTTTTACTTAAATAGATTTACTCTTTAAGTTAAGAATAAATGTTGGTACGACTGAGTGGATTCGAACCACCGACCCCTACCATGTCAAGGTAGTGCTCTAACCAACTGAGCTACAGTCGTATTACTTTATTTAAGTAGGTGTTAATTGCTTAACAACGGCGGCTAATATATAGCGTGGCGGTTGGTGAATCAAGCAAGTTTGTTGTTTTTAAGTTTATTTGCCGTTTTTTTATTCATATTGGGCTTATTTCACACGTTTTATAAAAACCTTGCCACCAAATTACATGATTTTTAGCAGAGCTTTTTAGTAAGTTCAGTAAGTTACTTGTCGAGCCCGTTTTTACTAAGTTATTAATTTGAGGGCTGGAAATACTTTCGTTAAACCAAAGCTCATTATAAAGCGGTTGTAGTGCCTCTAGATAACCAGTTAATTGCGCTTGATAGGGCTGAATTTCTTTTAGGTAAAACTTTTGAAATACGTTGCTTATGATTTTTGCTTTTTTATTATTTTTATCCTGAGGGCACAACGTATTAAAGTTTAGTGTTTTTACAAGCTGTGTGGCGTTGTTGTTTAACACTACTTGCGTGCGGGCTGATTGAATGAGTGCTTGGCTAAATTGAAATTTATTAAGCTGCTCGAGTGCGCTAAAAATAGAATCGCTATTAATTTCACTAAACTCTTTAGCGTTAATTTGCTGCTTAATAAGTACAAGTTGTTTGAGCGCCTGCAAGGTATCACTAAAGCCAGCGGGTTCGCTACTTAGCTCGTTTGATGTTAACAGCCATGTTTTATTAAGATCTGGCTCTTTAAATAACATGGCGTTAAAAAAGTGCATTAAGTGTGCTTCTTTGTAGTTTTTGGCAGCGAGTATTTTTGTGTAACTAGGGCTATTTTTATCAAGTGTATTTAAACAAACTTGCGCACTTTTAATAAAGTTTATTTGATACTTTAATTGCCCCGCAGCACTGGCGGTTTTACCTAATTGATTGTTGTGCTCACTTATAAGCACGTTAAGCTTACATTGGCTAATACCTGCAAGCTCAACAATGCTCAGTGTTAAGTCACTTTGTGCTATTGGGGTAGGCTGCAGTAAGGGGAGTTGCTTGAGTGGCGCAGGCTGTGTTGGGCTTGTATCAACTGTGCTACTTAAGCGTTCAATATAAGTAACGTTTATACTACTTTGTGCTTTACTACAGCCGGTAAGTGCAAAAACGAACATTACCAGCATTGTAGCTGGTAATGTTTTAAGGCTGAGTTTATTAGCTTTGATTAAGTGTATCAATTTTAAGAAATTCATATTTTAGACGTTTTTTTACCGTTAGCATTAATAAAATAGCAGCAACACTTAGGCCAACTATTATTCCAACCCAAAAGCCGTGTGGCCCCATCGCTGGCACAATTATGTCTGTTCTTGCCAATACGTAACCTAAACAAAAGCCGATTAACCAATACGATATAAACGTGATATACGATATAGGCGTGGTGTATTTTAACCCTCTAAGTATGCCATTGGCTGCAACTTGCAATGCATCCGGTAATTGATAAATACACGCTAAAATCATAATCGATGAAGCCAACGCCATTACGGCAGGGCTGTCGGTATAAAGCTGGCTAATTAAATCACGGCCGAGAAATGTTATGAGTGCTAAAAATAATGCAATCGCAATTGCTAAAATATAGCTAGTAGATACCGCAACTTTAAGTTCGGTCATTTTATTTTGGCCAAATAAATTGCCTATACGAATACTTATAGCGATAGATAGGCTTAACGGCATCATAAATAACAAAGTAGTAACGCTTGCTGCTATTTGATGACCAGAGACTGCAACTGCACCTAAGTGCGCTATAAACAGCGGTATACACGCAAATAAAGTAACTTCAAAAAAAGTGGCTAGTGAGATTGGTATCCCTAATTTTGTAATTATACCAATAGTGGTTAGGTTAGGTTTTTTAAATGATGAAAGCAGGCCTTTGGCATCTACCTTTTTACTTGTGTGGCAATAGGTAACTTGCGCTATTGCCATAACGGTTAAAACAATGGCTGTTGCTATACCACACCCTGCGCCGCCATAAGCGGGTAAGCCAAATAAGCCGTTTATAAAAATATAATTTACCGGAATATTTACAGCTAAACCTAATAGGCTTATATAAAACGCGGGCTTGGTCATACCCATGCCTTCGGTAACGTTTCTGTATACGGTAAAAATTAAAAAACCAAAAATGCCCCATTTAACAAAGTGGATATAATCATACGCAAGATTTGCAATCGCTGGACTGGTGTCTAGTTTAAAAATAATGGTGTCGGCTAAATAGGTAATAGAAAAGCCTACGCAACATAAAATACCCGTTAAATAGAGAGCTTGTTGAAAATAATGACTAATACCTTTGCGATCATCGCCACCTGAAAACTGCGCAATAATACCAGTAAGCGCTAATAAAATACCTTGAAGGCCAAGTAAAAGAGGGTTCCATATACCCGTAGCAATAGAAAGTGCAGCTAAATCAGTAGGACTGACTTGTCCGGCCATGATGGTGTCGACGACCGACATTAAAATAAGAGTTACTTGCGCTAAAAAAACAGGTAAAGCGAGGGAAAGTAAACGCTTAGCTTCCCAATTACAAAAGGTCATAAAAACAGCTATTTGATAAAACAGGCGGCAATTGTAATCTATTGTGTTTCAAATAAAAATCACAGGAGTGAATGATTTTATTAGTTGATACGTTAAACTAGCACTTTGTAATAATTTAAAGTGGTTTTATGTTTACAGGAATAGTGCAAACGCAAGCAACGGTAGTCTCTAAAACTCAAACAGACGGTGTTTTACGCTTAGTTGTATCGGTGAGCGATGAGTACGTTAAGCATTTAGATTTAGGCGCAAGTATTGCTATTAATGGCTGTTGTTTAACCGTTGTGCAAGTTGAGCTAAGTAATCACGATGTGGTGGCGCAAGTGCATTTTGATGTAATTGACGAAACCCTAAAGTTAACTAATTTAGGTTTGCTTGAGCTAGGCAGTTTAGTTAATTATGAGCGCTCTGTTACGTTTGGTACTGAGCTAGGTGGGCATATAGTGTCTGGGCATATTCATTGTGCTTCGCTTATAACTCAAATAGTTAAGCTTGAGAATAACTGTAAAATACAATTAAGCTTACCAAAAGAGTGGCAAAAGTATGTGTTGTATAAAGGCTTTGTTGCTATAAATGGCGCAAGCTTAACCGTGGGCGAGGTTGATGAACAAGGTTTTTGGTTACACCTAATCCCAGAAACACTCGCCATTACAAATATTGGTGCAGCGCAAGTGGGTGACAAGTTTAATATTGAAGTTGATCAGCAAACTTACACTATTGTAAATACAGTAGAAAACTACTTACGTCATCAGGCTTAAGCTAAAATATTTGTTCGTCATCACTGTCTACGTGTAGCTCTAATTTATTGTTAGCATGATCTATATGCATATTTAAATGAATTGGGTTACAACAGGCAGTGCATTCCTCAACGTAGTCTTGATCGCCCATGCTTGCGTCTAAGTCTAAATGTATGTGGTGTCCGCAGTGTGGGCAGGCAATTCGTTGTGATAAATAATTTTTCATAATCACTCCAGTTATAAATAATTAAGTAATTGCGTATATGCTAGCAACTACTTAATGGCTCAAAGCTGAACTCCTTACTTACTGATTAAATATAGTTCTGAATAGCCTATTATGACATTTATTTTACGCAGAAAATTGTATTAACTGAGCAGCTTTTCTATATGTTGTTTAGCTTCAGTAAGATAGTGCCCAGCAAATATATTAGCGTGATTTAAAATAGGGTATAACTGGTATATTAACTTACGTTTTTCGTAATTTGGCGATAACGGATAGTGCTGGTCGTAAGCAGTATAAAAGTCACTTGGCAGTGGGGCAAATAGTTCGCTCATTGCAATATCCACTTCCCGATCACCATAATAACAAGCTGGGTTAAATACCGTTGGCTCTGCTTTTAAAAAGCCCATATTTCCACGCCAAAAATCACCATGTAATAATGAGGGTTCTACTTGGTGACTATGAAGCTGCTCTTTTGTGGCATTAATTAAGCGCTCGGGTTCAACAAAGTTAATGCCTTTTTCAGCGAGTAACTGTAATTGCCAACCTATACGTTCCTCGGCGTAAAACACATCCCACTTTTTATGCCATCTGTTGGGTTGCACAGTGGTCGCTAGGTAGTTGTCTACATCAAAACCAAACATAGCTTGGTCGTGTTTGTGGTGCATATTAGCAAGGCTTTTACCCATGTCATGCCATGTAGCATGGGGTTGTTTATCAAGAACAAGCCACTCTAAAACAATAAACGAGAACTCTATGTTTGCACCCGTTACAATGCAGTTAGGGATCTTAAAATAGCTGTTTTGGGCTAAGAGTTTTAAGCCTATTGATTCGCTCTCTAACCGTTCGAGTTCACTTTTTAACGCTACTTTTATTAAGTAATTGTGCGTACCATCCGTTAATTGAAATAGTTTGTCGGTATTTGTACTTTGTAATTGGCGCTTATAGGTGTGTTTAAAGTCAAGATTAATGGCTTGGCTGATGTGCTCGTTTACTGTTTTCCACATAACAATTGCTCACCTTTTAAACAGATATTTAAACTATGGCAAAAAGAGATTAATTTAACAATCTAAACGTTGTAAAATTAAGATTATATTGAATAAAAATTACACTTACTGAAGTGGAGTAAAAATGAACAAAAGTTTAATAACCAATTTGCTAGCGGGTTTATGTGTTGTTGTCGGTTTTATGTTTAACCAAGCAATTGTGTTATCTGTTGGTTTATTTGCGCTTTCAGGTGCGGTAACTAATTTATTAGCGATTCATATGTTGTTCGAAAAAGTCCCATTTTTATATGGCTCAGGCGTTATAGCGCTTAAGTTTGAAAGTTTTAAAGTCGCAATTCGTAATTTAATATTAACGGAGTTCTTTTCAGAGCAAAAAATTAATAATTTACTCAATAAAGCGCAGCCAAATATCGACTTTGAACCAATAATTAGTAATGTTGATTTAAACCCTGCATTCGACAATTTACTTATCGTTATTGAAGAGTCACAGTTTGGTAGCATGTTAGGGATGTTTGGTGGCACAGCGGCAATAGAGCCAATGCGTGAAAAGTTTATTGAAAAAATGCAATTGTCGCTTAGTGAGATTTCCCAAACTGACGACTTTAAAGCATTAGTAAGCCAAACACTTTCACAAGGTAATAGCGCAGAGAGCCTACATAAAACGGTGCTTAAACTAGTTGATGAGCGCTTAGATGAGCTTACCCCAAAAATGGTTAAAGAGATTATTCAAACTATGATCCGCGAGCACTTAGGCTGGCTTGTTGTGTGGGGTGGTGTGTTTGGTGGCTTGTTTGGTTTAATAGCGGCCGTGATTTAAATATAACTACTGATACCAATTAAAAAAATAATCATTTTATCGCATTAAATAGCGCACTTACTGCGTTAAAAATTGTTCGTGTACGAGTGCATGGATGCAAGAGATAGAGCAATGCAGGGAGTAATTAGTGATAGCAACTACACGTTATAATTTCGCCTTGTTATTGCGCTACTTTATTAGCGCAATAATAGATTACTAATTTAATGTAATTGGTATGACTTATTTTTTCAGGCTGTTATTATCGCCCCCATAATTTAGTCGTGTTTTTTAGGAGCAACGGTGAGCAAAACGTTAGCCAGTTATTATCAGCAAGCATACGCTTGCGATCAGCAGCATTTTAACCAGTGTTTTTATTGTGGCTGTGAAGCGACAGAGCGCGACCATTGTCCGCCCCTGCATATGCTACAAAGCATTGTTGATTTAGGTGAAGAAGCTGATTTTATATCTATTCCTGCGTGTTATGAGTGTCATGCACTTTTACATAACGAAAGGCTGATGACGATTGATGAGCGTTTCACTAAAATGAAGAAAAAGCTTGCCACTAAATACGCAAAACCTCTGCGTGTTTATAACATGTGGGAAGAAAACGAACTTGGCGATATGAGCGATGAGTTTGCGCATAGTATTCAAGCGGGTATGAAATTAGGAAAAGAAGCCGCTGAGCGTTTAGCGTTTACTGGTTTTAGCTATGCCACAGAAGATGCCAAAGTAGCAGTACGTGAAAAAACAAAAGAGTTTGATGTAGAAGGCATGATATTTACCGACTTTAAAGAGGCGCTAAATTACTGCATTAATGATTTAAACGTACAAAAAAGTGACTTTTATAAAATTTTGGTTGAAGACTACCAAGGGGATTTTAATAAAGCGCTAAGCCAGTATCGTCACCGTCATGACAAAGTGACAGCGGCTAAAGACGGTAATACAATTATTAAAGATTTTTCTAAGTTACATAAGCAAAACTCTGATTTTGTAACGCGTACGGTTAAGCACTTTATTAGTAAAGATCCATCGCTTACAACCGAAGGTGCGCTTGAAAAGTTGTATAACAATTATATAAAGAAATAATTACAGATATTCATCTTAATTAACTGCGTTTTCACCTGTTTTTTTGGCTTTATTCCTTAGCTTTCGCTAAAGTAGCAAAAAAACAGGAGATCCAAACAACATGCAAAAATTTGCACCTTCTTTATTAGCAGTTGGCTTAGCTGCTGCACTTGTAGGTTGCCAAGAAAACGGCCCGCAAGACGATAAAATAACAATCAACAAAAATCCTTACCCAAGCACTTATCAGCCCGTTTCTACATCAAGCACACTTATTACAAATGCAACAGTACTTACAGGTACTGGTGAGCGTTTAGATGATGCTGATGTATTACTTGTTGATGGCAAAGTACAACAAGTTGGTAAAGACTTAGCTGCTACTGCTGATATTACAATTGATGCACAAGGCAAATGGGTAACACCGGGTATTATTGACGTTCATTCGCATTTAGGTGCCTACCCAAGCCCGTCGGTTGAGTCGCATCAAGATGGTAACGAAATGACCAGCCCTAACACTGCAGAAGTGTGGGTTGAGCATTCTGTTTGGCCACAAGATCCAGGCTTTAACCGTGCTCGCGAAGGCGGTATTACTTCTCTGCAAATCTTACCAGGCTCAGCTAACTTATTTGGTGGACGCGGTGTTACGCTTAAAAACGTACCTGCACACACTATGCAAGGTATGAAATTTCCTGATGCGCCGTATGGTTTAAAAATGGCGTGTGGTGAAAACCCTAAACGTGTTTATGGTCGTCAAGGTGTATTGCCTTCAACCCGTATGGGTAATATGGCAGGTTATCGTATGGCGTGGGCTGAAGCCGCTGAGTACAAACGTGCATGGGATAAATACGATGTCGATTATGAAGCAGGCTTAAACCCAGAAGCACCAGTACGTGATATTAAACACGATACGCTTCGTGGTGTGCTTGAAGGCGAAGTACGTATTCATAATCATTGTTATAAAGCCGAAGAAATGGCAATGATGATTGACCTGTCAAAAGAATTTAATTACGACGCGGGTACGTTCCATCACGGTGTAGAAGCATATAAAATTGCTGACTTACTTGCTGAGAATGGTTCGTGTGCTGCACTTTGGCCAGACTGGTGGGGCTTTAAAATGGAAGCCTACGACATGGTTCAAGAGAACGTGGCTATTGTTGATGCAGTTAAAAATTCATGTGCGGTTGTTCACTCAGATTCAGATACAACAATTCAGCGCTTAAACCAAGAAGCGGGCAAAGTTATGTACCGCGCTAACGAAAATGGTTTTGATATTTCTGAGCAGCACGCTATTAAATGGATCACGGCTAACGCGGCTAAATCACTTGGTATTGATGACAAAACAGGTTCACTAGAAGCCGGTAAGCAGGGCGATGTGGTTATTTGGAATCAAAGCCCATTTAGTGTTTATGCTAAAGCTGAACAAGTGTTTGTTGATGGTGCAAAAGTTTACGATAGAAACGACAGCGCGTATCAAGCAACAAGTGATTTTATGTTAGGCCAACAATAAGGAGCACCCAGAATGAAAAATTTATCACGTTCGTTTTCGCTTTCTCTGGTTGCTGCAGGATTATTAGCATCTGGTGCTGTAAGCGCACAATCGCTAGCAATTATTAATGCAACATTGCATACGTCATCAGATCAAGGTGTATTAGAAGCGGCAAGCATTGTAATGACAGATGGTAAAATCACAGCAATTAATCCAACTGAAATTAAAGCAGATCAAATTATTGATGCAAAGGGCCAAATTGTAACCCCTGGCTTTATTGCAAGTGTAAATCAACTTGGTTTAGTTGAGGTAAGTGCAGTTGCGGGCTCTCGCGATGCAGGCGAGGAAAAAGCCAGTATTGATTTTGACGTAAGTCTTGCTTACAACGCACATTCAAGCTTAATACCTTACGCTCGTAAAGGCGGTGTAACACGCGATGTCATTACCCCTCATGGCGGCGATAGCATTTTTTCAGGCCTTGCGAGTGTTGTTGATTTAAGTGGTAGTTTTGACAGTGACATGCAAAAACAAGCGGCTTTAATTGTTTATTTAGGTGAGCGTAGTAAAGGTTCTCGTGCTTTTACTTTGCAAACACTTATTAATAAGCTTGATGAGCACAAAACTAAAGCCGGTAAAAAAGCTAAAAAAGATGACGACAAGCCAAGTACTGAAGACAAAGTAATGGCAAAAGTACTCAGTGGCGAAATGCCATTAGTGGTTGGCGTATCACGTGCGGCAGATATTATTGAGCTTATTAAAGTAAAAGAGCAATTTGGTATTAACTTAGTACTTAACGGTGCGCAAGACGCTGTTGTAGTTAAAGAGCGCGTTGCTAAAGCAAATATCCCAGTAATTATTAGTGCAATGGATAGCTTACCAGCAAGTTTTGATTCGCTTCATGCGAGTTTAGATAATGCAGGCGTGCTTGAAAAAGCAGGCGTAAAAGTATTATTAACGGTAGGCGGCGATGCAAGCCACAACATTTACCAGCTGCGTTTTGACGCTGGTAATGCTGTGTCGTACGGTATGAGCCAAGAAGGTGCGTTAAAAGCGGTTACATCAAACGTTGCTGATGTATTTGGTATTAATGCAGGTAGCCTTGAAGTAGGTAAAGCAGCTGACGTAGTAATGTGGAGTAATGATCCGTTTGAGCTAAGCAGCCACGTGAACAAAATGTTTATTAATGGCGTTGAGGTATCTACACAATCTCGCCAAGATAAACTACGTGACCGTTATACGACTGATTCAAAAATGCCACGGGCTTATACCAAGTAATTAATATACTAAATAATTAATTAAATAAATTTAATTAATTAAATAAATTTAATTAATTTAAAGGCCGCTATTTTATAAATAGCGGCCTTTTTTATAAAATTTAGACACAAAAAAGCCGCTTACTTTTACAAGTAAGCGGCTTTTTAATTCAAACTAATATTTATACTAATTTAGCAAGAATATCGTTAAATGTAGTGCTTGGACGCATTGCTTTAAACGCTGCATCGTCATTAGGTAGGAAGTATCCGCCTAAATCAACTGCAGGGCCTTGCGCATCGTTAAGCTCACTTACGATTTTATCTTTATTAGACTCAAGGTCGCTAGCGATTTGAGTAAACTGTGCTTTAAGTTCACTGTCGTCATTTTGCTTAGCAAGTTCTTGCGCCCAGAATAAAGATAGGAAGAAATGAGAACCACGGTTATCAATTTCTTTCACTTTACGTGAAGGAGACTTGTTTTCTGCTAAGAAAGTGCCTGTCGCTTTATCTAGTGTATCAGCAAGTACTTGTGCCTTGTTGTTACCCGTCGTTACGCTAAGGTGTTCAAGAGAAGCAGCAAGTGCTAAAAATTCACCTAAAGAATCCCAACGTAAGTGGTTTTCTTTTTCGAATTGTTGAACATGCTTAGGTGCAGAACCACCCGCGCCAGTTTCAAATAAGCCACCACCGTTCATAAGTGGAACAATTGAAAGCATTTTAGCACTTGTACCCAACTCTAAAATTGGGAATAAATCTGTTAGGTAATCACGTAAAACATTACCTGTTACAGAAATAGTGTCTTTACCTTCTTTAATACGCGCTAATGAGAACAATGTTGCTTCAAGCGGTGCTAAAATTTGAATATCTAGGCCAGCTGTATCGTGATCTGGTAGGTATTTATTTACTTTTTTGATTAGCTCTGCATCGTGTGCACGGTTTTCGTCTAACCAGAAAATAGCTGGAACGCCCGTTGCGCGTGCACGGCTTACTGCAAGCTTAACCCAATCTTGGATTGGTGCATCTTTAGCCTGACACATGCGCCAAATATCGCCTTGCTCAACACTGTGCTCAAGTAATGTAGTACCGTTTGCATCAACAACACGGATAGAACCATCTGCTTTAGCTTCAAACGTTTTATCGTGTGAACCGTATTCTTCAGCTTTTTGAGCCATAAGGCCAACGTTTGGAACGCTACCCATAGTAGTTGGATCAAACGCGCCATTTTCTTTACAAAAATCGATAGTTGCTTGGTAAATACCTGAGTAACAACGATCTGGAATTACAAAGCTCGTGTCTTGTAATTTACCATCGTTATTCCACATTTGACCGCTTGAACGAATTGCAGCTGGCATAGACGCATCGATAATCACGTCACTTGGTACGTGCAGGTTTGTAACACCCTTATCAGAGTCAACCATAGCAATAGCAGGGCGGTTAGCGTAAACAGCTTGAATGTCTGCTTCAATTTCTTCGCGCTTAGCGTCGTCTAATGTTTGAATTTTAGAATATACATCGCCTAAACCATTATTTACATCAACACCTAGCTCTTCAAAAAGCTCACCGTGTTTAGCAAATACATCTTTGTAGAATACTTTTACAGCGTGACCGAAGATGATTGGATCAGATACTTTCATCATTGTCGCTTTCATGTGAAGCGAGAATAAAACACCTTTTTCTTTAGCAGCATCAATTTCTGCAGCTAAGAAAGCTTGAAGCTTAGAAGCGCTGATGCTTGATGCATCAATAACTTCGCCAGCTAAAAGCGGCGTGCTTTGTTTAAGTACTGTCACGTCGCCGTTAGTTGAAACATGTTCAATACGTACATCAGTGGCAGCATCAACTGTTACTGATTTTTCTGAACCAAAGAAATCGCCTTCGCTCATGCTTGCAACATAAGACTCTGAATCTTTGCTCCACGCACCCATTGAATGTGGGTTGTTACGTGCATATTCTTTTACAGAACCTGGTGCGCGACGATCTGAGTTACCTTCACGTAGTACTGGGTTTACTGCACTGCCTTTAATTTTGTCGTAAGCAGCTTGAATTGCTTTTTCTTCATCATTTTTAGGTTCAACAGGGTAATCTGGAAGTGCATAACCTTGTGCTTGAAGCTCTTTAATTACAGCGCGAAGCTGTGGTACAGATGCACTGATGTTTGGTAATTTGATGATGTTTGCTTCTGGTGTTTTAGCAAGCTCGCCAAGTTCAGCTAGTGCATCACCAATGCGTTGTTCTGGTGTTAAATAATCAGGGAAGCTAGCAATTACACGACCTGCTAATGAGATATCGCGAGTTTCGACTTCAACACCGGCCGCATTTGTATATGCTTGGATGATCGGTAGCAACGAATAAGTTGCTAGTGCCGGAGCTTCGTCCGTTTTTGTATAGATAATTTTTGATGTCATCATCATTCCTAGATAGTCGACCTAATAAGGTCTTATTCAACAATGCAAAGAAAATCATTACTGATGAGTGAGTACATATTATTAAACGAGTTAATGCACACGTACGCTCGTAATGAATAGTTTGTTAGGTGTTGGTACTCAGCGTTGCTCTTTTATAAAAGCAGAATAGTCACACCTGACGAACTGGAATTGTATTTATAGCTAAAAAATTAACAAAAATAAATCAGCCTTTAGCCTAGTACATATATAAGAGGCGACAAGTTGGATTAGTTGCTGCGTTAATACGCAATTTTTAGCACTAAGAGTGTAACAAGCTTAAATAAAAAGGGCTAGAGTTTGAGCATGCCCAATAAGCAGTTAAACAATCAACTCTTAGAACATTGGGGTATATAAAATAAATTCAAGGAAAAGGGTTGAATTTGAATGAAAAGAGGCAATAAATAGGGGAGAAGAGATAAGTTAGTATGCTTAAGGAATTAAGCGAGGATCTTAAAAGGTCACTCGCTTTAGTCGAACAAAACAATAGTCACTCAATAATGTCACCATCTGGGGCAATATTTTTAGCGTGTAGACCTTTAGGTCCTTGTTCTAATTCGAATGTTACATCTTGACCAGCTTTAAGCGTTTTATAACCGTCCATTACAATTGTTGAGTAATGAGCGAAAATATCATTCTCGCAGCCGTCTTCTACGATGAAACCAAAACCTTTAGCGTTGTTGAACCATTTAACTTTACCGCAAGCCATACTTCTACATCCTTCAATAAGTTGACTAATTTAGTTATTCTAAATTGTATTATTTGCTAGACTGACTAAGGTTTAATCAATCTACGTTTGACTGTAGTTTATTTAGCCAACCAGTCAAGTGTTTTGAGTTATTTTTTTAACATTTTATTTATTTTTTATTCAAGTTTGCTTGAGTTACAAAGACAAGACTATATTTAATTATGAGTGGTATGAAAGATTCAGGTGTTATCGATACAGTTCGCGACAGCGAAAAGCAAAAGCTACAGCCGCCGCGAAAATATAAAGTTGTTTTAAATAACGACGACTACACGCCGATGGACTTTGTAATAGAAGTTTTAACGACGTTTTTTAATATGGATAGCGATAGAGCAACCGACGTGATGCTTCAGGTTCATGAAAAAGGTAAGGGTATATGTGGTGTTTACAGCGCCGACGTAGCCCATACTAAAGCTGAACAAGTTAACCGCTACGCGCGTGATAACGAGCATCCACTGCTTTGTAGTTGTGAGCAGGAATAAATACCAATTAGGGTGATCAAACATCCGATTGTTGTGGTATAAATTATTATCTCAGTAAGGGGTTGCCAATGCTAAACAAAGACTTAGAACTCACATTAAATGCCGCGTTTCGTGAAGCGCGCACTCGCCGTCATGAGTTTATGACCGTAGAGCACCTTTTACTTGCGCTGTTAGATAATCCTTCTGCAGGAGAAGCCCTAAACGCGTGTGGTGTTAATATTTCTGGTTTAAAAACCGAATTATTAGAATTTATTGACGAAACAACACCCGTCATTCCAGATTTAGAAGAAGAGCGTGAAACCCAGCCAACACTTGGTTTTCAACGTGTACTACAACGTGCTGTGTTCCATGTGCAATCGTCAGGCAAAAATGAAGTTACAGGCGTAAACGTACTAGTCGCTATTTTTTCTGAGCAAGAAAGCCAAGCTGTTTACCTACTTAAAAAGCACGATGTATCGCGCTTAGATATTGTTAACTTTATTTCGCACGGTATTTCTAAAGCTGATGATGAATTAGGTAACGACAGCGACGATATTCATGATGAAGTGCAAGAAGTTCAAAATGAAGAAGCAAGCAAGCTAGACAGCTTTACAACAAACTTAAACATTCAAGCACGTGAAGGTAACATTGACCCACTGATCGGGCGCGACAGCGAAGTAGAGCGCACGGTACAAGTATTGTGTCGTCGTAAAAAGAATAACCCATTACTTGTTGGTGAAGCGGGCGTTGGTAAAACAGCTATTGCTGAAGGCTTAGCGTATCGCATTGTCAATAAGCAAGTACCAGAAGTAATTGCAGATGCCGTTGTGTACTCGCTAGATATGGGTGCATTGCTTGCGGGTACTAAATACCGTGGCGACTTTGAAAAGCGTTTTAAAAGCTTACTAAAAGAGCTACAAGCCGAGCCCGGATCTATTTTATTTATTGATGAAATACATACTATTATTGGTGCCGGCGCGGCGTCTGGTGGTGTTATGGACGCATCAAACTTGCTTAAACCATTGCTTTCTAGTGGTAAGCTACGTTGTATGGGTTCAACAACTTACAACGAGTATAAAAATATTTTTGAGAAAGACCGTGCATTGGTACGTCGCTTCCAAAAAATTGATGTACTTGAGCCAAGTGTTGCCGATACCACTAAAATATTAAACGGCTTAAAAGAGCGTTACGAAGAGCACCATGGTATTCGTTACACTCAAAAAGCATTAAAAGCAGCTGCTGAGCTTAGTGCTAAATATATTAATGAGCGCCATTTGCCAGATAAAGCAATTGATGTAATTGACGAAGCGGGTGCAAGTCAGCGCTTGCAACCTAGCTCTAAACGTAAAAAAACCATTGGCGTGGCAGATATAGAACTAATTATATCTAAAATGGCACGTATACCTGCGCAAAGTGTATCGTCAACAGATAAAGAAACGCTTAAAAACTTAGACCGTAATCTTAAAATGCTTGTGTTTGGGCAAGATCAATCTATTGACGCGCTTACATCTGCTATTCGTTTATCTCGCTCTGGTTTATCGAGCGAAGAAAAGCCAGTAGGTTCGTTTTTGTTTGCAGGCCCAACCGGTGTGGGTAAAACAGAAGTAACTAAACAGCTTGCTAAATGTATGGGTGTTGAGTTTATTCGTTTTGATATGTCGGAATATGTAGAACGCCATGCAATAAGCCGATTAATTGGTGCACCACCAGGGTATGTTGGTTTTGAACAAGGTGGTTTATTAACAGAAGCTGTGATTAAAAACCCACATGCAGTTGTACTACTAGATGAGATTGAGAAAGCGCATCCAGACATTTACAACATTTTGCTACAGGTTATGGATCACGGTACGTTAACCGATAATAACGGTCGTAAAGCCGATTTCAGAAATGTAGTGGTTGTAATGACGACCAATGCGGGCGTGCAAGAAACTACGCGTAAGTCGATTGGTTTTACGGAGCAAGATCATACGCACGATGCTATGGGCGAAATTAACAAAGTGTTCTCGCCTGAATTTAGAAACCGTTTAGATAACATAATTTGGTTCAATCATCTTGAGCGCGACGTTATTTTAATGGTGGTTGATAAATTTATTGTGGAACTGCAATCGCAGCTTGATAAAAAATCGGTTAACCTTGAGCTTACGTCTAAAGCACGTGAGTGGTTGGCAGATAAAGGCTACGATAAAGCGATGGGTGCACGTCCAATGGCGCGTGTTATTCAAGAAGAGCTTAAAAAGCAGCTTGCTAACGAAATACTCTTTGGTGAACTTGTTGATGGCGGTACGGTTAAAGTATCAGTTAAAGACAAGAAGATTCACTTTGATTACGAGAGCAGTCTAACGCCTGCGTAAAGCTTGTAGTTAAAAAGTTTAGTTAAATAAAATGGCCCGCTAAATAATAGTGGGCCATTTTTTTGCCCTTTTTATAGGCAACAAAAAACCCAGTAAAAACTGGGCTTTTTGTTTATTAAATGTAATTGCTAGTCAATGTCTATCAATTACATTTAATAAACGCTTAAAGCTAGTGAAATACTAGCCAAAAACTAAATCTCGTTTACGCACTTACTTAGCGAGCACGGAATACGATACGACCCTTTGATAAATCGTAAGGAGTCATTTCTACCGTTACTTTATCGCCGGTTAAAATACGGATATAGTTTTTGCGCATTTTGCCTGAAATATGAGCCACAACTACGTGACCATTTTCTAGCTCAACTCGGAACATTGTATTTGGTAAAGTATCAAGGACTGTCCCTTGCATTTCGATTACGTCTTCTTTCGCCATGTTTAGCGTAACACCTCTTTAATAGTTAAACGCTGCAGATTTTGCCCAAAATACTCCAATAAGTAAAGGCGCAGGGGCTATATTTGCAAATTAAATAGCCACCCACTCATCATTGAGCTGTTTTTGAGCAGGTAAAAACTGAGTTTTGTACTTCATTTTGTCGCATTCATCAATTTGATAGCCTAAGTACACGTATTGCTTATTTTGCTCTTTAGCAAACTTTAGCTGCTCTAATATCATCACAGAGCCTAAGCTATAATGTTCAAAGTCGGGATCAAAAAAAGTATAGATTGCTGAAATAGCGCTATTCATACAATCAGTTACGGCAACCGCGACTAAAGTATCTTGGTGCCACAGTTCAATAAATGTGATCTTGAGCCAACTACAAAGCAAAAAACTTTGAAACTGTTCTTTTTCAGGAGGATACATACTTCCGTCTTGATGACGCATCGTTATGTACTTGCTATAAAGTGGATAGTACTCAGGTCGCTCTTGCGTTGAATATTTTACCTCAAACTGTATTTTTGCTTTGTTTAGTTTACGTTTTTGCGATTTTGAGGGCATAAAGTCTTGTGCTAATACACGTACAGAACTACATGCGCTGCATATTGGGCAGTGTGGACGGTATATTTGGTTACCACTGCGACGAAACCCTAAGCCCAATAAAGACTCAAATTTGTCGGTGCTGTAGCAACTGGGATCAAGAATAACTAAAAGTTGCTCTTGTCTGTTGGGTAAATAACTACAGTCAAACTCTTGGGTTAAACCAACACGTGCAGGAAGTTGCTCATTCATAGATTGCGTCAAGTTCTTGTGGCTCCCACATAATAGGGTTAACAGTATAGTTATGTGCAGCTTTTAGTTTAGTCAAAAATGTGGAACGGGGGATTACTTGTGCACCTAGAGTCATTAAATAAGGGTTTTCTAACTGGCAATCAATAAAATGTGCATTATGGCGTTTAAGCCAATTTACCAGTGCCCACATAGCAAGCTTAGAGCAATTGGTTTGATGATGAAACATAGACTCGCCACAAAAAACACCATTTTGCATAATGCCGTATAAGCCACCTGCAAGCTCTCCGTTACTCCACACCTCTAAACTATGTGCAATGCCAGCATTGTGTGCATTAACGTAAGCTTCGAGCATGTCAGAGGTGATCCAGGTGCCATCGGTATCAAGGCGTTGATCGCGACAGGCTTCTATCACCTCTTCAAAGGCATTATTAATGGTTACTCTTACAGGGTGCTTTTTTAAATGCTTACGCAGGCTCTTACTTATATGAAAATCATTAAGCTCAAAAATGCCTCGCTCGCTGGGAGACCACCACATAATAGGCTCATCTTCACTAAACCAAGGGAATACTCCGCTTTTGTAGGCATTACTTAGGCGAGGTAAACTCAAATCTCCGCCAATTGCTAACAAGCCATCAGGGGATTCTAATGCGTATTCCGGATTGGGGAATGCTATATCGTTTTCGCTTAATTGGTATAGCTGATTTCTCATACAGTACTTATTTTATAATTGATCTTAAAAGTGTAACTATATTTTAGGCATAAAAAAAGGGCTGAATAATCAGCCCTATAATAATTTATTTAATTGCTTATAAATTATCTAAGAAACGTTCAGCATCAAGGGCAGCCATACAGCCTGTACCCGCAGATGTGATTGCTTGACGGTAAATGTGGTCAGACACATCACCTGCAGCAAAAACGCCTTCTACGCTTGTTTGAGTCGCGTTACCGTGAAGACCAGACTCTACAACTAAGTAGCCATCTTTCATTTCTAGTTGACCAACAAACATATCAGTATTTGGCTTGTGACCAATAGCAATAAATACGCCGGCTAAATCAAGCTCTTCAGTTGCATCAGAGTGTGCATCTTTAATACGCACGCCTGTTACGCCCATTTGGTCGCCTAGTACTTCGTCAAGTGTGCGGTTGTAATGCATTACAACGTTACCGTTTGCTGCTTTTTCAGCAAGGCGGTCAGCTAATATTTTTTCACTGCGGAAACTATCACGGCGGTGAATAACATGTACTTCATCAGCAATGTTAGATAAGTAAAGCGCTTCTTCAACCGCTGTATTACCACCACCCACAACTGCTACTTTTTGACCTTTATAGAAAAAGCCGTCACACGTAGCACATGCCGAAACACCACGGCCTTGGAAATTAGTTTCAGACTCTAGGCCCAAGTATTTAGCAGACGCACCCGTTGCAATGATTAATGCATCACATGTGTAAGTACCTTGGTCGCCAGTTAGTGTGAAAGGGCGCTTAGATACATCTACTTTATTGATGTGATCGAATATGATTTCAGTTTCAAAGCGCTCAGCGTGCTCTTTCATACGATCCATTAACGCAGGACCTGTTAAACCGTGTGCATCACCAGGCCAGTTTTCAACTTCAGTTGTGGTTGTTAATTGGCCACCTTGTTGAATGCCTGTAATTAAAACAGGGTTTAAATTTGCACGCGCTGCATATACTGCGGCAGTATAACCAGCTGGGCCAGAGCCTAAAATTAGTAGCTTACAATGTTTTGCTTCAGTCATTATTTTTCCTAAACGTTTAATACGGTGTTCAATATGCTCATTAATGCGCTTGATTCTAAGAAAAACAAGGCAGATGTAAACAAAATCCGCGATTATTTTTTTTCTTAAATCGAAAAGCTGTGCAGTATTGTGTACTAGAGTTCTGTGCTTTTACAGTTAAAATGCCTAAGTAGCTCAATAAATAGACTAACAGGCAACAAAACAGCGTTATTTCATGACCCCTTTGATTTTTTTTGTTATGTTTTACCTAATTTTATTTGTCACTGATAGATTATGTGACCTAAGCAAATAGGCAACTATGTTATTTTGGCAGGAAAAACCCGCATTCGGGTTGACTTCAAAAGACGTTAACGTCTTAACCAATGCGCAAGATTACCGAACGCAATTGCTACGCTTAATAGCGAACGCAAAAAAACGAATTTATATTACGGCGTTGTATTTACAAGACGACGAAGCGGGCCGTGAGATTTTAGAAGCGCTGCATCGTGTGTCATTGGCAAACCCGGCACTTGAGGTAAAAGTGCTGGTGGATTTTCATCGTGCGCAACGTGGTTTAATTGGCGCAGATAAATCAGACGGCAACGCAAGCTTGTACTGTGACGATTTAGAAAAGTTTAAATCGAACGTACAAGTGTATGGCGTACCTGTAAAAGCTAAAGAGCTTTTTGGTGTATTGCATTTAAAAGGTTTTGTAATTGACGATACCTTACTATACAGCGGTGCAAGCTTAAACAACGTGTACTTGCAATACAACGAGCGCTACAGACTCGATCGTTACTTTTTAATAACGCAGAGCGAACTGTGCGACTCAGTGGTTGATTTTATTGAAACAAAGCTGCTTAGTTCAGTGGCTGTGCCGCGCATAGACACACGACCGCTTAAGCGTTTGCACGACTTTAAGCTTGATCAAAAGCAATTAATGCGTGATTTAAAAGTCGCAAGTTATAACGCAGCAGAGCAGCTAAATACGCAAGCATTAGGTATTCGCTTGTTTTTAGGACTCGGGCGTCGTAATAACGAATTAAATCGTTTAATAAAAGCGTTATTTGATAACACAGAGCAAGAACTTGTGTTGTATACGCCATATTTTAATTTTCCGGCGCCGCTTATGCGATCACTGCGTCGATTATTAAAGCAGGGTAAGCAAGTGACTATTGTTGTAGGCGATAAAACAGCAAATGACTTTTATTTACCGCCAAGCGAGCCGTTTAGTAAAATAGGGGCATTACCTTATTTATACGAAACCATTTTGCATAAGTTTGTAAAAACGCAAAAGCGCCATATCGATAACGGTAATTTAAATGTGTATCTGTGGAAAGATGAAAGCAATTCGTTTCATTTAAAAGGTATTTGTTCAGATAGAACAAAACATTTACTGAGCGGGCATAACTTAAATCCGCGTGCATGGGGTCTTGATATCGAAAACGGTATTTTAATAGAAGATCCAGAGCAAACAATTATGGATGCTATTGATAACGAAAAGCAGGAAATTTTACAACACTGCCGACGTTTAACAGGCCCAGATGATTTAGAAACGATGGACGATTACCCGCAGCCAGTTAAAAAACTACTAGGCCAAGCTAAGCGCGTAAAAGTCGATTTTATAATTAAGCGTTTTATCTAAATAAGCTTATATAAATCTGAAATTTAAATACAAAAAAAGCAGCTAAAATTAGCTGCTTTTTTTATGGGTTGTAGTTAGGTCGCTACATTACTTAATACCAACCTAACTACAAAACGCTAAATTATGCGTTTTCTACCGCTGTGCGTGGGTCAACATATTCCATGTTGAACGCTTCAGCTACTTCTTTGTAAGTTACTTGGCCTTTAATTACGTTTAAGCCTTTTAAGAAGTGAGCGTCATCTAGTAATGCCTTTTTATAACCTTTGTTTGCAAGGTTAATGATGAAAGGCAATGTTGCATTGTTAAGTGCGAACGTAGATGTGCGTGGAACAGCACCTGGCATGTTAGCAACACAGTAGTGAACAACTTCATCAACGATGAAAGTAGGATCAGCATGCGTAGTTGCTTTAGAAGTAGCAATACAGCCACCTTGGTCGATTGCAACGTCAACAATTGCAGAACCAGGTTTCATTGCTTTAATGTGTTCAGCAGTTACTAGTTTAGGTGCAGCAGCACCTGGAATTAGTACGCCACCAATTACTAAGTCAGCTTCTAGTACATGTTTTTCTAGTGCATCAGCAGTTGAATAAATAGCTTTTACTTTATTACCAAATTGCGCATCTAGTGCACGTAAAACGTCGATGTTACGGTCAAGAACGACAACTTCAGCACCAAGGCCAACAGCCATTTGCGCTGCACTACGACCAACCATGCCGCCGCCAATGATAACAACTTTAGCTGCTTCAACGCCTGGTACGCCACCTAGTAGCATGCCACGACCGTGGTTAGATTTTTCTAGCGCTTGTGCACCAGCTTGAATAGACATACGACCAGCAACTTCGCTCATAGGAGCAAGAAGCGGTAAACCACCGCGAGAGTCAGTTACAGTTTCGTATGCAATACAAATAGCTTTGCTTTTTACAAGGTCTTCAGTTTGTGGAAGATCAGGTGCAAGGTGTAAGTAAGTGAAAAGAATTTGGTCTTCACGTAGCATTGCACGTTCAACAGCTTGTGGCTCTTTTACTTTTACAATCATGTCTGCTTTAGCGAAAACGTCAGCAGCAGTTGCTAAAATTTCAGCACCCGCTAGCGTGTAATCTTCGTTAGTAAAACCAATACCCATGCCTGCATCAGTTTCTACAATCACTTGATGACCGTGGTTTACTAATTCACGAACACTCGCAGGAACCATACCTACACGGTATTCATGGTTTTTAATTTCTTTAGGAACACCAATAATCATATCATTTGCCTTATTAAGAACGGATTAACATTTTTCACTATTATATTCATCATAAGCCCGTGTGTCTCACCTTTTTTAAAGTCAAATCTAGTGTTATCATCTATATAACAAAAATAAACAGCACAAAAAACTAGTTGGTACTATGCATCAGTTATTAGATAGAATTGACCGTAAAATTTTAATGGAATTACAGCACGATGGACGCTTGTCAAATGTTGAACTGGCCAGACGAGTTGGCCTAAGCGCCACGCCCTGTCTGGAGCGAGTGAAAAAGCTAGAACGAGAAGGCTACATACTTGGCTATAAAGCAGTGGTCGATCCAGCTAAGCTTGGGCAAGGTTTATCGGTGTATGTAGAAGTAACAATTACTAAAACATCTCCCGACGTATTTGATGAGTTTAGTGCGGCCGTTAAAAAGCACGAAGAAATTATCGAATGTCATTTAGTATCGGGTAATTTTGATTTTTTACTTAAAACGCGCGTAAATGATATGTCAGAATACCGTGGTGTATTAGGTGACATATTATTAAAATTGCCTAACGTTAGTGAAAGCCGAACTTATGTAGTGATGGAAGAAGTAAAAGGTGAAGAAGGCGTAATTATTCGTCCTTATATTACTTAAGGTTATTTATATTAGCTGCGTCATTTGCTTATATCAGCTCAAATTATAAAAACTTGTTCATAATCAGGCCATCAAGGTTAAGATAAAGTGCAACAAATTGCATTTCCTGCTAAGGTATTTCACTGCTAAGTAAGTGTGAATAAAAATAGAATAATAAAGAGGAATAGGGAACTATGCGCCTAAACGGTGTGCAAAGACTATTAGAAACTGGGCTGATTATCAGCACCTTTACGGCAATATTTATTTTATGTGCCTTAATCAGCTTTGATCCAGCAGATGCTGCATGGTCGCAAACTAGTTTTAGCGAAGTTAGCAATATCACAGGAGCAGCCGGTGCATGGATAGCCGACATTTTATTACTCACCTTTGGTTGGTTGGCTTACTTAGTGCCAGCGGCCATTCAGCTATTTGGCTACTTGCTATTTAAACAACCTCACCGCATTTTACAGCTTGATTACACCACCTTAGCGCTGCGTGTTATTGGTTTTGCTTTGTTTATCACCTCAGCTACCGCTATTAGTAGTATCAATTTTGACGATATTTATAACTTTTCCTCTGGTGGGGTAGTGGGCGATGTTATTGCATCAGCGATGATGCCTGCATTTAACTTTACCGGTACATCTATATTATTGCTGTGTTTCTTTTTTGCCGGGCTTACCTTATTAACGGGTGTATCGTGGGTTGATTTTGTAGATTACCTTGGCGATTTAATGGTTAGGTTTTACCGCTTTATTGTATCGTACGCAAAAGGTTGGATGCACCGAGAACACGCTGCGGGCAAAGCAAATAATTACGATGAAATAGACGCCCATTTTGAAGACGATATAAAAGAGCAAATAGAGCTGCCTACATCAGCTAAAAAAGCAGAGAAACAAAAAGCAATTAATAAACCGCAAACGCCATTTAGCGAGCCACAAATTAGTGACGACTTTATGCCGTTTGATGAGCTTGACGACATACTCGATCAAGAGATTGGCTTTAGCGCCATAGACGACGAGCCAATGGATACAGAAGCTGCATTAAATGCGCTAGACCAAAGCCCCGTAATAGAGCCAGAAAAACCAGTTACCACGGTTGTATCGCCAGCTAGGCCAATGCCTAAAGCAAAACCTGCGTATCAACCGCCGCCAACGGCTAAAGAAAAGTTTGAGCAATTACTAACGCAAGAGCCACCACCGGGGCCATTACCGTCGCTTGATTTACTCGACAGACCGGATAAAGCTAAAAACCCTATTTCGCAAGAAGAACTCGACACCGTATCGCGCTTAGTAGAGACAAAACTACTCGACTTTAACGTTCAAGCTAAAGTTGTTGCTGTATACCCAGGGCCAGTTGTTACACGTTTTGAGCTAGATTTAGCTCCCGGCATTAAAGTATCTAAAATTACAGGCTTAGCTAAAGATTTAGCGCGTTCGCTTTCGGCAATTAGTGTACGTGTTGTAGAAGTTATACCTGGCAAAACCTATGTAGGTATTGAGCTTCCTAACAAACACCGTGAAATAGTACGTTTGTCAGAGGTAATAAATGCGCCTAAATTTGAGCAAAACCCGTCGCCACTTACTATGGTGTTAGGTAAAGACATTGCCGGTCAGCCTGTATGTGCCGACCTTGGTAAAATGCCACACTTATTAGTAGCAGGTACAACCGGTTCAGGTAAATCAGTGGGCGTTAATGTCATGATAGTAAGCTTACTGTACAAATCGGGTCCTGACGATGTACGTATGATCATGATTGACCCTAAAATGCTTGAGCTTTCAGTATACGAAGGTATTCCGCACTTATTGTGTGAAGTAGTGACCGACATGAAAGAAGCCGCTAACGCACTGCGTTGGTGTGTAGGCGAAATGGAACGTCGTTATAAATTAATGTCAGCATTAGGTGTACGTAACTTAAAAGGTTACAACCAAAAAGTGCTTGAAGCCAAAGAAGCGGGTTACCCAATTCTTGATCCATTATTTAAAGACACAGATGGCATGAAAGAAGGCCCAGACGAGCTAGGTAAATTACCAAGTATTGTTGTAGTAATTGACGAATTTGCCGACATGATGATGATTGTAGGTAAAAAAGTAGAAGAGCTGATTGCCCGCATAGCCCAAAAAGCACGTGCGGCAGGTATTCATTTAATACTGGCAACTCAGCGCCCATCGGTTGATGTAATTACAGGTTTAATTAAAGCAAATATACCAACACGTATGGCGTTTCAGGTATCAAGTAAAATAGACTCACGTACCATACTTGATCAACAAGGCGCCGAAAACCTGCTGGGTATGGGTGACATGCTTTATTTACCACCAGGTACTAGCGTACCAGAGCGTGTGCATGGCGCGTTTGTAGACGACCATGAAGTACATGCCGTAGTAAACGATTGGAAAGCGCGTGCTAAGCCAAATTACGTTGATGAAATACTCAATGGTGATGCCAGTGAAGATATTTTATTGCCAGGTGAAGCAAACGAAAATGCAGACGAAGAGAACGATCCGTTATACGACGAAGCCGTATCGTTTGTAATTGAAACAGGCAAAGTATCGGTGTCGTCAGTGCAACGTAAACTGCGTGTTGGCTATAACCGCGCAGCACGTTTAGTAGAACAAATGGAAACATCGGGTATCGTGAGTTCACCAGGTCATAACGGCGCTCGCGATGTATTAGTACCTAATGGAGCAAATTAATGAAAAAATTTAACGCCTTATTATTAGTGTTAGGCAGCGTACTTGCCGCACCAAGCTTTGCTGATGACAGCCAAGCATTACAAGACAGACTTGCTACTTTAAAAAGCTTTAAAGCGCAGTTTGCACAAAAAGTAACAGACAAAGAAGGCCAAGCTGTTATGCAAGGCGAGGGCACAATAGCGCTTCAACAGCCTATGATGATTCGCTGGCAGCAAACTAATCCAGACGATACGTTATTTGTATCAAACGGCGATAAAACATATTACTTCGACAGCTTTGCTGAGCAAGTAACGATTATGAAAACCAGCAGCTTGATCGACTCGACACCGTTTGTGCTACTTACATCAAAAGACCCAGCACAGTGGGAAAAATACAGCGTACTTGCAACAAGTACAGGCTTTAGCGTAACGCCAAATAAAGGCGTAGAAAGCCAAGTAGAACAACTTGATATAGCGTTTGCAGATAACGAACAAGGCCTTGCTAAATTAGTAGTTACCGACAACTCAGGGCAGCTATCGTCATTTACGTTTAACGATGCACAAGTTAATACACAGCTTGATAAGAGCACTTTTGAATTTACGCCTCCTGAAGGTGTTGAAATAGACGATCAGAGTAACGGTGAGTAATTTAGGATTTAATTTTGGGCCTGATGTACGGCCACTTGCTGCGCGTATGCGCCCTACAACGCTTGACGAGTACATTGGTCAACAGCATTTATTAAGTGCTGACAAACCGCTGCATCAAGCCATTGTAGCGGGGCGCTGCCATAGTTTAATTTTGTGGGGCCCGCCGGGTGTAGGTAAAACAACACTTGCGCAAATAATTGCCAACCATGCAGATGCCTCACTTATTCAAATGTCGGCGGTAACCGCAGGCGTAAAAGATATACGTGACAGCGTAACGCAAGCGCGCGATAACTTAGAAAGCCGCGGCCAACGCACCCTTATGTTTGTTGACGAAGTTCACCGCTTTAATAAGTCTCAGCAAGATGCGTTTTTACCGCACATTGAAGACGGCACCTTTATATTTGTAGGTGCAACCACCGAAAACCCATCGTTTGCCCTCAACAACGCTATATTGTCGCGTGCGCGTGTGTATGTTTTAAAATCGCTTGCCGATACCGACTTATACACCGTAATAGAGCGCGCACTTAAACAAGATGAGCAGCTAAGCCAAAAACATATAACTATTGCCGACAACGCTAAAAAGGCACTGTGTCAAGCAAGTGGTGGCGATGCGCGAAAAGTACTTAATTTACTTGAACAAGCAGTTGATTTAACAACCCAGCAAAACGGGCAATACAACGTAGATGAGCACGTACTTAGCCAAGTACTGCCTACACACTTAGCTAAATACGATAAAGGCGGCGATGAGTTTTACGATTTAATATCAGCCTTTCATAAATCAGTACGTGGTAGCTCCCCTGATGGTGCTCTGTATTGGTATTGCCGAATTTTAGCTGGTGGCGGCGACCCTTTGTATGTAGCAAGGCGTTTACTTGCCATTGCAACAGAGGATATAGGCAACGCCGATCCGCGCGCGATGGAAGTGGCCTTAAATGCGTGGGATATATTTCAGCGAGTAGGGCCTGGCGAAGGCGAACGTGCTATTGCACAAGCCACATTGTATTTAGCCAGCGCCCCCAAAAGTAATGCGGTGTATATGGCGTTTAATCAAGCCAAGCAGGATGCTCAAAACGAGCCAAGTTACCCTGTGCCAGAGCATTTACGCAATGCGCCAACCAACTTAATGAAAGACCTAGGTTACGGCGCCGAGTACCGCTATGCGCATAACGAAGAAGGCGCATTTGCCGCAGGTGAAAAGTACTTACCGCCAGAAATGGAAGGTAAAGAATATTACTTACCGAGCGATCGCGGACTTGAGCAAAAAATTAAACAAAAACTCGACTACCTAAAAGAGCGCGATGCGCAAAGCCCACTTAAACGGTACGAAAATGATTAAACTTTATATGATGATCGCCCTTGGCGGAGCCTCAGGTGCGTGTTTACGGTTTTTTATTAGCGAAAGCATGCTAAAACTCCTCGGTAGGGGATTCCCTTTTGGCACGTTGACGGTTAATATTCTGGGTTCATTGTTAATGGGCATTTTGTACGGTTTGATAGATAAAGAAATTATCACCGCAAGCCCCGCCAAAACCCTTATCGGTATTGGCTTTTTAGGTGCATTAACCACCTTTTCAACATTCTCAATGGACTCGTTGTTGTTATTACAACAAGGTCACTTTATTAAAATGGCCCTCAATATCATCTTAAACGTGATGGTGTGTATTTTTATGGCTTGGCTGGGCCTTCAGCTAGTAATGCAAAAAGGTTAAAAAACTAACATGTTAGATTCTAAATTTTTACGTCAAGACATCGAACAAACTGCAGCACGTTTAGCGGCGCGCGGTTACGAACTCGATGTAGCGACGGTAACGGCACTTGAAGAAAAACGCAAAACATTACAAGTAAAAACGCAAGAACTTCAAAGTCAACGTAATGCAAGCGCTAAAGCAATTGGTCAAGCCAAAGCAAAAGGCGAAGACGCGCAGCCATTACTTGATGCAGTAGCTAACTTAGGTAGCGAGCTAGACGCTGCTAAAACTGAGCAAGATGAAGTATTAGCCGCAATTAACGACATTGCTTTAGCAATTCCTAACTTGCCAGACGAGTCAGTACCAGCGGGTAAAGACGAAGACGACAACGTTGAAATTTTAACGTGGGGAACACCTAAAAAATTCGATTTTGAAGTTAAAGATCACGTAGATGTAGGGCAAGACCTAAACGGTTTAGACTTTGAAATGGGCGTTAAAATTAGTGGCGCACGTTTTACCGTAATGCGCGGTCAAGTAGCGCGTATGCACCGTGCACTAACGCAATTTATGCTAGATACACACGCAGACAAAAACGGCTACACCGAAATGTATGTACCGTACTTAGTTAATAGCGCAAGCCTTTACGGCACGAGCCAATTACCTAAATTTGCGGGCGATTTGTTCCACACATTAGGCCTTGTGAACGACGATGGTGAACAACAAGCCGGCTTTAGCTTAATTCCTACAGCAGAAGTACCGCTTACAAACAGCGCCCGCGACGAAATTTACGACGAAAGCGATTTACCAATTCGATTAGTTGCCCACACTCCATGTTTTAGAAGCGAAGCAGGCAGCTATGGCCGCGATACTCGAGGCTTAATTCGTCAGCACCAGTTTGATAAAGTTGAACTTGTACAGCTTGTAAAACCAGAAGACTCAATGGCAACACTTGAAGAGTTAACAGGTCACGCAGAGCAAATACTACAAGCGCTAGAGCTTCCGTACCGTAAAGTAATTTTATGTATGGGCGACATGGGCTTTGGCTCAGCTAAAACATACGATTTAGAAGTATGGCTACCTGCGCAAGACACATACCGCGAAATTTCATCATGTTCAAACATGGCTGATTTTCAGGCGCGTAGAATGCAAGCACGTTTTCGCCGTGAAGGTGTTAAAAAGCCAGAGTTACTACATACACTAAATGGTTCAGGCTTAGCAGTGGGTCGTACACTCGTAGCTATACTAGAAAACTACCAACAAGCCGATGGCACAGTAGTAGTACCAGAAGCATTACGCCCATACATGGGTGGATTGGAAGTGATTGGTAAACAATAAAAATCAAGTTTAAGTTAAGCAAGCTTTAAGCTTGTAAATCTTAATACGAAAGCCGCTGTTTGTAATGAACAGCGGCTTTTTTGTTTTAGGTTAAAAGTAAAAAGGTTCAGCTAATATGTAGGGCGTGTTTTAGCGCGTTACAGTTATTTGCCAAAGTTATGCGCTGTCCTTTTTATCAGTTTCTAGCGCTAGATTTTGCGAGTTTACAAAATGGTTTAAACATAACTTCACCTGAGTATTTCCATATAGCTAGGGTGTTGCATATTATTAAAGTGGATATAGGCAGCTATCAAAACAGATAAGCTTCAATCGTGCTCCTTGTATAGCTAGTAATAATAGCGCTGGCTATACATATGGACTGTAATCGTGGTTAGAAAAAGAGATTTCATAAATAATATTTAACTTTAAAAACACGCTGTATGTATCGACAGTCATTTGTGTTTTGTCCAATAATATTATTAAAAGTCGTTTTGGTGTATTTTAACAACGAGCATTTTATAACATACGTAATTACTTGTTTACATTGGCGTTATTTAGTGGAATTATTGAGCCATGTAATATACGCCGTTTTGGGGTGTTATAACCCCCCAAAGTGGTGTTCAATAAGCTGTTATGTTTATAAGGAAGTATCGGTGTCATATAAAAATATTGGTTTTACAAATATATTCGTTTTATTGGTTACATTTTTAGTCTCTAGTTGTTCTACTGCTCCTGTTAGATTAAGTGAGTCGATTCCTATTTCAAATCAAAGTACATATCTTGCTTATGCAAAGTATTCATTACCTAAGAAATCAGGCAGTAAGATTATTATTGTCCGTGACAGTGGTTTATTTGGGAGTGCAATTCCTGCCACGTTATTTATTAATGGGGAAAGGGTTGCTAGTTTGGCTGTATCTGAATCTATTGTGTTACATGTGAATTTAGAGGATAACTTAATAGGTGTTGCCCCAATATCCCAACTTAGCTCTGAATCATCATCTTTGAACTTAATAGAACACTCCTTACATGTTACCCCAAACAAAACATATGCTTATCGTATTACGGTTGGTGGCGAAAGCGGATTGATTCTTCAACGCAGTTCCCAACTATAAACATAACAAGTCACTCAAGCAGGACAAATAACAGTTGGCTATTTGCTCGTGCCTCGCTTATTTTAGCCAACTATCCTTTGCCTCTTAGTGAGGCGTTGAGGCTGTAGAATTACTCTTTTTAGGAACGTATTCTACTATTTTTAATTGATTGCTTTTTAACCTTGAATCCATCTGTTCGCTGTGATCTAATAGATATTATTCACCCACGGTAAACTGTTATGGCTAACTATAAGCCTGACTTATCCTGTCAAAATAAATTCATTCCTATCAATTTCGCTGAACAAATTTTGCCTGGCACCTTTGAGTATGCCCTTTGTTATATTGTCGAAAATAAACTCGACTTGTCGGGCTTTGACGCGTGGTATAACAACGACAGAACGGGTGCGGCGGCGTATCCACCCTCGGTAATGCTAAAGATTATTTTACTGGGTTATGCTCATGGTTTAATTAGTAGCCGCCGAATTGCTAAAGCGTGTGAGACGAACATTTTATTTATGAGTGTGTCGGGTGATATCCAGCCGCATTACACATCTATAGCGGGATTCGTGGCCAAAATGCATGAGCAGATTGAGCCGCTTTTTACGCAAGTACTGATGATATGTGATGAGGAAGGCTTGATAGGCCGCAACATGTTTGCCATTGATGGGTGTAAATTAAAGTCCAATGCGAGTAAAGAGTGGAGCGGCACAT